>DAOTVX010000079.1:0-4479 GCA_034436275.1 Anaerolineales bacterium | reverse complement strand
AACCTGAGCGGGCGCACCTTCAACCTGCCCTCCGCAATCCACCTGCCGGCCTCCTTCCTGGTCTGGGGGCTGGTCTTCTTCCTGCTCGGCTACGCCGTCTACGCCAGCCTGATGGCCGGGCTGGGGGCGTTGGCCCCCAACCTGCGCGAGGCTTCGCAGGTAACCTTCGTCATCCTCCTGCCGCTGATGATTCCGCTCGTTTTCAGCAATAACATCTTCGCCGAGGCGCCGCACGGGGCGCTGGCCACCGCGCTGAGTCTCTTCCCGCTCTCGGCGCCGGTGGCGATGATGGCGCGCCTCTCGGTCGGCGGGGTGGCGTGGTGGCAGCCGCCGCTGGCTGCCGTCCTGCTGGCCGTCACCGCCATCCTCATCGTCCGCGCCGTGGCCGGGATGTTCCGCGCCCAGACGATGCTTTCGGGCCAGCCGGTCAAGGTCAAAACCTACCTGCGGGCGCTGCTGGGGAAGATTTAACCAAAACAGCCTTTCCTTCTGGCCTTGTACTGCTTTGTCGTGGATTATCCCAGACGAATCGGCATTCAATCGTCCCCGACGGGAATCAACATGGCGCCTTTGCTGCAAAGCATCTCGCGGCCAGGCCGACAGAGTAACCGATGATAATTTCCCCTGATGAGTAGTGCCCTTACGAACGTAGGTCAAGGTGGACAGAAAGTCCTGCAGCGCATTGTTGACAATAACGCTCTTTCAGGTATAATTTCCCCCTGCGTTCAGGCGAAAACGCTCTGGCCGACTAGCTCAATTCGGTAGAGCAGCTGACTCTTAATCAGTTGGTTCGGGGTTCGAGTCCCCGGTCGGTCACTGGGAGAAGTTCTCCCTGTCAGCACTCATCACGCGCGCACCCGGAAGCGGGTGCGTTTTGCATTCTGGCGCGTCGTCAGGACAAAACGTTAATGGCTCGGCCTGGCGCTGTCATGGAAAATTACCCCGCCTCTTCCCCTTTCGCCGACCACCAGGGGCCATTCAGCCAGCCGGCCAGAGATGGCCTCCACGGGAAGACACCATGCGGCCGCTTTTCAGGGTATAATTTGGATATGTTCTGTCTAAATTAAATTTCCCTGGAGGTAACCATGACTCTCCCTGCTGGAACGATGGCGCCGGATTTCGTCCTGCCTGACGAAAATGGCGTACCGCGCCGCCTCTCTGATTTTCGCGGTTGGCCACTGGTACTGTATTTCTATCCAAAAGACGATACTCCTGGTTGTACCACCGAGGCCTGTAATTTTCGTGATTCCTACGAGGATTACCTCAGGGCCGGGGTTCTCATCCTGGGCGTCAGCCCCGACTCACCGGCTTCCCATGCCCGCTTTAAACGAAAACACCATTTGCCCTTCTCGCTGCTGGCTGACGAAGGGCACAAAGTCTGTGAGCAATATGGAGTGTGGGGCAAAAAGCAATTGATGGGACGCACCTATGAAGGCGTGTTCCGCACTACGTTCGTGATAGACCGTCAGGGCCGCATTGCCAAAGTGTTTGAGAACGTCAAACCTGCCGAACACAGCGCGGAAGTCCTGGCAGCAGTGCGCGCGCTGACGTAAAACGGATTGCCCCCAGTCAGCGGCGGATGAAGATCACTGCGATTTCATCTTCATAGGCTTTTGTCCAGGCGTCTGACTGCTGCAAAGCCTGAGCCAGCAGCGCCGAAGGTTGAATCAGCACTGTCCTGACTTCATAGTGCTCCAGCTGTTTCTCCCAGCCTGCCTGAGCGCGATAGATGCTCAGAAACTCCTCGATGAATGCATCGCCGTAGAGATCCGCGCGGCCATCAATGAACACGCGATATTGTGGATAAAGCCGCCAGATAAGGTAGCCGCCCCAGTCATACGTGTTGTAAAGATTCGGGGAGGGTTGGTGCTGTTCCAGCCAGGCTAGAGCCTCTACCGGGAATTTCTCTCGCTCGCTGATCTCCTGTTGACGGAGAACCATCCTGTAACGGCCGGCTAAAGCCAGCCCCAAGACGACCGCCAGCGCGACCGCCAGGGCGTTTTGTCCGCGCCGTGCCTCGCTGCGCGTGGCCAGGCGAGGAAAATATTTCTGACATATCTGTTCACCGCCTGCACTGAGGACAGGTACCGCCGCCAGAACAAAAAATTGAACATGCCGGCCAGAACGCAGAGCCGCGTAACAGAAGAAGGCGAGCAACAAGGCGTTCGCCAGGGAAAGACGCGGCGATGAGAAAAGCGCGATCAGTAAGGTGGCAATCAACAAGATGGCCAGAGGTTGCCAGTAGGAGAGGTGAAAGTCTGGCGAAAACCACTCCTGAATATAGGTTTGCATGGTTGGGCTGCCCAACGTTTCGAATGGATAACGGTACATCCGCGCGCCGTTGGGGTTGAGCATTACCGCCAATGTTGAGGTCAGGAGAGCGATTCCCAGCCAGGCCACCTGCCTGCGGTAGCGGTAGGCTTCCTGTTCCTGTCTTCTACGCCAGCACTCAACAACGGCTTCCAGGCCAAAAACGCCTATGAGGAACACACCCAGCGCGTAACCGCCATGAAGGTTGACCCAGAGCACCATCAGCAGCGGGAGGGGAACAAGCCACTGCCATTTCCCCTCCCGTCGGTAACGTTCCAGCAAATACCAGTACAGGTTGCCCAGCAAGAACGTGAACATCTGTGGGCGGACTCCCAGGAGCGGCGCGGTTGCCAGAAACCCCAACACGAGCGCAAAGCCAGCCAGGTAGGGCTTCCCATCGCTGCGCAGGTAAAGCAAAGCAAAAACAGCAGTAATCAGCAAAGCGAAGAAAAGAACCAGCAGTCCCGTTCCCCCCAGGCGGTAGAGGAGGTAGAAGATAACTTCCGCCAGCCATTCATGAGCAATCCATGGCTGACCAGCTCTGGTGAAGGAAAAAATATCCTGATGCAGGATAAGCCGATGCTCCACCATCCACTGGCCCGCGCGCAGATGCCACCAGAAGTCAGGGTCAGCCAGCGGGCCCAGAGACATGGCCAGGATAGCGGCAAACAAGACCAGCACAAACAGCCTGCGCGGCGTCATCTCATCCTGCCTGAAATGCACAAAAGGGCCGCTCCGATGGAAGCAGCCCCATGGTGGCGGAGAGGGTGGGATTCGAACCCACGGTGGCCACGAGGACCACAACGGTTTTCGAGACCGTCCCATTCAACCACTCTGGCACCTCTCCGAGAGCAACAATGCAGATGTTCCCTTGAAGTGCTCGAATTATACCATTTTCGCTGTGCCGCCATCAGGCTCTTTGTGCTTCTGGCACGTCAATGGACTCTTCATGGAGCAGGGCGGAGGCCCAGCCCGCATCATGATTCGTGAGGAGATAGAGGCCCTCGCGTTTCAGAAATTCAACGTTGCTGTAACGAGCCTCACGGTAATCCCGAATCTTCCCCTCGTGGAAGGCCGCGATGATTTCTGCCACTCCCCGTTCCACAGTCCATTGCGGAGCAAAGCCGAGTGTCCGTTGAATTTTGTTGAAGTTAACCCAGTAATTGCGCGGGTCGGCGAGTTCGTCCTTGTGCACGATGACGGCTGTCGGAACTTGCTGATGGATGATCTCCCCAACTTGACGGATCTGATAATTCTGGTCGTTGGCGCCAACATTGAAAATCTGGTTGCGTACCAGTGGCAACGGCGCCTTGAGCGCCAACAGAATGGCCTGCGCCGCGTCAGCAACGTGCAGGAAAGGCCGCCATTGTTCTCCACCAAAGATGGTGATTTCCTGATCCACCACGGCTTTGGCGGTAAGCAGGTTGACGACCAGATCGAAGCGAGGCCGTCCTGACATGCCGTAGATGGTGCTGAAGCGCAGGATGACGGGAGCAAAACGGTCATCGGCCATCTTGAGCAGCACCTTCTCAGAAGCAATTTTGCTGCGAGCATAGAGGGAGACAGGATGGAGTTCGGAGCGCTCGTCTACCATCTGCTCGCTCGCGCCGTACACGGAGCAAGTGCTGGCAAAAATGAAGTGACCGATGCCGCTGCCTTTGGCGACTTCCGCAATCATACGCGTGGCCATCAGATTGATGTCCAGCGTCAATTCCTCGTTCAGAGCGCAGGCCGAATCGCCTACCAGACCGCCCAGATGGATGACGGCGTCCATCTCGTGCATTGCCTGGACGACCTTCTCAATCTGGCGGAAATCGGCGCGGATAATTTCCAGGCGTGGGTGCTTGAGCCATTCCTGAATGGGTTCGGTGCCGTAAAGCAGCAAGTCGAGCAGGCGAACACGATACCCGGCTTCGAGCAAACGCGGCAGGAGTACCGAGCCGATGTAGCCGGCTCCTCCAATGACCAGTACATTCTCGATGGATTCCTTTCCCAGATGGCCAGGACGTTTGCTCTCGGCCTGGATAATGTCTTTCCAGATAGAAGCCCAGGCACGCGCGGCGATCAGTAACGTTGTACTCAAGGCCCACGAGAGCACCAGAGCGCCACGCGGAAAATTGAGCACGGCTCCCAGCGTTCCCAGAAAGACGCTTTGCGCCAGATAGGTCA
>DAOTVX010000078.1:0-2269 GCA_034436275.1 Anaerolineales bacterium | reverse complement strand
GCGGCAACAGGGCCACGCCGGGGCTCGCTCGAGGCGCCGCCGAAGCAATCTCCTCGCGAGTCTCCCGAATGTGCTTATTGCTTCTGTGGAACTTGAGATTGCTTCGCCGCCTTCGGCGGCTCGCAATGACGTGGATGGGTAGACAGGTACGTTTCATCGCGCCCTATAAGCCCTGTTCCACCATTCCCTGGCCGGCCCGTCACCGGTTTTTCAACCAGAACACCCCCGCGCGTCGCAACGCGGCATTCGCCTGATGCAACCAGAAGAACGGCCTGACACTCCAATCGGCCACGCGTTGCAGTGCCCCCTGCGCGCGCGTCGTGTACTCTTGTGCTCTGGCCGTATAGAGAGGCAGCCGGGAGAGGAAACGACCAAACAGGATGATGACAAACCCCAGCAAGACTATCCCGATCAGGGCCAGAACCAACAGCGGCAACACCAAAACGATGAGAGCAACGTCAGCCAACAGGCGCGTCCGCCCGTTTCCCCCAGTTGTGAAGAAAAGCGCGCCGGCGAACAACGCGGCGGCTATCAAGAACAAAGGCAATTGAATCTGCCAGAAGACCTGACGACGATGAACGCGATACCCGGGAATATGTGGCCTGGACATGTACGTATTTTAGCACGAAAATCACAGCGGCGCCTCGCTGAGAAACCACAATTCCCCCGCCGTGACCAGCCAGACGACCTTTCCGCATCGTCACCGGCGTTCAGACAGCGACTTCCCTACCTTCCTCCCCTGGCTGGCTGCACGCCTTGTCTGGTCGTCGGCTCTGGCCTGACAGGCCGGGCATTGCCCTCAGGCCAGAGCCGTGCCACGTCCATTATCCCATCGCCCGGCGCACCAGTTGCCACGCCGCCGGCAAAGCCAGAGCCGCCGCCACACATTTAATGGCATCGCCGATCAGGAAGGGAAAGAAGCCAGCCAGCAGAGCCTTCTGAAAACTGCCCAGCACGAACGTCAACCAGCCGACGCCGAGCAGGTAAATGGCCACCTCGCCCGCCAGAAATACCAGCAGCGCCTGAGGCAGACGCCGTTCCAGGCCGCGTTCAGCCAGCCATCCAACCAGCCACGCTGCCACCACAAAGCCCAACAAATATCCGGCCGTGGGTCCAAGCAGGTGCTTCACCCCGGCAGCCCCACCGGCGAAGAATGGCAACCCCAGCGCTCCCATTCCCAGATAGGCCAGCAAAGAGGCCGCGCCTCGTTTCGACCCCAGCGCTGCCCCCACCAGCAATACCGCAAACGTCTGGCCGGTAATCGGCACCGGCGTAAATGGCAGCGGCACACGCACCTGAGCCAGCGCCGCCACGAAGAAAGCCCCACTGCAGACCAACAAAGCCTCGCGCGCACGGCGATCCAGAGCGGTGAGGTAACGAGCCGACAGAGCAGGTACAAGAGCATCCATAGCACAATCTCCTTCTGATGAATATCGGGAAAATCCTCGCCCTTAATAACCCCGCGCCAGAAGAAACGACACGCTTTCCTTCACCGGCCCACCTTGCCTGCGCCCAGAGCCATACAAAATCTATTCGTGTGCACTCAAAAGTTGTTGCACGCAGTACGAAAACCCTGTGATTTTGCAAGTGTAACTACCTCGACAATGTTAGATTACCTGTCCCTTGTCATTGCGAGGCGGCGATAGCCGCCGAAGCAACCTCCTTGCGAGCCTCAAGGTAAGCAGTCTCCCAATTATCAGGGGATTGCTTCGGGCAAAGAACACCCTCGCAATGACAACTATACGAAAATATAACATTGTCGAGCTACTCAGCCATGCCATGGCGAGCCGTTTTTCGGCGAAGCAATCTCCCATTTATCAGGCTACATTGACTCGCCAGGAGATTGCTTTGTCGCAAAGAACGCTCCTCGCCATGACATCCACAACGGTTTTGATGCAGAACTGAGTAGTTACAGCAAGTGTATATCAGCGCGTCAAACGTGGTCTTTGAAGGCGTGTTTGGTATTATAGAGTCTGGATGCTTCACTTAACCAAATAGACTGTCCAGCCAAATGCGCAAACTTTTTATATTCCGGCAAATCTTCTTTGCGGAGAATGGTCTTTGCCACTTCGCCCTCATCCACGACCACGTTATCCATCACCATAGCAGCCTTAATGTTACCACTCTCCACCGGTGAACGCAGGTGCGCCTCGTCCAGCCCGTATTTGCGGGCGGCTTCAGGAAGGGGAGGAGAGTCGGGAGGGCAGGTAGGGCAGCCATCGGTTGCTCCTTTCACCATAACGCAAAACGCACCCAGGGAGCGGGTGCG
>DAOTVX010000077.1:0-16885 GCA_034436275.1 Anaerolineales bacterium | reverse complement strand
CATTGCCACCATCCTCAATTGGAGTGGCAATAAGCATAGCCGTTTCTGGCTTCGGTTGGTAAGGTGCAAAATCTTGCAATCTGAGGCCGTTTTTCACGATTCGCTCGCCAGTTGCACAAAAGTTAGGTTGAGGGCTACAAGAGTGTCAACATATTGTGAACCATCCCACTGATTTGTATCAAAATCTTGGCGTGTCCCGTTCGATATTGGTTCAGATTGGGAATTGCTGGTGGTGGGCCTGGCTCCTGGTCGGAGTGTGCGGGCGATCACTGATGATCGCTGAGCAAGCGCTGAATATCCTCGAGGAAAGCGCTCATTTTCTGCGGCTCACGGTAATCCAACTATCGTCGTAATGGATCGCTTTCAGAACCTCGTCTCTATCCAGCCTGGGAGGTGGCTTAATGGTGATGTGCAGGCAATCGTCTGGCACAGGCTCGATGATGGTAAATTGCGATCCGTGAGGCTGCCAGGTGAACTTGTGAAAACGAGTTGCACGTTCCAGGCCTTCCAGATTACCATCTTCGTTGGTTTGCCAGATATATTGTTCTGGCGGATAAAACACGGTTTCAAACTCGAAGATGGCCAGTCTGGTAAGGTCCTTTGACTTTATCAAGACAACCGTGCGCAAACTTGAAAATTTAGAGCGCACGGCATTCACTCGTTCGTTCCAGATTTGCAGCACCTGATCCCCAATCAGTTGGGGGTCTACATCGAAATTTTTCTGGTCGAATGAATAGGTCGGAGAATTACGCCCGGAGATCAAACGCACTGTTTTTTGTGTATGGGGGTTAGAGGCTTTGATGGTTTTCGCGCTCCAGGCTGTGGTTCCAAGAATGACATCTGCCAGTCCGACATTCGATGGTTGCCATTGTGCTCCAATGCTATCTGCGAAAATTTGTTCCCACTCCGAGCCTGCGATCTCAGGCACACTTTTGGTCGCAAGAATGTAAATGACGTGTTTTCCCACTTTCAAACCAAAATCAGCAGGGAACTGATTAAGCGGATAGGGTGGGTTTGCTCTGCTGACATTCCTCAGGCGCGGTGGTCGAGAGTGACTCATACAGGAGTCTCCTTATTTCTCGAACAATCTCATCTGAGCGGGTTCAGGAAACCGGGAGGGAAGAAGGTGCTCCTCTGGAGGCATCTGTTTCCAACGGTGGCTAAAATAGACAAGAGAGTTATAAAACCACTCATACGTTACTTTTTCTGGAGATGTACTGGCTGCTCGGAGCAATTCACCCATGAAACGCAGAAACCACTTATTTTCTGTAGCGTTTAAGTCTTCTTTGAAATTCTCCTGCACACGTTGAAAAATATCCTCGGGGTCTAACGAGAGTGGCACAACCGGGAGGGTGTTCTTTTCGCAAACCAAAACCAGATCCATATCCAGGGATTGCTTGTTGCGAATATGGGGATTGACTTTGTACTCACTCATCACAGGGAACGAGTCTATCACTCGAAAACCGCTGCCGACAATCGCCTGGAGAATTGTCCACCAGGCCCTCCAGTTCGAGTGATGGAAAGTAAAGATCAACCTGCCATTCTCTTTGAGGACGCGGTGCCCTTCCGCGAAGACATTTCTCAACAGTTGTTGATATTCCTGTTCTCCCTTCTCCATTTTGCCGTTTACGATGGCTTCGTCGTCTGTAGGAACATGCTCGGCCTCAAAATATGGGTGGACGATTAATTCTGCCAGCCAGACATAAAAGAAGTTCGAGAGTTCAGAGTAATGCACGTTATCAAAGTACGGTGGGTCGGTGATAATAAAATCAACGCTTTGATCCGGGATCGCGGGGAGTGAAGAGGAATCGCCGCAAAACAACATGGCGGAACGTGGCGTTTTCTGGAGCTGGTCAAAAGAGGCTACGAAATCAGCGGCAATGTATTCTCTGGACGGCACGGTGCGCACGATACCGCGCCTGTCTTTGAACCGGTCGAACGGCGACTGACAATACAGCTTCGCAGCCCGGTAACGTTTATAGCAGTTGACAAAGGTGCCTGCGCCTTCATCCCCCACTCCCCAGACGGCATTTTCTACCGGAGTTGTGGTGAGGGGCAGGGCATGATAATTAAACAGATGATGCAATTTCCTGTGCGGGTAATTGTAAGGCGTCATCATGTTATTGTATTCAAGTGAATTAGAAAATACGGTAATAAAAGAATTCCTGAATTCTTCTTCCGGAATGGCCAGGATGCTCTCGAACAAATAGTTAAAGGCGAGAATCTGGCGCGGGTTGAACAGCTGATAGTAATGCGTATATTTGTGCAACCTCCAGCGCAGCGATGAATCACCCTCCAGAATTTTCTGGCGAGGAAAAATCAGGCGACCACTCCCAACCCCATTCGCGGGGTAGGGGTAGGACAGCTCCCGCATTGTTTCCTGGATAAAATCAAGCCTGGCTTCGTCTTCCCCATCGGGCGACTTGTAGCGGCGAGCCTGGCACGATGGGCACCAGTATTCGATGGCTACCAGTTTTTCTTTTAGCGTTTGGCCCTCACTCAGGGTATCCAGAAGCCGAATACGCGAGTGACAATGAGGGCATTCATAAAATCCCTGATCGTATGTCCCAGCTTCAGGGTCGAAGGAAAATCCACAGTTTTTACAGGTACACGGGTGGGTTCCATTCCACTCGTTCAGTGCAAAACATTGAGGGCAAAAGACCGTCGCAGGATTTTTTGCAGAAATCGGCTTGTTACGGCTCAAGCCTTCGTTGAGCAAAGCGCGTTTGTACAAATACACGTCCCTTTTGCAATGGGGGCATGTCACATAACGAACCCAAAAGTAATACATCCCGTCTGCTTCTTGCCCGCACTCGACGCAGCGAGTTCTATACAGCGCTTTGATTTTTTCCCCGGCTGTTTCTTCGATTTGCCTGAAATACCTGTCTAATTTTTCTAAATCAACGGGCTTCAGAGTTTCCCTGACAGTCCAATAGGAAACGGGATTCAGATCGCAACCGATCACCTTAGCCCCCATGCGGTTGGCCTCTACCAGCGTTGTTCCACCCCCCATAAAAGGGTCTAAGATTACCACGTCCTCCAGGCGATGCTCTTTGAAATATTCGCTTTCGGCAGAAAGTGAACCGTCGCGCGTGCGCTCGAAAAGGGCGAAAGATTTTTCGTCCCTGTTTCCTCGCGTTGCTGACAGAATGATAGAACGGAACAATGCACCTGGCCGTCGCGCCCACCATTTGTGCAGCGAATAAACAGGCCGATAGTACTGTCGTTTGCCGGTTTCGTCTTGCGATAGCTGGTTTACAAAATATTCGGCCTCAAGGTCAATAAATTTTCCCATCCCTTCCTCATTCCTTGTATGGTCAATGGGCTTTTCAGGAATACCTGAGTGAGTTTGTCGCAGTACATGCAATGATGAAATCGGGATTTCTAATCCATTCCTCTGGCTAAAGAGCATGTCAGCGTACGCGTCCAATTATACCTGATTCGTCATTCGTGGGTTTGCTCCCCCCATTCGTTGACGGTTCACCCTCCAGTACGATCATGGCAGGGAACTATGCTGAGGGGATTTGCGGCTTGCAAGAAGAGTAGACGTAACTATTCAGCTCAGCTCTGCATCAAAGCTGTTGTGTATGTCATTGCAAGGAGCGTTCTTTGCGACGAAGCAATCTCCAGGCGAGTCAATTTAGCCCGATAAATGGGAGATTGTTTCGCCGAAAAACGGCTCGCAATGACATGGCTGAGCAGTTGCGAGTAGACTATGACCAATGCGTCCGCCGTTGCGCCTGATCCGAGCCCTTCGTTTTGAAGGCGAACAGGAGGTGACTGTGTTGCGCGTTCTTGCTGGAATGGTCTGTCTGGTTATCCTGGCGGGATGTGGACCTGCCGGCCAGCCGTTTCCGTCATCCGGTGCACGTCCTTCCCCTGCGCCAGGGAGTGGCGTGGCGACGTCGGTGTCCCCAACGCCCGCTCCTCTGGAGACGGTGACGCCCGGCGCAGACACAGCGACCCTGCCGCGAGGGAATGTTTACCTGGATGCCGCAGAACTGATTGTTCGCGCCACCCATCCGCCGCAGGTTGTGCTTTCCCTGCGTGGTTTTCTGCCTACCCCATGCCATGCGCTGCGCGTGGTCGTTCACCCGCCAGATGAGCAGGGCATCATTCGAGTGGAGGCCTATTCGGTCGCTAAAGATGAAGAGATGGTGTGTGCTCAGGTATTGGCGCCGTTCGAGACGCAGGTGCGGCTGGCAGATTATCCGCCGGGGCATTATATCGTTCAGGTCAACGATAAGACGATAGGAGAGTTTGACGGGTAGCGTTCATCAAAAGCAGCGCGCCAGGATTTTCTGGGAATCGGCTAACAGACGGGTAAGGTGAGCCATTCTGAACTTGACACATGTCCCGCCCTGTGCTAAATTAGCAGTAGTGCTGTGTGGGCTGTCTCACGGCGTGTATCACTTTTGTTGAGACAAGGAGGCAACTTTGACCAAGAATCGTACTCAACTCATGGTGGATCGCTTGCGCGAACTTCAGGCGTCCTCGCCGGATATTGAGGCCTCGGCTGTCGTTAGCGTCGATGGGCTGAGCATTGCCTCGGCGCTGCCGCAGGGGGTAGAGGAGGATCGCGTCTCGGCCATGTCGGCGGCGATGCTTTCGTTGGGCGAACGAATCGCTACCGAACTGGGGCGCGGTTCGCTGGAGCAGGTTTACATCAAAGGCCAGAAAGGGTATGTGGTGCTGATGTCGGTGGGAGAAGAGGCAGTGTTGACCGCGCTGGCGCGCGAGCAGGCCAAACTGGGCCTGATTTTCCTGGATATGCGTCGGGCGGCAGAAGACCTGGCTAAACTCATCTGACAGGCGGTCATTATGGAGAGAATACCGAAGAGCGGTTGGTATTACGCCAACAAGTTTGCCCGTATTGCCCTGATGGCCTATGAAGAAGTGATGGGCAAGAATGGATTGAACGCGATCCTCAATCTTGCCGGCCTCAGCCATTTGATTGACAATTACCCGCCGGATAACCTCGAGCGCGGGTTCGATTTCGCTGATTTCAGTTCTATTCACATTGCGCTGGAGGAAATGTACGGGCCGCGTGGCGGTCGTGGTCTGGCGCTGCGCGCCGGGCGCGCCACCTTCAACGATGCTTTGCGCAACTTCGGCGCGCTGGCTGGCGTTGGCGATCTGGCTTTCAAGGTGCTGCCGCTGCAGGCGAAACTGCGTATTGGCCTGCCGGCCGCGGCGAAAATCTTTTCCCAGGTTAGCGACCAGGAAACCACAGTTGAGGAAACCGAAAACGAGTTTCTGTGGAAAATTCACCGCTGCCCGGTGTGTTGGGGCCGTAGCGGCGCGGATAAACCGGTCTGTTATATTGCCACCGGTCTGCTCCAGGCGATGCTCTCCTGGGTTTCCGGTGGGCTGGAGTTCCGCGTGAATGAGTCCAGGTGTGTGGCGGTCGGGGATGAATTGTGCGAGTTCGTCATCCAGAAGGAGCCGAATCAGTGAGTAGTTGAGGCGTCATGGCTGAGACGAAATCCAAATTACTGATTATTGAAGACGATCTGGATATTGCCGAGATGTTGAATGCGTACTTTCGGGTCCAGGGGTACGATGTCTTTACCGTCAACTGGGGCGAAGATGGGGTGCGCGCCTGTCAAACGCATCGCCCGGATCTGGTGATTCTGGATATTCGTCTGCCAGACATAGACGGCTTCGAAGTTGCCCGCCGTTTGCGCGCCGACCGCCGTACTCAGGATGTCCCGATTATCTTCCTGACGGAGAAACGCGATCGCGCCGACCGCCTGCAGGGGCTGGAGGCGGGAGCCGAAGCCTACCTCACCAAACCGTTCGATGTGCAGGAGCTACGCCTGCGTGTGCAAAATGTCCTGCAGCGTGCCAGGCGGATCGCGCCGACCAACCCGATCACCGGCCTGCCGGAAGGTGCCGCCGTGGACGAACGCCTGACGGAATGCCTGCACACGGAGGATTGGGCGATTCTAGTCATTGGGATCGAGAATCTGGAAACCTTTCGCGAGGCCTATGGCTTTGTTGCCTCCGATGATGTCTTGCGGGCGATGAGCCTGATGATCCAGAATGCTCTGCGCGAAGTGGGCGAAAGCGGTCATTTCGTGGGACATCTTGGCCCTTGTGCGTTTGTCCTGATCACCTCGCAGAGCGCCTTGCCTGCTCTCGAAGAACGGTTGCGCAGTCGGCTGGAGCAATCCCTGGAGTATTTCTATCCGCTCAAAGACCGCGAACAGGAGCGCAGGAATCATCGCCGCCTGAAGCTACGTTTTGGCGTTTTACAGGGCGGAGCAGGTCAATACGAAACGCTGGAGCACCTCAAACGGGCACTCATGCCCGCCTAGGAGAGTTTTTTTGCGGATTACAGTCACGATTCCTACTTATAACGAAGCGGAGAACCTGCCCGGTCTGGTCTCCGCTTTGTTTGCGCTTCCCCTTGACCTGCATCTGGTCGTTGTGGATGACAACAGTCCGGATGGCACCGGCCGGCTGGCCGGAGAACTGGCGGAAGCCTGGCCGGGGCGTATCCGCGTGATTTGCCGCGCTGACAAATTGGGGCTGTGTTCGGCGTACCTGGAGGCCTTTCGGGTGGCGTTGGACGAAGGGGCCGAGGCCATTGCTCAGATGGACGCGGATTTCTCCCATGACCCGGCCTCGCTGCCGCAGATGGCAGAGCGCTTGCAGACCTGTGATGTCGTGTTCGGTTCGCGCTATGTGGAGGGCGGCGCGGTGGATAAGCGCTGGCCGTTGTGGCGCAAAGCGCTTTCGGCCTGGGGCAATTTCTATGCCCGGACGATTTTAGGCATGCCTTTGCATGACGTCACCACCGGCTACCGTCTCTGGCGCGCAGAAGCCTTGCGGCAGATGCCACTCGAGCGCGTTGGCGCCAGAGGTTATGTTTTCATGGTCGAGATGGCCTATCTGGCGTACTGTCTGGGCTATCGCATAGCCGAAGTGCCGATTTACTTTACTGAGCGACGTTGGGGAAAATCGAAAATGTCCTTGCAGATACAACTGGAGGCGGCGCTGCGCGTCTGGCAGGTACGCTGGCAGTATCGTGACCTGCGCCAGAAACAAGCCACCACCGTCAGACGGTAGCGCCGTGTGTGAGCAAAAGCATGGAACGGCTGGCGTAGAACTACCTTCCCCTGCCATTCCGCTGACTGACAGGCTGAAAAACAGCGAGTCCAACCTGACGCGACGCTAGCCGGCGTCGAGCAGGCGCTGCCACTCGGCCAGGCTGAGCGTCTCGGCGCGACGGTGTGGGTCGAGGCCGGCGCGTTGAATCCAGCGTTCGGTTTCATCGGGAGGCAGGGCCAGCGAGCGAGACAGAGCGTTCCGCAGGGTTTTGCGTTTTTGGGAAAAACCGGCGCGAATCAGATCAAAAAAGCGCGGCAACGCCGCTGAGGGAATCAACGGCGTCGGATAAATATCAATGCGCACAACGGCAGAGTCCACCTGAGGAGAGGGGTAGAATGCCCGCGCCGGTATTTGGGCTACGATCGTCGGTTTTCCATATACCTGCACCGAGAGCGCCAGCAGACTCATGGCGCCCGGCGTGGCACAAATGCGCTCGGCGACCTCACGCTGCACCGTCAACACCAGGCGGCGCGGCCGCGACGCGGCTTCCAGCAGATGACGGATCAGCGCTGAGGTAATGTAATAAGGAATGTTGGCGACGACGAGATATTCCGCGGCAGTCACCAGTTCAGCGGGCGCCAGGGCGAGAATATCGCCGTGCACCAGCCTGACATTTGGATAAGGGGATAGAACCGCCTGCAATACCGGAAACAGGCGCTCGTCCAGTTCAACGGCAATCACACGCCGCGCTTGAAGCGCCAGATAACGGGTCAGGTTCCCCAGGCCGGCGCCGATTTCCAGCACCTCGTCCTCCGGCTTGATTTCTGCCGCCGCGACGATCTTCTGCAAGGCGCGGTTATCCTGCAAGAAAGACTGCCCTAAACCTTTGTTGGGACGCAAGCCATACTGTCGCAACAGGGACGAAACAGGCAAAGGGGGAAGGGAAGGGGTGCTCATCGCTGCTTCGGGAGAAGTGCCGCCGTTCCGGGTGGACCGCCGTCTTTCTCAGTCTTCGTGGCCGAAGCGGAACCTCAGGGCAGGAGATACACCGGATCCGCTGGGACGGGGGTCAGAAAGTACACGGTTACCCAACCGGTCATCGGCTGATACTCCTCCTCACTCCAGCCCAGGTCAATCCAGTAACGGCCATCGGGGAAGCCGGCGCCAACGTCCTCTACCGTGGCTCGACCGTAGCCGGGGATATAGAGCGGTTGACCGCGAAAAGCATAGTACCAGGCGCGGCGCATGGCCACCACGCCTTTCTGCACCGGCTTGCCGCTGGAGGTGTAATAGTAACACACCGTTTGCGTGCCGCCGCCGCAGGGCGAGTAGGAGGTGGCGTACATATACAGCACGCGCCAGTATTCAATCGTGACTCCATCCACAACGGCGGTGCGGATGGTGATCTTTGTCCCATAACCGACAACGCGATCCTGGGGTGGACGGACGAGCGTCTCTTCTTCTACCTGACGCGCAACCTCCACGTTATCTTCCAGGCGGACGCGTGTGCGTCCCATTGCCAGTCCCTCCTCGCCGGCCTGCAATAAAGCCGTCTGGTCAAGGTCCAGTTCGGCGGAAGCCTCGAAGCGTGACTGGTAAGGGACAGGCTTCTGAGTCAGGGTGACTGTTTCGCGCACGCGGACGATGCGAATCCGACCGTCGGCCGGGAGCGGTTCGTCTTCGGCGGGAATGCTGTAATCCAGGGCGGTCAGGGGCAAGCCGGCCTCGGCCAGCGCCTGGCCAACGGTGGGCGCGGCGGAGCGGATGGGCACCTCGCGGCCATCTACCAGCACGATCAGGTCACGACCAGCCTGCCAGGTAATCGTCATGGCGGCGGTCAACGGCGTTTCCGGCGGCGGGAGGATACGGTCGCCCGGACGGATGGCGAGCCCGGCCTCGGCCAGCGCCTCGCCGACTGTGCGCGCACTGGTCTGGAGTACCCGCTGTCCCTCTGGCGTCAGGATGGTCACAGGCACGGCGCGGCGAATTTCCAGCGTATAGGCTTCGGCTGGCGGCAGTGACTCGCCGGGTGCGATCACCTGATCCTGATACAGCAGGCGGTCAGTTTCGTCCAGCGCAAGGCCGGCCTGCTGCAACCACTCCGCAGGAACATGGCTGGATGAGACCAGATGGTATGTTGTCTCGCCATCCAGAATGGTCACCGGCACGCCGACCGGCTGCGGGCGGCAGGCGGTCAGGGTCAGGAGACTGAGGAGGAAAAAAACGCAGCGACGGCGCATATTTCAGGCGAAGCAGGCGGCCACAGTCTCGGCAAAAGCCCGTTGCAGGTCCCCTTGCGTGAAGCCCAGAGCGCGCCGGGCCGGTTCGGGGTCAAAGAACGTCTGGGCAGTCTGGATCTCGGCCAGATGGAGAGGGTCAAGGCCGCTTTCCTTGCCCTGCAAAGCGTGCCATCCTTTGACGAGCAACAACAGGAGGCGAACCAGAGAATTGGGGAGCGAGATTATCAGGCGTTCCCGTCCCATGGCTTTTGCCAGGCCGAGGAGCATTTGTCGCCAGGTCAGATTCTCGTCGCCGATAAGGTAGAAGGCGCCATGCTGGCCGCGTTCTACGGCGCCGACGATGGCCTGAGCCACGCTTTGCACGCTGACGCAGGCCGTTCCGCCGCGTGGGTACAGGACAATGCGAAAGGCGCGCAGGTAGTCTATCAGTGGCTTCCAGAGCGGGATGCGCCCCGGCATGGCGCCAAAAATATAGGGCAGGCCGAGGGTAATGACCTCCATGTCCGGCTCCGCGGCCTGAAGACAGGCCTGGATTTGTTCCAGACGGCTGCGGATGTAAGGATGCCGTTCCCCCAGTTTCTGGTTGGGCCAGAGACGGGCAAAATGGACGAAGTACGAAGAAAGCAAGACGGCGCGCCGGACGCCGGCCTGCCGCGCCAGCCGAAAGAGACGCGCCGGTCCCAGCACGTTGCCCTGGCGGAAAAAGGGGTAGGCTGGCCTGGGGGGAAGCGCGCGGTCATCTACGCCGGCCGCGAACACCAGCGCGTCCTGGCCGGCGAGCAAGCGGGTGAGCGCCTCATCGCTCAGGGCGTTGACGTCGTGCAACTGCACGTCCACGTGAGGAGGAAAAAGGTCTGCGGCCGGCAGCGGGGGCAGGGCGAGGACGCGCACGCGGTAGGCGCGTCGCACAAATTCCTGAACTGCATGCCAGCCGAGAAAACCGGTGCCGCCAACCACCAAAACTCGGGGAAAACGGAGATCACTCATGAACGTCCTCGACTTTCGCTTATCGACCATTGCCTGCGCTGCGCAGATAGGCTTCCATAAACTCATCCAGTTCGCCGTCCAGTACCGCGGCGACGTTGGAGGTCTCGAACTCGGTGCGGTGGTCTTTGACCATCTGGTAAGGGTGCAGGACGTAGGAGCGAATCTGGTTGCCCCACTCGGCTTTGAGGTATTCACCGCGCAGGATGGCGATTTCTTCTTCTTTTTCGGCGCGTTTCAATTCGAGCAGGCGGGCGCGCAACACGCGCAAAGCGTTCTCGCGATTCTGCATTTGGGAGCGTTCGTTCTGACAGGTCACCACCAGGCCGGTCGGGAGGTGGGTGATGCGCACTGCCGTAGCGTTCTTCTGTACGTTCTGTCCGCCGGCGCCCGAAGAGCGGAAGACGTCTATTTTCAAATCGCTGGGGTCAATTTGTACCTGTGGGTCATCGAGCGCCACTTGCGGCAGGACTTCAACCAGGGCAAAGGAGGTATGGCGCCGGTGGGCGGCGTCGAACGGTGAAAGACGCACCAGGCGATGTACGCCCTTTTCGGCGCGCAGGTAGCCATAGGCATACCGGCCGTTGACGGCAATGGTCACTGATTTGATGCCGGCCTCCTCGCCTTCGCTTAAATCGAGGATTTCGCTCTCGAAGCCGCGTCGTTCCGCCCAGCGCAGGTACATGCGTTGGAGCATGGCGGCCCAGTCTTGCGAGTCGGTGCCGCCGGCGCCGGCATGAATCGCCAGTAAGGCGTCGCCGGCATCGTAGGGGCCGGAAAACATGGCCCGGCGGGAGCGTTGTTCGAGATCGGCTTCAATGGCGGCGACCTCGGCTTCCAGTTCGGCGCGCAAGGAGTTGTCGTCCAGGCGCGCCAGTTCTATGGCGTCGCGCAGACGTTGTTCGAAGCCGCGCCAGTCTTCGATTTCCTCGCGCAACGCTGCGGCGGTTTTGCTGATCTGTTGGGCGCGCAACGGCTCGTTCCAGAAGTCGGGGGCGGCGATCTCTTGTTCCAGTTGCGCTAATTTGACTTCCTTTGCCGCGAGGTCAAAGGCGCACCATTAACTGACGCAAAATATCTTCGCTGGTTTGCAGTTTTTCAAGCAAGTCTTGCATAGCGTTTTTCTTTTCCTCTCGTCAGGATTCCAGAAGGCTCTGCACGAACGCTTCCGGGTCGAAGGGGATCAAATCTTCTGCCTGTTCGCCCAAACCGGCGAACAGGATGGGCAGGCCGAGGGTCTGGTGAACCGCAAAGGCCATGCCGCCGCGCGCGCTGGTATCCAGTTTGGCCAGAATAACGCCGTTGACGCCTACCGCTTCTTGAAAGGCACGCGCCTGCGCCAGAGCATTTTGCCCGGTAGTGGCATCCAGGACCAGCCAGACGGCATGCGGCGCCCCGGGCAGGGCTTTGGCAGCCACACGGCGGATTTTCTTGAGTTCCTCCATCAGGTTCGTGCGGCTATGCAGACGGCCAGCGGTATCGATCAGGAGGATATCGTAGCCCCGGGCCAGAGCCGCCTGGATGCCATCGTAGACCACCGCGCCGGGGTCGGCGCCTGGCTGGGAAGCCAGCAGGGAGAGACCCAGGCGTTCGGCCCAGACCTGCAACTGGTCAATGGCGGCGGCACGAAACGTATCTGCCGCGACGAGCAACACGCGTTTGCCGTCCCTGGCGAAACGATGCCCCAATTTGGCGGCTGTGGTCGTCTTCCCTGAACCATTGACGCCAACGAGCAGGATGACCGACGGCCGGGCCGGAAATTCTGGCATGGGCGGCGCCGCGAGACGGGCACGCAATTCGGCGGCCAGCAGGGCGCGTACTTCGGCGGCTCGTCTCACACCGCCTTGACGGACGGCCGCGCGCAGGGCGCTCAGGATGGATTCGGTCGTCTCCAGCCCCAGATCGGCCTGGAGCAGCAGCCTCTCCAGTTCATCCCAGGTCTCGTCTGTGATTTCACTGGCGCCGAGCAAAGCTGCCAGTCGGCCAAACGCCGCCTGGCTGCTGCGAGCGAGTCCGGCGCGCCAGCGCGTCAGAGGAGCATTCATGGTAGCGTGATTATACTGGAAGTTGTAACATTTTTGGCGCGTTTGCATCTGTATGATATACTCGATAAGAGCGCAAAATGCGCGGCGTGAGCGTAAGACAAAAGACGTAATGAGGAGCGGAACGATGGGTGAAGAGTGGACAGAGATTACTGCCACCTGGAAAGGCGACCTGACGTTGCTGGCCCGCAATGAGGCCGGTGGTCAGGTGCAGATGGGTGAGTGGAACGGTCAGCCTGGCGTTGGCCCGATGCAGTTGTTGCTGGCGGCGCTGGCTGGTTGTACCGGCATGGACGTGATCAGTATTTTGAAAAAGAAGCGCGTGGCTTTGCGTGACTTTCATGTACGCGTGCGCGGCAAACGCGCCGCTGACCATCCGCGCATCTGGACCGATATTCACGTTACCTATTTGCTCTGGGGCAGGGACATCCAGGCCGGCGATGTTGAGCAGGCGATCCGCCTTTCGGAAGAGAAGTACTGCTCTGTGGGCGCGATGCTGCGCTGCGCCGCGCGTGTGACTTCGTCATACCAGATTTTCAATGAATAAAGGAGATTTTTCTATGAGCGATGAACCAATCCATGTTACCGATGCCGCTTTCGAGAAGACCGTCTTGCAGAATCCCTTGCCGGTGATTGTGGATTTCTGGGCGCCGTGGTGTGGCCCGTGCAAGATGATTGCCCCGGCTCTGGAAAAGATTGCCAGGGAGAAGGCCGGGAAACTGGTGGTGGCCAAAGTGAACACGGACGAGAATCCAGAATGGGCGATGAAGTATGGCGTTCAGGGGATTCCCACGTTGCTGTTCGTATATGGCGGCAAGGTAGTCCATCGTCAGGTGGGGGCTCTGCCGGAGCGCATTCTGCGCGAGGTGGTGGATCAATTTCTGGAAGTTACTGCGCAACCGGCAACGTAGGACGCGCGGAATAAAAAAGCCGCCGCTGGGGAGGCGGCTTTTTTGTTGTCTCATTCGGTGACCCGTTCGATGCGGGCGCCGAGTGCGCGCAATTTCTCGTCCACGCGCTCGTAGCCGCGATCGATCTGCCCGACGTTGCGAATGGTGGATTGTCCCTGAGCGGCCAGCGCGGCCAGCAGCAGAGCCATGCCAGCGCGAATATCGGGGCTTTCGACCTTCTCGCCGTAGAGACGCGTTGGCCCGCTGACGATGACGCGATGCGGATCGCAAAGGACAATTTGCGCGCCCATGGCGACCAGTTTGTCGGTAAAGTACATCCGGCCCGGGTACATCCAGTCGTGAAAGAGGACATTGCCGCGCGCTTGCGTGGCAAGCGTAATGGCAATGCTGGTCAAATCGGTGGGGAAGGCGGGCCAGATGTTCGTTTTGATTTCCGGGATGGCATTGCCCACATCGGGCTGGATGCGCAGTCGTTGTCGAGCCGGGACGAAGATATCTTCGCCTTCGACGATCCAGTCCACTCCCAGGCGGCGAAAGACGAAACGAATCATCTCCAGGTAGTGCGGCGCGGCCTGGCGGATGCGGATTTCGCCGTGCGTAACAGCGGCCGCGCCAATGAAACTGACGACTTCCAGGTAATCTGGACCGATGGTGAACTCGCCGCCATGGAGCGCGTCCACGCCTTCGATGCGCAGGGTGTTGGAGCCAATGCCGTGAATGCGCGCTCCGAGCGCGTTCAGCATGTGGCAGAGTTCCTGAACGTGCGGTTCCGAGGCGGCATTGCGCAGCACGGTCTCGCCACGCGCGGTGACGGCGGCCATGATCGCATTTTCCGTCGCCGTGACCGAGGCTTCGTCGAGGAGGATATCGGCGCCTTTCAAACGGCGGGGGGCTCGGAAGGCAAAGGCGCGGTCGTAATGTACCTGTGCGCCCAGGGCGCGCAGGGCGAGCATGTGGGTATCCACCCGCCGGCGGCCAATCACGTCGCCGCCAGGGGGCGGAAGGCGCAACCCGCCCGCGCGCGCGGTCATCGGGCCGGCAAGTAAGATCGAGGCGCGAATGCGGCGGCAAAGGTCGGGGTCTAAATCGGCCGGGCGTACCTGTCGCGCCTGTACGCGCCAGGAATTCTGCCCCAGATCGGTGACTTCCACGCCCAGGCTGGCAATCAGCTGGCGCATGTCGTTCACATCACGAATGTTGGGAACGTTGTGCAGAATGACCGCCTCATCGGTCAAAAGCGTGGCGGCCAGAATCGGCAACGCCGCGTTTTTGTTGCCGGCCGGCGTCAATTCTCCTTTCAACGGCGTTCCGCCTTCAATGATGAACTTTTCCATACGCTTCTCCGGAACAGGATACCCGGATTGTAAGACAAAAAGCAGGTTTCGCCAAGCGCGCCGATGGGGCCGGGATCTTTGCAATTCCATTAAGATACAGGAATGGTCAAAATTTGCTATAATAATAAGGAAATGGCGAAGATTCTGCTTTTCCTTCTTGCCGGCTGGTTGGTCGGCTGGCTGGTCAACTATCTGGCAGATGTATTGCCTGCCACGTTGAAGTTAAGCCGCCCGACCTGCCTGAACCCCGACTGCCGGCAGCCCTATGCCTGGGGGCGTTATTTGTTTGGGCGGCGGTGTCCGGCTTGTGGACGGGGGCGAGGCTGGCGCGCGTACGCAGTGCAGGGAATTTGCCTGATGGCGGCGTTGTTCCTGGGACTGCAACCGCCGGCGCGGCTTTCGTTCGCGCCCGGCCTGATTCTGTTTGGCTATCTGTTGACCGTAGCCGTGATTGATCTGGAACATCGTCTGATCCTCGCTCCGCTCAGTCTGTTTGGCCTGGCGCTGGCGCTGGTTTTGGGCGTTCTGCTCCATGGTTGGGTGGATACGCTTATCGGCGGTGTGGCCGGTTTTCTCATTCTGTATTGCTTTTATCTGTTTGGCAAAATCTTTACCCGCCTGCGGGCGCGACGTCTGGGCGTTGCCGATGCGGAAGAGGCGTTGGGCTCTGGCGATGTGACGCTGGCGACCGTGCTGGGATTGCTGCTCGGTTGGCCGTTGATCTGGTTCGCGCTGCTCATGGCAGTACTGGCTGCCGGCCTGGTCAGCCTCATCATTCTTGGCGTGGCTCTGGCGCGCGGCCATTATCGCCAGCAGGCTTTCAATCTGTTCATTCCGTATGCCCCCTTTTTTATCTTCAGCGCCGTCCTGTTGCTGTATTTCCCGCAGGTGGTGCGCGCCTTGCTGCCACAGTAAGGGGAGAATCGGGAGGTGACCGATGTGGATGAGACGATGGCGTAAAGCCCAGCATTCCCAGACCACGGTGGAATTCGCGCTGGTGGCGGTGATTCTGTTGATGTTGATTATGGGCATCATGGAACTGGGACGCCTGATCGCCACCTACGTCATTGTCGCCACGGCCAGCCGCGAGGGCGCGCGCTATGGCGCAGCCACAGGCCTGAATCAGACCGGCGGCGTCGCCCGCTATAAGGATTGTAACGGTATCGTCCAGGCCGCGCTGGCGGTAGATTTCCTGGGCGTGATTCAAGAGGTCACAATTCGTTACGATCACGGCCCCGGCACCGATAACCCGGCCAGCACTGCCGATGACATCCATTGCCCCCCTCCCGACCTGAAAAACGGCGATCGTATTCGCGTGATGGTCAGCGCCCAGTTCGAGCCAATTGCACCGATTGTCCCACTCTCGGCGCGCGTTGTGCGTTCGGAGAACGCACGTACTTTACTGGTGAAGGTGGAAGTTGCCGGTACCCAGATTACCAACCCGCCGACTTTGCCGCCTTATACCCCGACTTTCCCCCCTACGCCTACCTATACCTTTACCCCGACCAATACGCACACCCCCACCACGACTTTCACCCCATCCAGAACGCCTACCCCCTCGAACACCCCAACGAATACGGCTACGCCAACCGACACCCTTACTCCAACCGATACCCTTACCCCAACGAATACGTTGACTCCTTCCATTACGCTTACGCCCAGTATCACGTTCACTCCTTCCATTACGCTCACCCCCAGTCGTACCTATACCCCCAGTCGTACCTATACCCCCAGTCGCACCTATACGCCAACGCCTACGGCGACACCTACCAACACGCCGCTTTCCTGTGTCCTCAAGCATAGCGGGCCGATTGCGGATGGTCAGAATGTCACCTGGACAATCTATGATTTGACCGGCGCGAACTTTCTGGCCAACGCCATTACGGTGTCCTGGAACAGCAGCGGCGGTGTGGCGTTGAACCGCGTTGCTATTGACGGCACGTCCATCTGGACCGGTTACAGCGTTCAGGGCAGCGGTTTCTCTGTGCCGGGCGGTCCCTGGGCTCTTCCATTCTCTCCCGGTGGATCACTCCCGTGGCAGATTCGACTGACGCTGGCTTTCAACCAGAGTGCTACCCAGATTCGCGTGGTCATGTCGGTGGTTACGGATCCGTTTTGTGAGCCGCTGGATTCGAACAACTCCAGTCAGAGGTACCCATGAACGGTTTGCCTTCTCGTTCTTCCGTTCGGCGTGGTCAGAGCCTGGTGGAACTGGCGCTGACCTTGAGTGTGCTCATTATACTTCTGGCCGGCATCATTGATTTCGGGGTGGCGTATTTTTCTTACGTCGCTTTGCGCGATGCGGCGGAGGAGGGCGC
>DAOTVX010000076.1:0-14349 GCA_034436275.1 Anaerolineales bacterium | reverse complement strand
GCCACAGGCGGCGAAGCAATCCCCTTGCCTGCCGGGAGACTGCTTTCCCTACGCTACGCTCCACCACGCTCCGCTCGTGGCAGGCGGGACATGCGCTTCGCTCGCCGTGACATACGTTGAGAGTGTTGGCAACAGAGCAACATTCGTACGACAGTTTTTGCGTGGACACCCCAGAACGCAGCAACTTGACAGGGTCTTTCGCGCTGTGTTATTATCCCTGCCATGAACAAACAACCGAATGGAAATATCCCCTCACCGTCCAGCGAGCCTGGCCGGACTCCTCCGGCGAGCAACTGGCTTGAACGTGCCAGTGACGCGCTGGCGCGTTTGGGTCTGGTGGAATTTGCCATGCGCCTGGGGAACCATGTGGTTTCGGTGATCATGGTGCTGGCAGTGGTATTGATTATGCAGGTACTGTACCCGCCGGCGGCGCTGGCTTCCGAGGAGGCGCAAGCCGTCGTGACGCCTGTCGAAGGGGCGCTATCGGCAGCAGACATCCCGGTCATCACCCAGGGGGAAGTCCAGGCCATCAGTCGCTCTACCTCGCCGCACACCATTGTCCCCTCGCGCCCACGAATTGACGTCATCCAGTACACCGTCCAGCCAGGGGATACCGTCTTTGGCATTGCCGAAAAGTTCGGCTTGAGGCCAAGCACGATTCTCTTTGGCAACTACGCTGTGCTGAAAGATACGCCGCACAGCCTGCGGCCGGGGCAGGTATTGAACATCCTGCCGGTAGACGGCACCTACTATGAGTGGTTGGGAACAGAAAACCTCAACAAAGTGGCCGAGTTCTTCGGCGTTGATGCGGAGGCCATCGTTAACTATCCGGGCAACCACCTTGACCCGGAAACCATCGGCGATTATGCCAGTCCCAACATTCCTCCTGGCACCTGGTTGATTGTGCCGGGCGGACGGCGTGAATTGCTTTCCTGGCAGGCGCCGATTGGCATTACCCGCCAGAATCCGGCACGCGCCAAAATTATCGGCCCTGGCGCCTGTGGGGCGGTTTCGGGCGGCGCCGTGGGTTTTGGAACGTTCGTCTGGCCAACGCCGAAGCACTGGATTTCGGGATACAACTATTCGCCGGAGACCGGTCACTACGCCATTGACCTGGCCGGCGAACTGGGCGACGGGGTCGTTGCCACCGACGCCGGCGTGGTCGTGTACGCGGGCTGGAACGACTGGGGCTACGGCAATGTGATCGTACTCGATCACGGCAACGGCTGGCAATCGCTGTACGCGCATCTCAGCCAGATCAACGTCGCCTGTGGTCAAAGTGTTGGGCAGGGTGAATTAATTGGTCTTGTGGGGAGCACGGGCAATTCCACAGGGCCGCATCTCCATTTCGAACTGATGCACGTTCAGTACGGCAAGGTCAATCCCCTGGATTATTTGCCGCCCCCGTAAACGCCCCATCAGCTGCTGTACCCGCCGGCGAGGGGGGCGTGGCCAGAGCCTGCGCCCGTTGACGGGCGCGTTCGGCCTGGCGTGAGCGCCCCAGCTGCTCGCAAGCGCGTGCCAGCAACTCCCAGACGTGCACCTGCTGTTCATCCAACTGTAACGCCTTTTGCAACGGTCGCAAGGCGGCGCGCGCGTTTCCGGCCTCGAACAACGTTTCTCCGAGCCGCGCCCACCAGGAGGCGACGTCAGGCGCCAGGTGGGTAGCCTTGCGGTAGGCGCGCCGGGCCTCTTCCAGACGCCCCTGCGCCCGATACCCATCCCCCAGGCTGGCCCAGGCGTCGGCCTGATGTGGATCGAGTTCGAGGCTTTTCTGCCAGGCCTGAAGCGCGGCGGCGCTCTGGCCGCAGGCATGATACACGCGCCCCAGGCTCTCCCAGGCCCGGGCATTGACTGCGTCCAGCGCCACGGCTCGCTGACAGGCCTGCTGCGCGGTCGTCTTATCGCCGTTGGCCAGCGCCGTCAGCCCCAACTCCAGCCAGGCGCGCGCCTGATCGGCCTGGTGCCCTGTCTGCTCCGCCAGTTGCACGCTTTGCCGGGCCAGGGCCAGAGCACGTTCCCCCTCTCCTCTCTGACGATAAAGGGAAACCAGTTCGAGCAGCAGCGTCAGTCGAGTTGCCTGGGCTTCGGCGGTTTCAGGCAGGCTGGCCAGCATCGCCGTACGCAGGGCGATGGCGTTCTCCGTGTCGGCGCCGGTCGCCGACGGCGGCGAGACGTTGGGGGGCAGAGAGGGAACAGGCGGAGGGAGTTCCACCACGCGATGGCGAAAAGCCCAGAAATCCGGCGCGCGGCGCGGCAACGCTGTCGCTTCCTGAGGGGTGAGCCAGAAGACAAGGCGAGCGCGGTGCTCCACAAAGAGTTCGCGCCGCAGATTGAGCGCCCGGTAAGCGTTGCCCCCGTCTTTTCCGCCTCCCCAGCGCAGACCACTGACAAAGAAGACTGTCTGTCCCACATCAGCGCGTTGCGCCAGTAGCCAGGCGATGTCAAATTGCTCGGCACTGATCAGGAGTCGCTGCACGTTCTGCCCCAGCGCGCGCAAGCGCGTCTCCAATGCAGTTTCTGCCTGCTGCCGAATCGTCTCTGTCGGATAGACAGCCAGCAAGAGCGAGGGCCTGTCCCAGCGGATAGCCAGTTCGAGTTCAGCGAGGAGGATTTCCAGGCATTCCTCCAACGTTGTGCCAGCGGAGAGCGAGGCGGCGCTGGTCGTCATAGGCGCCCTGTCCTGTGGGTTACCCCAGATATTCCCTCAAATGACGACTGCGGGTAGGATGGCGTAACTTGCGCAGCGCTTTCGCTTCAATCTGACGCACGCGTTCGCGCGTCACGTTGAAGTAACGACTGACCTCCTCCAGCGTGTGGTCTTTGCCATCAATCAGGCCAAACCGCAGTTCAAGTACCTGGCGTTCGCGTTCCGAGAGCGCGGCCAGGGCATGTTGTACCTGCTCCCGCAACAGTTCACGCGCGGCCGCGTCCATTGGCTCAACGGCCTCCTCGTCCTCGATGAAGTCGCCTAACTGTCCTGAATCCTCATCGCCTACCGGCCCTTCCAGCGAAACCGGCTCTTCTGCCGAACGCAGGATGCGTTCGACCTTGGCCGTCGCCTGCTGCCAGCGACGATGCAGGGCCGTATCGAGAGGGCGTTTCTCGGCGCGTGCCCGCAGGATTGCCTGCACATCTTCAGGGGAAAGGAAGCCAGCCTCCAGGGCCACCTCTTCGCTGCTGGGCTCCCGTCCCAATTGTTGCGCCAGCGTACGCTGGGCCTTG
This sequence comes from Anaerolineales bacterium, assembly GCA_034436275.1. Taxonomy (GTDB): domain Bacteria; phylum Chloroflexota; class Anaerolineae; order Anaerolineales; family Villigracilaceae; genus DAOTVX01. Next base: position 11,124 of record DAOTVX010000076.1, on the reverse strand, counting down.
ACGATGCGCGAAATCGACTCGAAGAGGTGAACCGGGATACGGATGGTGCGCGCCTGTTCAGCCAGCGCGCGATTGATGGCCTGGCGAATCCACCAGGTGGCATAGGTGCTGAATTTGTAGCCGCGGCGCGGGTCGAACTTGCTGATGGCGCGTAGCAAGCCCAGATTGCCTTCCTGAATCAGGTCCAGGAAAGCGACGCCCCGCCCCAGATAGCGTTTCGCTACACTGACTACCAGCCGCAGGTTGGCGCGAATGAGGGCGGCGTGCGCCTCTTCGGCGCGACGGCGCGCCTCCGCCAGTTCGGCATTCAAGGCCTCTTCTGCCGGCAGATGCTGATAGAACGTGCGCAGGCCCGGTAAATCTCCATGCCGTTGCAGGTACTTCAGCAGCCACTCGGCGAACGGCGCCGGCAGGAGGTAGAACGCCAGGAACATACCGTACACATGGGTAACCAGTTCATCCCAAAGCGGGTCTTGCCCCCAGGCCCGTTGTTCCATGAACGATCGCAGATAGGATGGCGAGTCGCTCTCCCACGTCTGGTGGAGCATTTGGGCTTCGGTAAGCATCAGCGTCAGATCGGGCAGGGCAATGGCCAGGCGCGCGGCATCCTCTCCAGCGCGTTGCCAGTCGGTCAGCAAATCGCGCAGGACCAGGCGGTAGAGCGCCCGCGCCGGCGTTTCGTCGGCCGAGCGGGCGTGTCGCCGGCGGCCCAGGGTTGAAATCAAGCGCCGCCCCTCCAGCAGTGTCGCCAGACGAAACTCCGAGTCGGCATCCAGCAGGCGCACGCCACCGATTTCGCGCAGGTAGAGGCGCACCGGGTCTTCGGTCAATTCGGCTATGGTCTCGACATCGCGGAAGTCCAGCGCTTCCTCTACGGCCAGTTCGTCCACCTCTTCGAACAGGATGTCTTTCTCGGAGAGAGGTTCTTCCAGATCGGTCATTTCGCCCATCGGCTCTTCCTCGCCAGGAAAATCGGCCCGGCGCGCTTCCTCTGGCAGAGGCCGCTCTTCGGGCGGCGCGGGAGGCGATTCTGGCAGAGAGGGACGACGAGGATAACGTGGGACAGGTTTCATTTTTCGAGTCATAGTTCTCAACGAGGAACAACGGCTTTCTGCGCCGCCTGATCGAGCACCATGAGCGCCTGACGTAATTGCCGGGCCATATCCAGATAGGCCACCGTACGCAGGTCTCCCTGCTCCTGGGCTTCCTCTTGCAGGAAGCGCAACTGATTCAGACGGTCGCGGATGGTTAGACGGCGCAACTGACGCACCGCGCGGAATAACTCCTCCAGCAAACGGTCATCCAGTGCGTCGGGCGCTCCAGCCTGACGTTGTAAATCGGCCATCATTTCATCGAATGGAGGAGAAAGATGAAGTTGCAGGTACTGCGCAACGTCTTGAGCATCCTGTTCCAGAGCCGCGCGCAGCAGGCGAAAGAGAGTTCGATGAGCGGTATCGCCGAAATCTTCTTCGAGCAGGCGGTTCAGGCCGGCTTCCTGCAACCAGCGATCCAGACGATAGAGCAAATCCGGGCGAGATAACAGGGAACCCAGCAGGTAGGCTTCCAGACGACGGGCCGGCGTAAGTGAACTGCCGGCGGTGGTCGGCGTCGGCGACGGTGGCTGACTTGCCGCCGGTTGAGGACGAGGGCGAGGCGTCGCGCGGCGGGCGGGCGCGTTTTCTGCACTGATCAGCGCGCGCTCATCCACGCGCAGGAAACGCGCCAGTTTCTGGCGGTAAGCCTCCCGCTCGACCGCATCGGGAATATCCTCGATCAGCGGCAGGACCTGGGCGGCGATATCGGCCTTGGCCTTGGCGTCTTCCAGATCGCGGCCCGCCGCCAGCGCCTGCATCACATGCACCACAATCGGTTGCGCATTCTCCACCAACGTCTGCCACTGCGCCGGGTCGCGCTGAACGATTTCATCAGGGTCAAGGGCATCCGGCATGAGCGCGACGCGCAAATCGGCCTGCAGGCGCGCTTCGTGGCGTAACAGGCCACGCGCGTCAAAGCGCAGTTCGGTCGTGTGATCGAGACTCTGGCGCGCCGCCTCCAGCCCGCGCAGGATGGCCGCCTGGCCGGCGGCATCGGGGTCGAGCGCCAGCACCACCCGTCGCGTGTAACGCTTGAGCAAACGTAACTGCTCCTCAGTCAGCGCCGTTCCCATCGGCGCCACCACGTTCTCGAAGCCGGCTTGATGCAGGGCAATGACATCAAAATATCCCTCGACGATGACCGCCTGATTGGCCGCCCGAATGGCTTTGCGCGCCCGGTCGAGACCGTAGAGCAGGCGACTTTTGGAGAAGAGCGGCGTTTCGGGCGAGTTCAGAAATTTGGGCATGTCGTCCGCGGCGAGTACGCGGGCGCCAAAACCACAGAGTTTGCCGCTTTCGTTGCGGATTGGAATCATGATGCGCTGGCGGAAACGATCATAGTAGGGCCGCCGCGCCCCTGCCGGCCGCTCGCCACTCTCCTGACGGACAACGACCAGACCAGCATCCACTAACTCCTGTTCGCCGTACCCCTGCGCGAGAAGATAGTCAGCGGTAGCCTCCCAATCAGCGGGAGCATAGCCCAGGCCGAACGCCTCAATCGTAGCGTCGTTCAAGTGACGCCTGTCACGCAGGTACTCCAGCGCCTGTTGACCGGCTGGCGTGTGCCACAACTGATGCTGGTAGAAGATGGCCGCCGCTTCCAGCACCGCGCGCAACCGTTCGTGTTCTTCCTTTTGCGCCTGCTGCTGTGGCGTGACGGCTTCCAGAGTCACCCCCGCGCGCGCCGCCAGGAAGCGCAATGCCTCTTTGAAATCCCAGCCCTCTTTCTTCATCAAAAAAGAGAAAATATCGCCGCCCTCGTTGCACTGCCCAAAGCAACGCCAGGTCTGGCGTTCCGGCGAAACCACGAACGAGGGCGTCTTCTCATGATGGAACGGGCACAGGCCGATGTAGTTGCGTCCGCTACGCCGTAACTTGACCGATTCGGAAATCAGGTCCACGATATCGACGCGGGCTTTAATCTCGTCAATTTGCGACATAGGCCACCAGTTCAGGAAGCGGCACACCAGACAGAGCGAATTGAATTATAGACGCGGAAGAGAGAGGACGCAAGCAGAACTCCATCCCAATCGGCAAACGAGTATAATAGAAGCACGATGAAGGGCATTGGCTGCTGGTTGTTTTCAGGGATCGTTCTCCTGCTGGTCTGGCTGCGACCGCAGGCTGGGGCCGCCGCGCCCCTGACCCAAACCGCCGACGGGCAACCGCTGGCCATTGTGCTCACCGTGGATGGCCCCATCACCACTGCCGTGCAGGAGTACATCGCGCGCGGCCTGGAAATTGCGGCGCGACGACAGGCAGAAGTGGTCATTCTGCAACTCAACACGCCCGGCGGATTGCTTGAGCCAATGCTGGAAACAGCCAGCGCGCTGCGCTCCAGCGCAGTGCCGGTGGTAGTCTATGTCAGCCCGCGCGGCGCCTGGGCGGCTTCGGCGGGCACTGTCATCACCCTGGCCGCGCAGGCGGCGGCCATGGCGCCCGAAACGGTCATTGGCGCGGCCAGTCCGGTCGGCGCACAGGGCGAAGAACTCTCCAGCACCGAAGCCAGAAAGGCCAGCGAGGCCATCCAGGCCCTGCTGCGCGCCTATACCGAGCGCCGCGGACATGAGGCGACGGCTCTGGCAGAGGCCACCGTTGCTTCGGCCAGGGCAGTGTCGGCCAATGAGGCACTTCAGGCCGGCCTGATTGACTTCATCGCGCGCGACCTGGACGATCTGCTGAGGCAACTCGATGGCTTCGTCGTGCAGATGGCTGATGGCAAACAGACCCTGCACACAGCCGGCATCGTCGTCGAAGAACTGCCCATGTCTTTCATCGAGACGCTGTTGCAGATTCTGGTCAACCCCAATGTGGTGCTGATTTTGCTCGGCATCGGCGTGCAGGCCATTCTGATTGAACTTTCCAGTCCGGGCGGATGGGTGGCGGGTTTCACCGGCGCAGTCTGTCTGGCGCTGGCCGCTTACGGCCTGGGATTCCTGCCGGTCAACTGGTTTGGCGCTCTTTTCATCTTGCTGGCTTTCGTCCTGTTCTTCCTGGATGTCAAGGCGCCAACGCACGGCGGCCTGACCGCCGCCGGCATCGGTTCGTTTATTGTGGGCGCGCTGGTGTTGTTCAATTCGCCGGGAACGCCGCAATTCCAGCGCGTCTCTGTGCCGCTGGTGATCTTGATGGGGCTGGTGCTGGGACTGACATTCGCCCTCCTGGTCGGCTTTGCCCTGCGCGCCCAAAAGTGCCCCATTCAGACTGGCCAGGAAGGGCTGATCGGCGTACAGGGCTTTGCCGTCACGCCGCTAGAGCCGCACGGACAGGTGCAGGCCGCCGGCGAACTGTGGAGCGCCCAGGCCATCGCAGGCAAGATTCGCAAGGGCGAACGTGTGGAAGTCGTCGCGGTGGAAGGCCTGCGTCTCAAAGTCCGACGCCTCAGACAGAAAGGATAACGGAATGCCCTTCTTTCCTACACGCGCGCGCGTGAACCCCGCACAGGTGGACACGACTCCGCGTCGGCGTCCAGACTGGATTCGTGTCCGCCCAGCCGAAGGCGAAACGTATCAACGCCTGCAAACGCTGATGCGCGCCAAAGCGTTGCACACCGTTTGCGAGGAAGCCATGTGCCCGAACATGGGGGAATGCTGGGGCGCCGGAACGGCGACTTTCCTCTTACTCGGCGACATCTGCACGCGCCGCTGCGGGTTCTGCGATGTCAAGCACGGGCGTCCTGGCCCTCTGGATTGGGACGAGCCGGAACGCGTGGCGCAGGCCGTTCGCGCCATGAACCTGCAACACGCTGTCATCACCTCGGTCAACCGCGATGATCTGCGCGACGGCGGCGCCGCCATCTTCGCCGCCGTCATCCGCCGCATTCGCGCCCTCGTGCCAGGCTGTTCGGTAGAAGTGCTCATCCCCGACTTCAAAGGCTCGGTGGAAGCCTTGCAGATCGTCCTCGAGGCTCACCCCGATGTTCTCGGCCACAATGTGGAGACCGTGCCACGCCTGTTCAAGACCGTCCAGCCGCAGGATCGTTACGAGTGGGCGGCAGCCACGCTGACGAATGCCAAACGCCTGGCCCCACACATCCTGACCAAATCGGGGCTGATGCTGGGCCTGGGCGAGACTCTGGAAGAAGTAAAAGCCGCGCTGCGCGATCTGCGCGCCTGGGAGGTGGACATCCTGACCCTCGGTCAGTACCTGCAACCGAGCCGGCATCATCTGCCGATTGTACGTTACTACACGCCGCAGGAATTTGCGGAACTGCGCGAGTATGGTCTGGAATTGGGGTTTCGCTGGGTGGAATCGTCGCCGCTGGTGCGCTCTTCTTACCACGCTGCCGAACAGGTACGGGCGCTGGCCACCCCGCCTTCCCGAGCAGGCTAAACCCCGCTCCACCAGCAACCCTGGTGGACGGCTGCCCCATCTCGTATCAGAGAAATATCGTCACTCCTCAGCCACGTCATGGCGAGCCGTTTTTTGGCGAAGCAATCTCCCCTTTATCAGGCTACATGGGCCGCCTGGGGATTGCTTCGTCGCAAAGAACACTCCTCGCCATGACATCCACAACGGTTTTGAGACAGGGCTGAAGAGTTACGAAATATCTAGGCGCCTGAAGGCGCCCGGCGCGACGCGCCTCTCTCAAAAGCCTTCCAGTTTGCTCAAGTCCGCGAGCCCAGCGGAAAGCGCCGCCACCCGACCGACCAGCGCCAGGCGATTGCGCCGCAGCGGCTGATCTTCTGCCATCACCAGCACCTTATCGAAGAAGGCGTTGATGGCCGGGACAAGGCCTTCCACAACTCGCAGAAACTCATCCACCGTGCGCGGCGGCTGGACGGCCTGCAACGTCCGGTACAGGGCGCGTTCCTCGGCCTCACGGAGCAGGCCTTCTTCCACGGCCAGTTCCTGGCTTTGCAGGGTCAACTGCCGCTCGTCCATCCCTGCCGAGCGCAGAATGCGCACACAACGGGCATAGGCAGGCAGGAGATTGCTCCAGTCCGCGCGCGCCACCCATGTCTGCAACTGACGCGCGGCCTCGGCGCAACCTGCCGGGTTGTCTCCTTGCTCCGTCAGCACCGCCTCGACCACATCGTAGCGGAACCCCCGTTCGCCGAGCAGGACGCGCAAACGCCCGCGCAAGAACTCGAGCACCTGTTGCTGTACTTCCCCGGAAACAGGCAGGGGCTGCCGCGTCGCGGCCTGGGCAATGCCCGTTCGCAAGTCGAAATCAATTCTGTGTTCCAGAAGCGGCAGGACAACGCCAATGGCCGCACGCCGCAGCGCGAAAGGGTCTTTGGTAGCCGTCGGCGCCAGGCCGGCCGCGAACAGCCCCACCAGCGAATCGAGGCGGTCTGCCAGGGCCAGTGCCAGGCCAATCCGGCTGCGCGGCACCAGCAAGTACTGTTCGCCAATCGCCTCGGCCACCGCCTGCGGCTCGCCGCCGCGCAGGGCATACTCGCGCCCGATGATGCCCTGGAGGGAGGTCATCTCGGTCACCATCTGCGTGGCCAGGTCCGCTTTACAAAGGAAGGCGGCGCGCTGCACCAGAGGCAACTCGGCCTCCGGCACCCCCAACGACGGCGCAAGCACGACGGCCAGGTCGAGCAGACGGTCAGCCTTGGCCAGCATGGAACCCAGGCGAGTCTGGAAAACCAGTGTCGCCAGTTTCGGGCGGTAAGCCTCCAGCGGCTGCTTGAGGTCCTCGCGCACAAAAAAGGCGGCATCGGCAAAACGCGCGCCCAGCACGTGTTCGTTCCCCTGACGCACCAAATCGTCTCCTTCCGTGCCCCCGTTGCGAATCACAATGAAGTGGGGCAACAGGGCGGCAGGTTGTCCCGCGGCCGTCGCTTCTGGCGCCTCAAGCGGGAAATAACGCTGATGTTTCTGCATGACGGCAATCAACACCTGACGTGGCAGGGCAAGAAACTCCGGATTGAAACTGCCGCCAATGGCCAGCGGCTTTTCGATCAGATTCGCCACTTCCTCAAGCAAATCTTCTTCCAGGATGACTTCGCCGCCCAGCGCGGCGGCCGTGGCGCGTGCCTGAGACACAATCGCCGCCTTCCGCTCTTCTTTGTCAAGCAGAATGCCGGCCTGGCGCATGACATCGAAATAATCCCCGGCGGAGGCCAGCGGCAACGCCGGCGAACCTTCCGGGCGCAAGCCGCGCGTGACCCTATCGGCCAGGACGCCGGCATACTCAAACGGGATCACCTGTTCACCCAAGAGAGCCACCAGCCAGCGAATCGGGCGCGGAAAGGCCACGCCGCTGGCGTTCCAGCGCATCGTTTTCTCAAAGCGCAAACCGGCAATCAGGTTCGGCAGCGCCTCACGCAGCACCTCCGCCGCTGGCCGGCCGTGCTCGCGCACACGCGCCACCACATAACGACCGCCGTCCATCTCCTGAACCTGCAAATCGGCTATCTCTACCCCTTTGCTACGGGCAAAACCGATAGCCGCCGGCGTGGGATGACCCTGGGCGTCAAAGGCGCGTCCGGCAGGCGGTCCCTTGACCAGAGTCTCGCGTTCAGTCTGGGCCGGCGCCAGAGACTCCACATAGACGGTCAGCCGGCGCGGCGTGGCAAAAACCCGCACCGCGCCATGCTCCAGACGCAGTTCCTCCAGCCAGAGGGGGAGCCGCGTCTGCAATTGCGCCTGCGCCGCGTCCACATCCGCCGCCGGCAACTCTTCGACGCCAATTTCCAGCAAAAAGGGAGCCGGCCGGGCCGGCGACGCGCCGGCAGGCACAGCAGGGCTGGCGGTCTTTTCTACTACCTCCTGACCTCGCAGGAGAGGGTACCCCCCCTCCTGGCGTTGTTCCAGATAGCGCAGCGCCACCCGTCGCGCCAGATCGCGCATCTGCCCGAAACAGGCCTGTCGTTCGGTCAGGCTGATAGCGCCGCGTGTATCGAGCGTGTTGAAGGCATGGGAGGCCTTCAGCACGTAATCGTGAGCCGGTAGTACCAGGCCAGCGGCAAGACTGGCCTCGGCTTCTGCCAGATACAGCGCATACATCTGACGCACGCGCTCCACATCGGCAATCTCAAAGTAATACTTCGAGTGTTCATATTCCTCGTGGCGACGAATCTCGCCGTAGGTGATTTCTCCGTCCCAGGGTTCATCCCAAATGGCACGGGCATTGTTGAGCGCAATCAGGATGCGTTCCAGCCCATAAGTCAATTCGACGGCCACCGGCTCCAGCGTTACGCCGCCAACCTGTTGAAAGTAGGTAAACTGGGTAATTTCCTGTCCATCCAGCCAGACCTCCCAGCCCAGCCCCCAGGCGGCAATGGCCGGCTGTTCCCAGTTGTCCTCGACGAAACGAATGTCATGCTGGCGCGGGTCAATGCCTAAAGCCTGCAACGAATCCAGGTAGAGTTCCTGGGGGTTGCCCGGATCAGGCTTGAGAATGACCTGATACTGATAATGCAAGTGCAAACGGTTGGGGTTCTCGCCATAACGACCATCGTCCGGCCGCACCGAGGGCTCCACATAGGCCACTTTCCACGGCTCCGGGCCCAGAACACGCAGGAAGGTGGCCGGATTCATCGTCCCTGCACCGACCTGAGTGTAATAAGGTTGCCAGATAAGGCATCCCTGACCGGCCCAGAATTGCTGAAGTTTGAGAATGATTTCCTGAAAAGAGGTTTTCGCCATAGCCAACCTTTGGGACTTGATGAATTCTGCGCTGTGCATTATACCCTAAAGCCCGGCAGGTTCTCCAGCATTGCATTTTTCCCGTGTCCGCGCAAGAGTTGTCAGCCGGAGGCAGGTTGATTACCGCCTTCCCCAGCGTGAGGCAGTCTTTCCAGGCCATCGGGGCAGACCGGAAAGCTTGCGCGACAGACAAATCAGGCATGATAAGCCCCGAAATTGCGCCAGAACTGCCAACAACATTTGCACGCGCTTTTCCCGGCGACCTCTACGGCATATTTCCGGGTGGTAGAGCAGCATAAGCAGTAGAGAGTTCTGTGATATAATACGTCAAATAATATAAAGTTTATCTGTAAAATCCAAAAAATATCTTTTGGAGGTTCTATGCTTCCTTCTCTATTACTTGCCCTTCGAGAGGGGTTGGAAATCGCCCTGCTTCTCAGCCTTCTCCTCGGTACCTTACATCGCTTGGGGCAGAGCATCATGCAGAAACACATCTGGCGCGGGACCGGTAGCGCCCTGCTGGTCAGTTTGCTTGGAGCAGGAGTATTGACCACATTGGGCATGAGACTGGAAGGCAAAAGTGAGGCTATATTTGAAGGGCTGACCATGTTGCTGGCAGCAGCGGTGTTAACTTGGGCAATCGTCTGGTTCCATCATCGTAGTCGGCAATGGCGAGAACACATTGCCGCACAGGTGGAGCATCGCCTGACACAAGGGGGCACAGCACTCTACTGGCTCGCCTTTATTATTGTGGCGCGGGAGGGGCTGGAACTGGCATTATTTCTGACAGCCACGTCATTGCGCAGTGGGAGTTTACCAAGCGCTGTTGGCGGCGGCTTGGGCCTGGTGGTAGCTGCCTTGTTGGGCTGGGGACTATACGCCACCGTTATCCGGCTGAATCTGCGAGGGTTTTTCTTTATCACAAACGGGATGCTGGTACTCTTTGCTGCCGGTCTGCTCGCTCATGGGGTACATGAACTCAACCAGATGGGCTGGTTGCCAAGCGGCCCTGCTCCCATCTGGAATCTTAACGCTTTCCTAGACGAGAATTCTGTGCTGGGGCAGTTCCTCAAAACGCTCTTTGGTTACAATGGCGATCCTGCCTTCAGTGAGGTAGCAGCATACTTTCTCTATCTGGTTCTGTTAGGTGTTGGACTGCGCTGGTTGAAACCACCGGCCCGTACGGCCTGAGTCGCCGTTGTTGCAAGGACACAAACCGAAACCAACAGGCCAGACGGTTAACCATCTGGCCTGTTTTCATTGTGACCGGGCCTGGCGCGTGGTCGGTCCACCGTGCGCTTCTCATGGCCGGCTCATGACGCCGGCAAGCCGGCCCCCGATCCGCCGTTTGCCGGACACGCAGACGTTACGCCGCCAGCCCGGAATCCCGCGCTGTAAGCCGTGAGACGCGCAAGCTCCGCCCTTCGGGCGATTCGTCGCCCGCTGCGGTCACCTGCAGGAAGTTCAAGCCACGCCGCCGACGTCAGGGCTTGCTGACGACCAGATTGTCGAAAAAGATCTCCACGCCGCCTTCATCAAAGGTGCCGGCAGCCAGCCCGATATCGCCGCCGCTGGTAAAGGTATTATCGGTCACTTTCGACACCGTGCGCCCATTGACGACCAGTTTCAAGGTATTGCCCACACATTCGGCGCGGATGCGATTCGACTCGTTCAGGCCACCTTTGATGCCATCGGTATACTCCATCTGCTCCGAGGAGAGGAAAGAAGTCTTGCCATTTTCCTGCTTACCGATGACCTGATAGCCGTCGCTGCTGATCCAGAAGAAATAGAAGTTATCCAGATCCTGCACGCGGCACATGACGCCATAATCGTTGTTCTCAGGGCCAGCGCGGCGCGCTGCCGAGACCTCAACAATGACATCCGCCGGCAGAGATTGCCCCGCTGCCACCCACGAGTCCTTGTTGGCGTCCGCTACTCGGATGACATACCCGCCATCCACATAGCCGGTTTCCTGATCGTTCGGCCAACCGCTATTGGAGTTCGAAAAATCATCCTGAAAGAGGATATTCGAATTGGCAGTGCTGATGCCGCAGGCCAACGTCGCCAGTCCAAGAACCACAAGCGCAAGCATTACTTTTTTCATAGGTTCCTCCGGGAACAATAGGATTTGTAAAAGTATACCCGATTCTCAGCAAAAGTAAAATGAAACCGTTTCACAGGCAAGACAACTTTTCCAGGCCGTCTGGGAAGGTTGAAACAAGCCTGCCTGCGAGAATATCCTCTATGCAGTAAGGAGGCCCAAAGAGTTTCATCGTAATCACCTCCTCCTGTCATTGCAAGGCGGCAACAGGGCCACGCCGGGGCTCGCTCGAGGCGCCGCCGAAGCAATCTCCTCGCGAGTCTCCCGAATGTGCTTATTGCTTCTGTGGAACTTGAGATTGCTTCGCCGCCTTCGGCGGCTCGCAAT
>DAOTVX010000075.1:0-50922 GCA_034436275.1 Anaerolineales bacterium | reverse complement strand
TGGCTAATGGAGAACCCTCTGCCTCTTGTCATTGCGAGCGTAGCGAAGCAATCTCCCGTCAAGCAAGGGGATTGCTTCGCCGCCTGCGGCGGCTCGCAATGACAAGGATGGATAGTGGGTAGGTTGTGACACAAAAACTCGTTTCTATGGAGGTTCGCGGATATGAAAGCAACTCGTTTTCCCTGGGGAAGGACGTTTTTGCTGGGCTTTGGTTTTCTGGGCATCAGCATCATCTGGCCCATCTTCAATCAGTATGTGCCTCTCTTCCTTCAGGCGGGAAACCCAGAATTCGAGGCCAGGTTGCTGGCTGAAGGGAGGGCAATCCCGGAGATACGCGGCTTTGGGCTGACTCCGGCCCTGGCCATGTTTATCATGACCTGGGACAACATTTTGAACATGTTCATTGCGCCCTGGGCCGGCGCGAAGAGCGACCGCACGTGGAATCGCTTTGGACGCCGCAAGGGCTGGATTCTCCTGGGCGCGCCGATTGCGTTGCTGGCGTTCGTTTTCATCCCGGTGGCTCAATCGGTGCTGGCGATTCTGGTCTTCATCCTGATTACCAACTTCGGGATGGCGCTGTTTCGCGCGCCGACCATTGCCTGGCTGGGCGATTTATTTGCAGCCGATGAACGGAGCAAGGCAAACGGGGTGATCAACCTCATGGGAGGCGTGGGCGGATTGCTGGCGTATTTTGGCGGCGGGCTTCTCTTCAACGCGCTGGGGCGCAATGCGCCATTCCTGGCCGGCGCGCTGGTGACGGCAGTCGCGCTGGTAACTGTGCTGTTGACCGTGCGCGAGCCGCGTTCGCTGGCGCAGTCAGAAGAAGCGGCTGCCCCTGCCGGCGTTCTGGACGATGTACGCCGTCTCTTCGGTCAGGCGGATAAGCGCGGCTTGCTGGTGTTGATCAGCATCCTGTTCTGGTTCATGGCGTACAACGCGTTGGAGACAGGGCTTTCCTCCTTCGCCGTCTTTACCCTGGGGATGAAAGCGGGAACGGCGGCCATTTATAGCGGTGTGATGACAGTTTCCTTTATTATCTTTGCCGTGCCGGCCGGGATGTTGGGAACGCGTTATGGGCGGGCGCCGGTCATCCGCGTGGGCCTGATTGGTCTGACGTTGCTGACCCTGGCCGGCTACGTGATCATTCAGAATCCGCTCAGCCTGGCCATCGTTCTGGCGCTGGCAGGCGCGCTGTGGTCGCTGGTCAACGTCAACAGTTTGCCGCTGGTGTACGATCATGGCGATGAACGGCGGATTGGCGCCTATACTGGCCTGTATTATTTCTCTTCGCAGTTGGCGGCCATTCTGGGCCCAACGTTGGGCGGTGTGCTGGTAGAAGTGCTGGGAAATGAATATCGCTGGCTCTGGTTATTCGGCGCGCTGTTCATGGGGTTGGCGCTGGTGGTCATGAATGCCTTGCGGCAACAGCCCACAGCCCGCTCGTCAGCCTGATGCCAGCGTTGAGGAAGACGCATGGCTTTGCGCAGATGGTTTGTCAGGCGATGGCTGGAGACGGTCCTCTCCCTGGCTTTCCTGGGGGGACTGGGCCTGACATTTCTGGCGTTGAACGCGCCGCTGGCTCCCGCCATGCCTGATTGCGCCAGCGCGCGTTACTTCTGCGTTGGCATGGTCGCGGCGGTCGGCGAGGTGCAGGATGATGGCCTCAATCAACAAACCTGGGAAGCCCTGCGTCGCTCTCGAAGCGCGGATTGGGTACAGGTGCTGGAGACGAAAAACGACCGCGATTACGCGCAAAATATCGCTTTCTTTGCCGAACACGGCTATGATGTCATCGTCACCGTCGGTTCGGCGGCGCGTGCGGCCACGCTGGAAGCCGCCGGGAAGTACCCCGATTGCTATTTCATCGGCGTGGATCAACCCCCAACGGAGACAGGGCGGGATAACCTGGCCGTGCTCGTCTTCCCGGAAGATCAGGCCGGTTTCCTGGCTGGCGCGCTGGCGGCGCTGGTCTCGGAGACAGGACACGTGGGCGCGGTGTGCAGTACGCAGGCCCTTCCCTCATCCTGGCGTACCTGTGAAGGGTTCCGCGCCGGCGCAGCCTACGTAGACGCGACGACTCAGGTCAACGTGCTGTACAACAACGCCTATCCGATTCAGCAGGCAGCGAGGGCGACGACGTGGGCCGAGACCAGCGTGCGCATGTTGCTTTCTGCCGGCGTGGATGTGATCTTTGCGGATTCGACCGCTACCGGCCAGGCAGCGCTGGCCACTGCCGTTGCCCAACGGACGCGCATCATTGCTACAGGGGGCGATCGTTACCGGCAATGGCCGGAAGCGCGGCCTTATCTGTTGACCAGCATCCTGCCATTGGTGGAGCCGGGCTTGCTGACGCTGGTCCGCGCGGCGGCGCGCGCCCAGGCTGGCGTCATGCCGTGTATGCCAGAAGAAAGACCGTTTTTCGCTCTGCCGCCTGTCCCTGACCGCTGTTCTGCGAAGCAGATTTTCCCGGCAGGGAGGTACGTTGGCGCGGTCGGCTATGCGCCCTTTTATGAGCAGGCGGCCCTGATTCCTCTGGAAGCGCAAATCCGGCTGGAGACAATTCGCCAGGCCTTGACCGACGCTCGGCTGGAGACAGGGGTGCCAGCCGAAAAGCCCTGATGTGGGCATGGTCGGAAAAATCGGGTAAAATAATGTCAATTCGGGATAAACAGCGCAATTCCGAAGGTTGTCTCAACAGCCTGTCCCGAATTCATGTTAATGAATTCCTGTGAGAAACATAACTGTTCAGCCCCCTCTTAAATCGTTGTGCATGTCATTGCGAGGAGCGTTCTTCGCGACGAAGCAATCCCCAACACGTGGTCAATTTAGCATGGTAAAGCAGGAAATTGCTTCGCCAGAAAACGGCTCGCAATGACATGGCTGAGTAGTTACTGAGAAACAACCTTATGGGAGGCGGAATCATGCCGACGGCTATTCTTTCTGTGTACGATAAACATGGGCTGGAGGAGTTTGCAGCAGGGCTACATGCTCTGGGCTGGCGGTTGCTGGCTTCGGGCGGCACGGCGCGTTTGCTGCGCCAGAAAGGGCTGCCGGTGGTGGAAGTGGCCGAGTATACCCGTTCCCCGGAAATTCTGGGCGGGCGGGTCAAGACTCTCCATCCGGCGATCCATGGCGGCCTGTTGGCGCGACCGACGGAAGAGGACCATCGTCAGTTGTTGGATCTGGGTTGGGACTATATTGACATGGCTGTGGTCAACCTCTACCCGTTCGAGGCTACCATTGCCAGACGTGGCGTGACGTATGAGGAGGTCATTGAGAACATTGACATCGGCGGCGTGACTCTGATTCGCGCCGCGGCCAAGAACCACGCGCGCGTGACTCTGGTCTGCGACCCGAAGGATTATGCTATGGTACTGGCAACGTTGAACGCCAAGGGGAGTGTGCCTGAGGAAATGCGCGTTCGGCTGGCAATCAAAGGGTTCAAGATGACCGCCCACTACGATACTGTCATCGCAGACTATCTGGCTTCAAAACACGCCTTCTGACGAGTCAGTGATGGCCGCTTTCAACCGAAAGCCAGGAAAAATTTTCCTGTAACTGTCAGGAACATGGCACCGATCAGGCAAACGGCGAAGAAGAACAGGAGGGAAATAACGAAGCGCTGGCCAGGCGTCATTCCCAGAAAACGGCCGGAGGCTGCCGGCTGGTTGAATTCTGGCTCAAGGTCGGGCGTAAATCCTGCCTCGAACGCCGAGGTCGGACTCATGGCTGGAATCTCGGCCATGTCTTCGGGCGGCACATCGTCCTGGAAGAAGGGGGAAGAAGAAGCCTGATCACGCAGGTTGTCGAACATGGCGACCTCCAACAGGAAAGCCGGGAATGCGAATCTAGTATATCACAGGAGCGGACGCAAGTGCACTTCGCCAAACTGGATGTGAAGCACGCGGCCCTGCGCGGTACGTAAACGCAGGCTCCCTTCGCTGGTCAGGCCCTCGACAACGCCGGCATGCCGTTCTCCCGTATCGGCGAAAATCTCCACCTCCTCGCCGCGGAAGGCCAGAAGATTTTCCCAACGTTTCAGAAATACCGCTTGCGTGATCTGCTCGCGCCAGCGAAGCAACGCTTTCAGGATAGCGGCGAGCAAGGCCAGACGGTCCACCGCATGGCCTGTTTCTTCTTCTACGCTGGTGGCCGGGAAGTTCAACAGTTCTGGCGGTGGAACGGCCTGCGGCTTGACGTTAACGCCGATGCCAAGCACAATGCTTTCCAGGTTGCTGCCGGACCAGATCGCCTCGCCCAGAACGCCGCAAACTTTTCGCTGTCGGATGAGGACGTCGTTCGGCCATTTGATTTGCGCCTCCAGACTAAAGGCGTTCAACGCGTCGCAGACCGCCAGCGCGCCAAGAGCGGCAAAGAACGGCGCCGGCGCTTCCTGCTCGCGGTTGGGCCGCAGGATCAGGCTGAAGGCCAGGGCGGTGGCGGCTGGGGTAAACCAGCGTCTCCCACCGCGCCCGCGACCAGCGGTTTGTTCCTCGGCATAGACGAGCGCTAAATCGGGCGCGCCGCTGGCAGCCCAAACCAAAGCCATGTCGTTGGTGGACCCTACACTCCTGAAAAAGCGGATTTCCCCCAGCGGCAAATGGGCCAGTTGTTGACGCAGGCGCGTTTCGTCGATGGCATCGCTTGCGGGGGGCATGTTGCTCAAGGCAGGTAATCCCAGGGATTAACGGGTACGCCGTTGTAGCGAATTTCGAAGTGCAGGTGGGCGCCGAAGGAGTTACCCGTGTTTCCGGCGGCAGCGATGGTCGAGCCGCGCATCACGCTCTGGCAAACGCTGACGTAGATGACGCTGAGGTGGGCGTAGAGGGTGACAAAGCCATTGCCATGATCAATCTGAATGACATTGCCGTAGCCGTAGTTCCAGCCACCGACGCTGGCCACGGTGACGACGCCGCTATCAGCCGCGTAAATCGGCGTGCCTTCGGGGGCAGTAATGTCTATGCCGCGATGCCCGCCCTGACCGTAATCGTAGCCGGAGAGAGAATGATAGGGCGTCGGCCAGGAGAAAAAGCCTCCGCCAATGTAACCGCCGCCGCAGGAAGTGGCAACCGATCCGCTATGGCGTGAGACGGTTTGAATGAAAATCGGCTGATTGTTGTCCTTCCCGCCCGGTATCATGACGTAGGTGCCTGGCTCAATGGTAGGGTTGGTCAGGTCAATCTGATTCCCTGGCCAGTTCAGGATGGCTTCCGGTTCCACCTCAAAGCGCGCCGCAACTGACTCAATCGTATCCCCTTCTTCCCATTTGTAATACACGCCATCTACCGGAGGAATGTGCAGAACATCGCCGATGTGAATGTTATCGGGGCTACCCTGAAAGATGTCCTGATTGGCCCAATACAACGTCTCCGGTTTGATGTTGTGCGCGGCCGCGATGCCGAACAACGAGTCGCCGCGCTTGACTTTGTATTCCAGAATTTGGGAATTGGTGTTTTGAGAAAGGCTTGTTTCCAGTGAACTGCGGCGAACGATAGCCACCGGCTGGGCGTTTTTGTTGGCCGCAGAGGGCAGGCTGGCCGGCGTCGCTGCGTCTGGCGTAGAGGAGGCTTCCGTGACTGGCGGCGTTGCCACGGCGAACGGGTCTATATGCCAGATGGCCGCGCCGAGCAGGGTAATCACCAGGATGGCCGTAACGCTCCAACTGATCAGGGTGAAACGAGACATTTACAAGTCCTCCGTGAGCGTCGCGAGAAATTCGCGGTTGTTCCTGGATTTGGCCAGACGTTGCAGGATGGCTTCGGTGGCCACCGCGGAGTCCATGCCGGCGCCTTGCGGCGGCGGCGCGGTCATTTGAATGTACATGCGGCGCATGGTCCAGACGCGTTGGAGCACATCCGGCGGCAGCAGCAGATCTTCGCGGCGGGTGGAGGAGCGCTCGATATCCACGGCGGGGAAGATACGGCGTTCCTGAAGTTTGCGCGTCAGGTGAAGTTCCATGTTGCCGGTGCCTTTGAATTCCTCGTACACCACGTCATCGAGGCGTGAGCCGGTATCTACCAGACAGGTGGCGATGATGGTCAGCGACCCACCTTCCTCAAAGTTGCGCGCGGCGCCGAAAAAGTGCTTGGGCGGGTAGAGCGCCGACGGGTCCATACCGCCGGAAAGGGTGCGCCCGGAGGGGTTGACGACCAGGTTGTATGCGCGCGCCAGGCGGGTAATTGAATCCATCAAGATAACTACATGACGTCCAACCTCGGCCAATCGTTTCGCCCGGTCGAGGGCGATTTCAGCAGTGCGGACGTGAGAAGTCACCGGCTCGTCGAAGGTAGAGGCAACCACCTCGGCATCTACCGCGCGATCCATGTCGGTCACTTCCTCTGGCCTTTCGCCAATCAACGCTACCATCAAGTGCACATCGGGGTATTTCTTGGAGATGGCGTTGGCAATTTGCTTGAGGATGGTGGTCTTGCCTGCTTTGGGAGGTGAGACGATCAGGCCTCGCTGTCCGCGCCCGATGGGGACGATGAGATTGATGAGACGGGTGGCCAGCACCTCCTGATCGGTCTCCAGGTCGAAGAGTTGATTCGGGAAGATGGGGGTCAGGTCTTCGAAGCGCGGGCGGTAACGAGCCTGTTCGGGGTCCAGCCCGTTGACGCTTTCGACCTTGAGCAACCCCCAGTGCCGTTCAGTTTCGCGCGGTGGGCGAACGTGGCCGATTACCAGGTCGCCGGAGCGTAATTCGTAGCGACGCAACTGCGCCTGTGAGACGTAAACATCGTCTTCGCTGACAGTATAACGCGCCGAGCGCAAAAAGCCGACGCCTTCGCTCATGATTTCCAGAATTCCACCGCGTACATCCAACCCCTGTTGTGAGGCTTCCGCCTGGCAAATCCCCAGGATGAGCGCTTCTTTCTTCAGGCGATGGGCGTTGGGAATGTTGAAATCTTTGGCGATGTTGCGTAATTCAGCGAGGGGTTTGTTTTCCAGTTCGATGACATTCATAGTTACCTGCCAGGAGGGTGATCGTTGGGCGCATGCCTTTCCCCTGCTTGCGATGGCTTCAGGCTATCACCGCTTTCCTTCTAACCGACGGAACGAAGGGGATACTGGCCACGGAAGCGTCGGGGATAAAAAAGTGAAACATGGTACTGGCGTGCCGATCAGCCAGCGGAGATGTCAAACAAGGCGCCCCCATGTATGGGCCTTTGAGAATATCGCATGTGACCAGAGGGGTATTCTTTGCCGACCAATCAACTTGTCATCCTGTCGTGGATGAACCAAGCCACCAGAGTTGTCTTGATTATAGCACGCAAATGCAAGGCTGGCAAGCACAATGAAGAAGGGCTCAAATTTTCAGAGGGAAGTTGGGCGGTCATCGGTTGAGAAGCGCTTTCTATCCGCAGTTTTGCGACGCATCCGCGAATGGGGATAATGGACGGTAGATGGTGGACCGTAGATAGCCGTAGGACAGGCTTTCCAGCAGGCCGTCCACGAACGGGGAACGAATCAACAAATGCAGACGGCAGATGGCGAACAGCCGTAGGCTTTCGAGCCTGTCAGGGAAAAACGCATCAACGAATGTGGCGCGGACATTCGTGCATTGACGGCTCGCCCTCCGATACGATCACGGCAGGGAATGACGTTTTCGCCGAAAAATGTGTTACACCCATAGAAATAGAACGCGGCCTCTTGACAAGTTGGGCCGAATCCATATAATAAGAGCAGACCTGTTGGGTACTCGATCTTGCTTCGGCGGATCGTTGACAAGAGAATCAGCGTCTCACGTCAGAGACACAAAGCGGTACGTTTTGCAGTCTGGCGAGCCGATGTGGAGAGAAGAAACATCGGCAATTTCGTCTCTTTTTGGTCTTGACAGAGACGCGGCTTGCGGGTAGAATACAGCCCGCTTCGTTGACGGGACCTTAACAACTGAGGAGTGACAGGAAGAACCCCAGTCGTTTCTTTTCGTACCTTACGCTCGCAAGAGCGATTTTGCGGAGAGTTTGATCCTGGCTCAGGATGAACGCTGGCGGCGTGCCTAATGCATGCAAGTCGAACGAGGAAGTCTTTGTAGCAATACGAGGGCTTCCTAGTGGCGAACGGGTGAGTAACGCGTTGGTGACCTGCCCCGAAGTGGGGGATAACAGTTCGAAAGGACTGCTAATACCGCATGTGGTCATCGGGCTTAGAAGCCGATGATTAAAGCCGTAAGGCGCTTCGGGAGGGGCCTGCGTCCCATCAGCTTGTTGGTAGGGTAACGGCCTACCAAGGCGATGACGGGTAGGGGGCCTGAGAGGGTGACCCCCCACACTGGCACTGAAACACGGGCCAGACACCTACGGGTGGCAGCAGCAGGGAATATTGCACAATGGGCGAAAGCCTGATGCAGCAACGCCGCGTGCGCGATGAAGGCCTTCGGGTCGTAAAGCGCTTTTCTGGGAGATGAGAAAGGACAGTATCCCAGGAATAAGTCTCGGCTAACTACGTGCCAGCAGCCGCGGTAAAACGTAGGAGGCAAGCGTTATCCGGATTTACTGGGCGTAAAGCGCGTGCAGGCGGTTCGGCAAGTTGGATGTGAAAGCTCCCGGCTCAACTGGGAGAGGTCGTTCAATACTGCCGGGCTAGAGAGCGGTAGAGGAAGGTGGAATTCCCGGTGTAGTGGTGAAATGCGTAGATATCGGGAGGAACGCCAGTGGCGAAAGCGGCCTTCTGGACCGTTTCTGACGCTCAGACGCGAAAGCTAGGGGAGCGAACGGGATTAGAGACCCCGGTAGTCCTAGCCGTAAACGATGTGAACTTGGCGTCGGTGGTGTAAAAACCATCGGTGTCGGAGCTAACGCGTTAAGTTCACCGCCTGAGGACTACGGCCGCAAGGTTAAAACTCAAAGGAATTGACGGGGGCCCGCACAAGCAGCGGAGCGTGTGGTTTAATTCGATGCAACACGAAGAACCTTACCCGGGCTTGACATGCAGGTGGTAGTGAGGCGAAAGCCGAGCGACCCTTCGGGGAGCCTGCACAGGTGTTGCATGGCTGTCGTCAGCTCGTGTCGTGAGATGTTCGGTTAAGTCCGCTAACGAGCGCAACCCTCGCCTTATGTTACAGGTGTCATAAGGGACTGCCGGTCTTAAGCCGGAGGAAGGTGGGGATGACGTCAAGTCAGCATGTCCTTTATGTCCGGGGCTACACACACGCTACAATGGCCAGTACAATGGGTTGCCAAGCCGCGAGGCGGAGCCAATCCTCAAAGCTGGCCTCAGTTCAGATCGCAGGCTGGAACCCGCCTGCGTGAAGCCGGAGTTGCTAGTAACCGCGCGTCAGCCATAGTGCGGTGAATACGTTCCCGGGCCTTGTACACACCGCCCGTCACGTCATGGGAGCTGGCAACACCTGAAGCCGGTAGCCTAACCGCAAGGAGGGCGCCGTCGAGGGTGGGGCTGGTGACTGGGACGAAGTCGTAACAAGGTAGGCGTACTGGAAAGTGCGCCTGGATCACCTCCTTTCTGGAGTTCCGAGCGTGAGTCCCGCCGCAAAACGGCAGACCTGCGCTCTACTCCCTGAATCTCTCGTAGCGGTGACGAGAGTCGATTGGGGCAGTACTTCCTGTCACTTCTCAGTTGGTAAGGTCGCGTCGGAGCGGGCCTGTAGCTCAGATGGTTAGAGCACAGTCCTGATAAGACTGGGGTCACTGGTTCGAGTCCAGTCAGGCCCACCTGGTAGTTGGATCGACCGGGGATGTAGCTCAGCGGGAGAGCAGCGCCTTTGCAAGGCGAAGGCCACGGGTTCGAATCCCGTCATCTCCACTGAGCGCCCGCCGATGGAAAGGAATGGTTTTGACAGAGACGGCATGGCTTGAGATCGAATAGTGCAGCAGGCTC
Organism: Anaerolineales bacterium; assembly: GCA_034436275.1. Classification (GTDB taxonomy): domain Bacteria; phylum Chloroflexota; class Anaerolineae; order Anaerolineales; family Villigracilaceae; genus DAOTVX01. The sequence goes on along the minus strand of DAOTVX010000075.1, from coordinate 41,085 downwards.
GACACGCTTGGCGAGAAACGGCCCGGCGGGTGAGCCGGGTCGCTTCGTCAAAAAAAGGATGGTTGACAGTCGAGCGATGCGTTGGACGAAATTGTGGAACGCATCCCTCGCCGGTCAACGGCGCAAAGCGACAACCAGAACCTTGACAACCGAATAGTGACTGATAACAAGACATTAAGTAGGCCGAAAAGTATCAATTTCTCCGCATCACGTGGAGATGCTACGAAGGGCTTACGGTGGATGCCTTGGCGTCAAGCGCCGATGAAGGACGCGGGAGACTGCGATAAGCCTCGGGTAGCCGTCAACAGGCGTTGATCCGGGGATCTCCGAATGGGGAAACCCGCTCGAGCGAACCTCGAGCATCCTCTGGCTGAACCCATAGGCCAGAGGAGGGGAACCTGGGGAACTGAAACATCTAAGTACCCAGAGGAAAAGAGACCATTCCCCTAGTAGTGGCGAGCGAACGGGGAACAGCCCAAACCGCCCGTGCTTGCACGGACGGGGTTGTAGGGCCCGGCACATGAGAGTTACAAAATCGTTGGTTAGCAGAAAGGTGTGGGACAGCCTGCCAGAGAGGGTAATAGCCCCGTATGCGAAAGCCGACGATCTCTCGCCGGGTACCTGAGTACTGCCGGGCACGCTAATCCGGCAGGAATCTGGGGAGTCCACTCTCCAAGGCTAAATACGCTTGACGACCGATAGTGCACTAGTACCGTGAGGGAAAGGTGAAAAGTCCCCCTGTTAGGGGAGTGAAATAGAACCTGAAACCGTAAGCCTACAAGCAGTCGGAGGGCTAATGGCGTGCGGTGCGCCGGGGAAACCCGGTTGTGCGGCGCTAGGCCTGACGGCGTGCCTCTTGGAGAATGAGCCTGCGAGTTAATCTCAGCGGCAAGGTTAAGGGAGTGACACCCGTAGCCGTAGCGAAAGCGAGTCTGAACAGGGCGTACAGTCGCTGGGATTAGACCCGAAACCGGGTGAGCTACCCATGGCCAGGGTGAAGCGAGTCTAATCACTCGTGGAGGCCCGAACCCACTTGCGTTGCAAAGCGAGGGGATGAGCTGTGGGTAGAGGTGATATGCCAATCGAACTCGGAGATAGCTGGTTCTCCTCGAAATAGCTTTCGGGCTAGCGTCATGCGTTCAGTATCGGAGGTAGAGCACTGGATGAGCTAGAGGGCTTACCGCTTATCGAACTCAACCAAACTCCGAATGCCGATACTCCAGAGCATGGCAGTCGGACTCCGGGAGATGAGTTTCGGGGTCGAGAGGGAAACAGCCCAGACCATCGGCTAAGGCCCCCAAGTCTACGCTAAGTGGGAAACGATGTGGGGTTACTGGAACAACCAGGAGGTTGGCTTAGAAGCAGCCATCCTTTAAAGAGTGCGTAATAGCTCACTGGTCTAGTGACCCTGCGCGGAAAACTTAACGGGGCTAAGCGTAGCGCCGAAGCCATGGGTCTCGTCGCAAGACGGGGCAGTAGAGGAGCGTTCTGCCAGCGGTGAAGGCCGACCGTGAGGACGGCTGGAGCGGGCAGAAGTGAGAATGCAGGCATGAGTAGCGTACAAACACGTGAGAACCGTGTTCGCCGTAAATCTAAGGTTTCCGACGCCAGGTCATTCCGCGTCGGGTTAGTCGGCCCTTAGCCGAGGCCGAAAGGCGTAGGTGATGGACATCCGGTCAACATTCCGGAACCGCCTGGAAGGAGCGATGGGGGGACGCAGCGAGGTAGGCCAGCCAGCGATTGGTTGTGCTGGTGCGATCCGCTTAGGCGTTGAGGTCTGCAGGGAAATCCGTAGACCGAGCTGAGGCGAGAGCGTGCCCCGAGGCTTAAGTGGTTGAGCCTTGCTGCCGAGAAAAGCCTCTAAGCGTTGAATTCCAGGCGCCCGTACCGCAATCCGACACCGGTAGATGGGTGAAGTACACCAAGGCGAACGGGAGAACCCTCGTTAAGGAACTAGGCAAATTGGCCCCGTAACTTCGGGAGAAGGGGCGCCTCCTGGCGTCAGGTTTACCAAAGCGCCGGGGGGCCGCAGTGAAATGGCTCTAGGGACTGGTTAACAAAACCACAGGTCTCTGCAAAGCCGTAAGGCGATGTATAGGGGCTGACGCGTGCCCAGTGCCGGAAGGTTAAGGGGAGGGGTTAGCGCAAGCGAAGCTCCGAACCGAAGCCCCGGTGAACGGCGGCCGTAACTATAACGGTCCTAAGGTTCATTCGCGAGCCTTAGTAAAATCGAACTATATGCGGGAAACTCCTCAACAGCCAGGTGGTACTCGTCGCAAGAAAGGCGGCAGTAAAAATCCACCGGACATGGGGACAATCCGCAGGGAAGGCTTCCATATGAATGACGAAATGTTGGAAGAACCCTCAGAGACTTTACGTTCGATCTCGGCCAGTTCGAGATTGGAAGCACAATGGGTCGTAGGGTTTGTGGATGGCGAAGGGTGTTTTTATGTCGGCATCAACCCCCAGCCCGAAATGAAAACAGGGTATCAGGTCTTGCCTGAATTCGTAGTGGTGCAACATGCACGGGATATACAGGTGTTGTATGCCCTGAAACAATTTTTCGGGTGTGGGGTGGTGCGGCGTACTCACGGTGAGCGTATGGCTTATCGTGTTCGAGGCCTCAAAAACCTCTGGGAACGGATTGTGCCGTTCTTTGAAAAACACCCTTTGAAGACCAGAAAACGTCAGGATTTTTTGAAGTTTAGAAGAATCCTGATGATGATGAAACGAAATGAACATCTAACCCTCGAAGGAATCGAAAAAATCCGCCAGATTGCTTCCAGGATGAACACAGGTCGAGAAAGAGAAAGTCCGGCTCCTCTGGAAACAGAGCGAGAGTAACCGAGCGAAATTCCTTGTCGGGTAAGTGATCAACTTGCCCCGTCATCCCGTGAGGGATGAACGAAAGCCGGCTCATATCGGAGAAGCCTGTTGCCCGGCGGGCGGGAGGCAGGTAACTCCGAGGGAAGTCGCCCATTCATGGGTTGACCCCGTAACGACTGACCCGAAAGGGGAGGCGCACTGCTCTCCGGTGCGCAATACGCCGGCTCTCACCTACCGTTATGGGTATGGGCTACTATGGAGGTATCCTTTGGGCAAAGGAGAGTTTGAGAAACTTCATCCGTGGTATGTCACGGGGATTGTGGAAGGGGAAGGCTGCTTTATGGTCAGTTTCAACCGCCGTAAGCAATTGAAGGTTGGTATCGAAACAAGACCTGCTTTCTCGCTTTCCTTAAATCAACGTGACTTGAATCTCTTGAAGGATATTCAGGCATTCTTCCATTGTGGCGCTATTCGGTATAGCAAAACCGATCGTACTTATAAGTACGAAGTGCGCCGCGTGGCAGATTTAGCCCGAAAAATCCTGCCCCATTTTCAGAAGTATCCGTTGGCTGGTGCCAAAAGCCAGGACTTCGAAAAGTTTGCTAGAATCGTCCGCATGGTTCATGCCAGAGGTCATCTCAACGGTGACATTCTCAAACAAATCATCGATCTGGCTTATAGCATGAATCCGAGCGGGAAACGGCGCATAGCGAAGGATGAACTCCTAAAGTGGCTCGGTGAGATGAAGGTATAGTCTGCGCTCTATGGCAACATAGAGGAAAAGCGAAGTTCCGACCCGCACGAACCGCGTAACAACTAGAGCACTGTCTCAACGAGGGACCCGGTGAAATTGAAATGGCTGTGAAGATGCGGCCTACCCGCAGCAGGACAAAAAGACCCCGTGGAGCTTTACTGCAACTTGGCATTGAGTTTGGGTGTGGTTTGTGTAGGATAGGTGGGAGGCTGAGAAGCTGGGACGCCAGTCTCGGTGGAGCCGCCGGTGAAATACCACCCTGACTACACTTAGACCCTAACCCCGCGCCGTTAACCGGGCGGGGGACCGTGCCAGGTGGGCAGTTTGACTGGGGCGGTCGCCTCCTAAAAGGTAACGGAGGCGCCCAAAGGTTCCCTCAGGGTGAATGGAAACCACCCATAGAGTGTAAAGGCATAAGGGAGCTTGACTGCAAGACCAACGCGTCGAGCAGAGACGAAAGTCGGGCTTAGTGATCCCACGGATCCGCGTGGAAGGGCCGTGGCTACCGGATAAAAGCTACCCCGGGGATAACAGGCTGGTGAGATCCAAGCGTTCACAGCGACGATCTCGCTCGGCACCTCGATGTCGGCTCATCGCATCCTGGGGCTGGACAAGGTCCCAAGGGTCGGGCTGTTCGCCCGTTAAAGCGGTACGCGAGCTGGGTTCAGACCGTCGTGAGACAGGTCGGTCTCTATCCGCTGTGGGCGTAAGGGACTTGAGGGGAGCTGCTCCTAGTACGAGAGGACCGGAGTGGACAGACCTCTGGTGTGCCAGTTGTCGCGCCAGCGGCATCGCTGGGTAGCCATGTCTGGCAGAGATAACCGCTGAAAGCATCTAAGTGGGAAACTCGCCCCAAGATGAGGTCCCTGTATTCCCGTAAGGGAGTAAGACCGCAGGTAGACTACCTGCTTGATAGGCGGCAGGTGTAAGCGTGGTAACACGTTGAGCCAAGCCGTACTAATGGTCGAGGGCATCTGCGCGTGGTGCGGAGAACTTGATACTTTTCGTTGCCATCATCAGTCACTATTCGGCTCTAACCGTGTGAATCAGTCTCTTTGGTGATTGGAGCGACGAGGGTACACCCGGTCCCATCCCGAACCCGGAAGTTAAGCTCGTCAGCGCCGATGGTACTTGGCGGGCGACCGCCTGGGAGAGTAGGTCATCGCCAAAGAGACTTTTTCTTTTCCAGAGGGGGCTAGCGCCGCAGCGCCTGCAAGGCCTGCAGGAACACGGCTACCATCTTCTCCAGGTTGATTTCCTCCCTGACAATGCGATAGGATTCCGCCCCCATCGCACGCAGACGGGCCACGTCGGCTAGCGCCAGGCGCAACGTGGCGGTAAGAGCCTGGCCATCGTTCGGCGGAATCTGCCAGCCGTTGGCCGGACGCACCAGATCATCTTGTGTACCATCGCCCTGGGCAACGATGACCGGCAGCCCGTAGGCCATAGCCTCCTGAATCGCCAGTCCGCCTGTCCCGGGAAGTACAAAGAGATCGGCCAGGATGAACCAGCGCGCCAGGGCCTCGCCATATTGCGCCCCCACGAACTCCGCGCCCGGATAAACCTGCCGCGCCAGCGCCTCCAGCGCAGGGCGCGCCGGGCCATCCCCAACGATGATCAGGCGTGGCTGCAAGGAGGCAGGCAACGCGGCACAGGCATAGAGCAGATGATCGACCCGCTTGCGCGCTTGCAAACGCCCAACGAACAGCACGGTTGGACGGCTCTCAAAGCGTGGTGGGCGCGCCGGCAGGGGATGTTGAGGGGCGGGAGAGACGGCATTGGGCGCGACAAAGATAGAGCGCGCCGGAAAACCAAGACGGGCATACTCCTCAGCGCCGCGGTGACTGTAGGCAATCAGCGCATCGAACTGGCGGAGAAAATGAACGCGTTGTCGCTGGCGCGCCTTGCCCAGCCACCCCACAGGAGGCGGGGCGCCCAGGCCCCAACCAATGACCGGCCCCGCGCGCCGGTGCATCCAGCGAATCGCTGCCGGCGTGGAAAGGTAGCGCGCATTGGCTTCTACAATCAGCGCCGCCGGTTGCCATGCTTCCAGCCAGGCAATCAATCCGCGTTGGTAGCAAAGATACAGACTGCCATGTAAGAAATGCAGGTTATGCCCCTCTACGTAGCGCAAACGACCGTGCGGTATCTCCCCGGCCTCAATAACAGCGATGGCTTCTTGTGGACGCGGTTGCCCGGCGAAGAGACTCAACCCTCCCTGACTGGCGCTGGCCAGAGCCTCAAAAAAAGGCAAGCGGTAACGGGGAAATACCCGTTGCTGCACGCCCAAACGTCCTTCAAACCTCTCGTCTGGCAACCACATAGGCTTTCCAGGGTAGACTGGCCGGCGATACCAGCGGCGGAAAACCGCGTCGCATCAGGCGCAGACGGTAGCCAGCTGCCGTGAGCGTTTCCCAGGCGCACTGCGCGGCTTCTGGTCCGTGAAGTTCCAGAAGACACAGAGGGCCGGCCTCCTGTAACAAACGCTTCATTCCCGGCAACGCCAGCACCTCCCCACCCTCGATATCCATTTTGACCAGATGGGGCGCCGGATGGCCTCCTTCGTACACAAACTCGTCTAACGAAAAGCCGTTGACCTGAATGGCGCGCTGGTATTCTTCCTGACGCCCAGCGGAGCCATCGGCTTTGCCCATACCGCCCGAGGCATGCACCAGAAAGCGCACCGGTCCGCGTTGGGCAGTCACCGCGCCGCAAATGACCAGAATTTGTTCGTCAAGGTGGTTAAGGGCTACGTTCTGACGCAGACGGTCGAGGTTTTGCGGCAGGGCCTCGAAAGCGTATACCCGCCCCTCAGGCCCCAGATGATGCGCCAGCAGGAGGGAAATGTAACCGATGTTGGCCCCCACGTCGTAGGCTACCATACCGGAGCGGGCAAGTATGCGCAGTGCGGCTTGCAGTTCGGGTTCGTAGGTGCCGAGCCAGTAGTCTTTTTCGTTTTGCAAATCAAGCACCAGCGTGTAGCCTGCCAGATCGCCAGCGGCAATTTTGACCGGAGTCAGGCCATGAGGCGCGGCCCGGTTCAAGGCGCGGCGAATCAACCCTGCCAGCGGCCCGAGGCGGTAAATGGCCTGCTTACAGACCGGCGGCAGGAGACGAGCAAACCAGGCCGCTGTGCGTAGCAAAGGGGAGCCCATCGTTGCCGGAAGGGGAAAGCGTCGCGTCTTTGCTCAGGACGGTGTGTAAAAGACCTTCTTCGGCTGCCATTCCGGGCTACCGTCCTCGCCCTGCGCCAGGTCCATGATGGCGATCAGTTCACCGGCCATGCTGACGCCGCGCACCAGACCGGGTTTGGCATCCGGCGCGGCCTTCACACGGTGACCATGTTTGACCTCCTCTACCTCATCCGGCGTAAGTTCCACGGCTGGCCAGTCAGCCAGCGCCTCCGCCGCCGGAATCAGATACTGGTACCAGGTGCCGGTCACGAAAGCCTCTTGCAGTTTCCGCAAGGGCACAGCATCGCGCAGAGAGAATCGCCCCGATTTCGTACGTCGCAGGCCCACCAGATAGGCTCCACAACCCAGCGCGTTGCCCAAATCATTGGCCAGCGAGCGAACGTAGGTGCCTGACGAACAATGAACGTCAATCACAACTTCGGGCGGCGCCCACTCCAGCACCTCGAGATGGTAAACCTGAATCTTACGCGGCGTCAGGTCCACTTCTTCGCCCTCGCGCGCCAGTTCGTAGGCGCGCCGGCCATCCTTCTTGACAGCCGAGTAAGGCGGCGGCACCTGTTCGATTTCACCGATGAATTGCTTGAGCACTGCCGTGAACTGCTCTTCCGTAACGTCAAGTGGACCGTTGTAGCGGCGGGTAAAGCGTCCATCGGCATCGTAGGTGTCTGTCGAGCCGCCCAGGCGCAAAATAGCCTGATAGCGTTTATCCGAGGCCGAAACGAACTCGCTCAGCCGCACTGCCGGACCAATCAACACGACCAGCACGCCGGAAGCCCGGGGATCGAGCGTGCCGGTGTGCCCGGCGCGGCGGATGCCGGTGCCGGCGCGAATGATTTGTACCACCTGATGGGAAGTCAGGCCGGTCGGCTTATCCACGACCAGCACGCCGGAGATTGAATTTTTTACATCAACGTTGTTCATTCGGTTTTCCTCCTGAAAGATTCTTACCGCTCATTCCAGACCGAATGGCGGTTATTGATGGGAAAGTGCCCGGCGGGTGGCGGCCAGGACGCGCGCTTGAACATCCTCCAGCGTGCCCGGCACATCGGCGCCGGCTGCGCCCGGATGCCCCCCGCCGTTGAATTGTTGGGCAATTTGGGAAACATCAAGGTCGGCTTCTTGCGTTCGCCAGGAGACTTTAACGGTTCCGTTCTCCTGTTCGACGAAAATCATCTTGATACGGCAATCATCAATGGAAGCAATCACGTTGATCAAATCGGCATCATCATTTCCATTGTAGCCGGCGATCTGGCGGTCGGCCAGGCGCAACGTGGCCCAAACCAGGCCGTCGTCGCGCTGCAAACTGGCCAGACCCGCGCCCCAGTAACGCGCCGCCGGGAAGGTGCGGCTGATGAGGCCGCGATAGTACAGTTCAGGCATATTGACACCCAGTTCCATCAAATCGGCCACCTGACGCAGCGCTTCGGGGGTGGTGTTCGGCGTGCGAAAGCCCAGGGTGTCGGTCACAATTCCGGTCACCAGGTTCGCGGCAACAGCCTTCGTCAACGGCAACTCCCACTGTTTCAGGTAACGCGCCAGAATACTGCTGGTGGCCACGGCTTCCGGCTCAATGAGATTGATGCGCCCGAATTTCTGGTTGGTGATGTGGTGGTCAATGTTGATATCCGGTTGACCGCAGGTCTCAAGCGCCGCGCCCACGCGCCGCAGATCGGCGCAATCGAGCGTGAGGTACAGGTCATATTTGCCTGAGGGCGCCGTCTGCACCCGATCACTGCCCGGCAGATGACGGAATGTGGCCGGCACGCCGTCGTTTAATACCATTTGAACCTCCTGACCACGTTCCTGCAGGGACAGGCCCAGGGCCAGCACGCCGCCAACAGCATCGCCATCGGGTCGAATATGGGAGGTAATCAAGATCCGTCGCGCCCGTTTCAAAAGGTCGCGAATGGCAAGGATGGTTTCTGCAGTCATGATTCTCTGGTGGTATTTTGCCTGGTTTCGGCTTCCTGGCGGAGTTGGGCCAGCAGCCGCTCAATATGGTCAGCATGTTCAGGCGTGGGGTCCCAATGGAAACGCAGGCGAGGGAAGACGCGCAATTCGATACGTTGCGCCAGGGCAGAGCGCAGGAAGCCGCTGGCATGCTCCAAACCGCTGAGTATCTCTGCCTGGCGCGCCTTGCCTTCCACCGCCGAAACGTAAATGTCGGCATAAGCCAGTTCCCGGTCCACTTTGACATCGGTGATGAAAATCATCTGCAAGCGCGGGTCCTGTACCTGGCGCAACAGCAATTCAGACAGGTCTTCGCGAATACGGTCGGCAATGCGTTGTAAACGGACTTTGGAGGGCATGACCAATTATCCGTTAGAAGTTTTTTCCAGAATGAAGCACTCGATGACGTCGCCTGGTTGAAGGTCATTAAAGTTCTTCAACAGGATGCCGCACTCGAATCCCTGGCGAATCTCGCGTACATCTTCCTTCTCGTGGCGTAGTGAGGCGATCTCGCCTTCATAGACCACGTCGGACCCGCGATACAAGCGTGCGCGGCCGTTACGGCGAATCTCGCCTTCGGTCACGCGACAACCGGCAACCTTTCCTTTCGAGACGCTGAACACCTGGAGCACGGTGGCTTTGCCGATAACCTTTTCGGTGAACTCTGGCGTCAGCATCCCTTTCAGGGCCTTTTGCAAATCCTCGGTCAGTTGATAGATGATGTCGTACAGGCGAATCGAGACGCCCTCGGCTTCCGCCAGTCTGCGAGCGGCGACATCTGCCTGGACGTTAAAGCCGACGACAATCGCCTGAGAGGCCGAGGCCAGCAGCACGTCGTTTTCGCTGACGTTGCCGGTTTCGGCATAGAGGATGTTGACGTTAATTTCGCCCTTGTCCAGATTGTTGATCTCGTTGATGATGGGCTCCAACGAACCCTGAACGTCGGCTTTGAGAATCAGGTTCAGTTCTCTGGTTTCGCCGGCGCGTACCCGCGCGAACAGGTCTTCCAGGGTGGCTTTCTTCTGCTGTCGTGCCTGTTGTCTGGCCGCTTCCTGACGCTGGAGGACGATTTCACGCGCCTCGCGTTCGCTGGCGACGACCTGGAACAAGTCGCCGGCAGCCGGCAAGTCATTCAGGCCCAGGACAGAGACAGGCTCGGAGGGGCTGGCTTTTTCCACCTTGCGCCCACGAAAGTCCAGCAAGGCGCGCAAGCGCCCGTAGGCAGTGCCGGCGACGACAATATCGCCCGTGCGCAATGTCCCGTTTTGGACCAGGAGGGTGGCGATGGGGCCTTTGCTTTTATCCAGACGCGCCTCGATAACCGTGCCAATGACGGTGCCTTCGGGGTTGGCGCGGATGTTGGCGCTATCCGCTACCAGCAAAATGGCTTCCAGCAGGTCTTCCAGGCCCTGGCGCTGCTTGGCCGAGACGGGAACGATGATGGTATCCCCATCCCATTCGTCGGGGACCAGGCCGTTCTCGGCCAGTTGATGCCTGACGCGGTCGGGATTGGCATTGGGTTTGTCGATTTTGTTGAGGGCAACAATGATGGGGACACGTGCGGCTTTGGCGTGGGCAATGGCCTCTTTCGTCTGCGGCATGACGCCGTCATCGGCGGCGACCACCAGGACGACGATGTCGGCGCCCTGCGCGCCGCGCGCGCGCATGGCCGTGAACGCGGCGTGGCCCGGCGTATCCAGGAAGGTGATCAGCCGTCCTTTGTGGCTCACCTGATAGGCGCCAATGTGCTGGGTGATGCCGCCGGCTTCATGGGCGGCGATGTCTGTGTTGCGAATCGCATCCAGCAGCGATGTCTTCCCATGATCAACGTGACCGAGGATGGTCACCACCGGCGGGCGCGGTACCAGACGGCGCTCGTCCTCTCTGGCAAGGATTTGTCGCCAGAGAGGGATCTGCCCGCTCTCCTCCGCGACGGCTTCTGTCAGTACCTGCTGCGGCACTGCCTCGAAACCCAGTTCGTCGGCCACGATGGCCGCCGTCTCGAAATCAATGGTCTGGTTGATGCTGGCCATCACGCCGTTGGCCATCAATTGCTTGATTACCTGAATGGGACTGACTTCAATCAGTTGGGCAAAGTCGCGCACGGTAATGCTGGCGGGTAACTCGATTTTCTTATGTCCATTATTGCTCATACGGCACCTCCAAGATGCAGGGATACAGGCGCTGGTTCTGGGCCTGCGCATCGCGCAGGCAGTGACCCCATATGTGCCGGCTGAGCAAGTGGCGTCTCGTTATCCCATAGGACTTGTCAATCGTCGGTAGTCGACTCGTCCTCCTCCGGCAGCGTCAGGATAAACTGACGGAGGCGCTCACGATCGGCCGGAGTGAGTTCTGTCCGCAGGGCGTGAGCCAGGGGGCCCTTCAGTGCCTTTTCCCAACAAGAACGCTGGTTGTGCAAGTAAGCACCTCGCCCGGCAAGTTTGCCGCTTGGGTCTATCTGCACGCCCTCGGGCCGGCGAACCAACCGCACCAGCGAACGTTTCGGCAACACGCGGCGACAACCTACGCAGGTGCGTTGGGGGATATGTTTGGGACGTTTTCCAGATTTACCAGTCACCTTCTCACAATTGTTCTTCTGACTGCAACCACCGATTCTTAAGGTCAATGTTCCGTAGCCAGCCTGATTTGCGGCGACCACCGTTGCTTTCTGATCGGGCTTCTGCCTTCAGGCCAGGAATCTACCATAACTTCACCGCACAGCGGCGTCCATAACAAAACTCTTTGGCGAGGGGCCGGACGTTTGCGGCGCCAGGCCTCATTCCCAATCGAAATCGTCCTCGCCGCGTTTGTGCTTCTTACGGGCAATTACAACGCCCAGGTCTTCATCATACTCCAGTTCGCGGCTTTTCTGGGCTTTCTTCTTGCGCTTGACCGCGCCTTCCTCTTCCTCATCCGTAACCGGGACGGCGAGGACGTTTTCCAGGGAAAATATCTTTTCCAGGTCCACCTGTTCGGGTTCGCCCTCTTCTTCAGCAGAGGAGGGAGGCGCGCTCTCGACGGCGCTGGCCGGCAGGGATGGAGCGGCCTCTGCCGGCGCTTCGGCTGCCACGCTTTCCTCCGCCGGGCTGGGCGCGATCTCGGCTGCGCCTTCTTCACCGCTGGACGGTTGCGGCACAACCAGAGGAATGTTCTCTAACGCCGTCTGAATGGCCTGCATAGCCTTTGGCCCAATGCCTGCCAGGCCGAGGACGCTATCGGGGTTGGTCTTCATTGCCAGCATGAGGTCGCCGACGGTGCGATAGTCGGCGCCGGTCAGGATGGCGTACACGTGGTCAGGCAAGCCGAGGGCATCAATGGGGGTCTCAAAAGCAGAGGCTGGAATCTCGGCGCGGATGGCACTGAGTTGCTCTTCTTGAGCGGCGATTTCAGCACGCTCTTGCTCAACTTTGCGGCGTTCGACGCGATCCACGAACTGGGTCAGGGTCACGATTTCGTCGGACGTCAGCAGTTGTCCTTCGGCTTTCCTGGCGAGAATCTGCTCGATGATGGGCAGCCGCTCTTTTTCTTTTTCGGCAATGGCGCTCAATTCGGGATCGGTGCGCAGTTTGACGATAGCGTCCGCCGCGGCTTCTGGCACGCTCTTGATGTCAATGCGCCAGCCGGTCAGTTTGGCAGCCAGGCGGGCATTCTGCCCGTCGCGCCCGATGGCCAGGCTGAGCTGGTCTTCCTGGACGACGACCGTAGCCGTCTTTTCGGCCTCCGAGAGGTAAACGCCCGAAACGCGCGCCGGACTGATGGCTTTAGAAATGTACACCACCGGGTCAGGACTCCACTCGATGATGTCGATTTTTTCATCGTGCAATTCTTTGACGATTGCCTGAATGCGCACGCCGCGCACGCCGACGCAGGCGCCGACCGGGTCCACGCCCGGCTGGTTGGCGGAAACGGCCACTTTGGCACGCTGGCCCGGCTCACGCGCGATGGCACGAATCTCTACAATGCCGTGATAGATTTCCGGCACTTCATTCTCCAGCAGGCGACGCAGAAAATTGCGGTGGGCGCGCGAGAGGGTAATCAAGGGGCCGCGTGGCGTTTCCTTAACCTCCAGCACAACCGCGCGTATGCGGTCATGCGGTTTGAAACGTTCGCTGGGAATCTTGTGGTTGGGCGGCATAATGCCTTCGGCCTTCAAATCCAGGCCGACGGTAATGCCCTGGGTAGCGCTGACGGCCTGCACCACACCGCTGACAATTTCACCGACCTGCTTCTGGAAATATTCTGTCTGCATCTTGTGTTCGGCCTCGCGAATGCGCTGCTGGATGACCTGACGCGCATTCTGAGCCGCAATGCGACCGAAATCTTTCGGCGTGCTTTCCACAATGAGCATATCGCCCAATTTGACGTCGGGCTTTACCTGGCGCGCCTGCTCCAGGCTGATTTCCGTGCGTTCATCCTGCACCGATTCCACGACCTCTTTTTCGGCGTAGATGGTCACTTTCCCGCTTTCGGGGTCTATTTTCGCCTCGATGTGCTGCGCGCTGGAGGCGTTGACCGCCTTGCGGTAGGCAGAGACCATGGCGGCTTCTACCGCTTGCAGGATGACTTCCTTCGGCAGTTGTTTTTCTTCCACGACCTCATTGAAGGCCAGGGTAAATTCATTTTTCATGCTGACCGTACTCCATGAAAATTCAACCTTATTGACGTTGCATTACAAGCAGAAAAGTGGGGGGTGCCCACTTTTCGATGCTTGCCGTATCGGGTGTTGCGAACGAGATATATTTTAATCGAAGATGGTCAGAATGGCAAGGCCCCGCGTTCTATCACATAAAATGTTATCGAGGTAACCATGGCAGAAACCGACCCCATGAACATAAACGAACGTCGCAAATAGTTGCATCAGGTGCGCCTGCGCCGGGTCTACGACGACGCCCGTACTCCTTTTGACTGCCTGTGTCACCTTCAGGCAATCTCGACCGTGATGCGCTCTCCGGATTGGGCGTTGCCGGTGGCGGTTTCGTGTGGCTTGATTGGACGGCGCATGGCCTCGAGGCGGCGGAGGCTCGTTTCTCGCGCCAGGGATGGGCGGCGTGCTAACCTATCTTCCCCGTCAGGTAGGCCTCGGTTAATTCCTGTTTCGGGCGGGTGAATAAGGTTTGGGTGAGATCGAATTCCACCAGTTCGCCCAGCCAGAACAGGCCAGTGTAATCCGAGACGCGCCCGGCTTGCTGCATGTTGTGGGTGACGATAACGATCGTGTACTGGCGTTTGAGCTCGGCAATCAGGTCTTCAATCTGGCCGGTCGCAATGGGGTCGAGGGCGGAGGTGGATTCATCGAACAGGATGACCTCCGGGCGCGTGGCAATCGCGCGGGCGATGCAAATACGTTGCTGCTGGCCCAACGAGAGACTCAAGGCATTTTGTTTCAACTTATCCTTGACTTCGTCCCAAAGTGCCGCCGCGCGCAGGCTTTGTTCGACAATCGCGTCCAGCTCGGCTTTCGTGTGCGCCATACCCAGCACGCGCGGGCCGAAGGCAACGTTGTCGTAGATCGATTGGGGGAAAGGATTGGGTTTTTGAAAGACCATGCCCACGCGCTGCCGCAATTCGGTCACGTTGTAGTCGGGGGCGTAGATGTCATGCCCTTCCAGCAGCACCTGCCCTTCGAGGCGTGCACCGGGGATGAGGTCGTTCATCCGATTTAAGCAGCGCAGGAAGGTGGATTTGCCGCACCCCGATGGGCCGATCAGAGCAGTAACCTGTCGGGGCGGGATGTCCATGTTGATGTTAAGCAATGCCGGTTTGAGGCGATAATAGAAATTCAGGTTTCGGACGGAGAAAACAGGAGCAGTGTTCACGTGGGCTATTTTACCCGATTTGTGGGCTTATCGTTTATAATTTGGCCGATGCGTCTGGCAAAGTTTGCTTTGCTCCCCTTGCTTCTTCTGCTGGTCGCCTGCGGGGCTAACGCTGCCGTGACGGTTACGCCGTCGGAGCCTGCGGTGTATATTGAGAATAAGGGCTCGGATACGCTGGTCAATCTTGCTCTGGCCTGGGCAGAACGTTACCAGATGGAACACCCGGAAGTGCACATTTCCGTCAGCGGCGGCGGCTCTGGCACCGGTATTGCGGCTCTCGTCAATGGGACGGTGCAGATAGCCAATGCCTCGCGGCAGATCAAGCCGGAGGAACTGGCCGAAGCGCGGGCCAACGGCATCGAGCCGGTGGAATTCGTCGTGGCTCGCGACGCGATTGCTGTGATTGTCCATCCGCAAAATCCGGTCTCCCGTTTGACTTTGCAGCAGGTATCGGATATTTACAGCGGCAAAATTAACAACTGGGCCGAGGTCGGCGGCGAGGACCGGCCTATTGTGCGCCTTTCGCGCGAAACCAATTCTGGCACCCACGTTTACTTTCTTGAGACAGTGCTGCGTATGGGCGATAAGCAAAATACCACGCTCTTTGCCATGGACACGTTACTGCTGCCCTCGTCGGAAGGGATCGTGTATGAGATTCGACAAAACCCCAACGCCATCGGCTATGATGGGCTGGGGTACGTCCCACCCGATTTGAAAACCATTGCCATCGCGCGCGCGGAAGGCGAACCCTACGTCCTGCCCTCGGTGGAGACGGTCAACAACGGGAGTTACCCGATCGCGCGCGATTTGTACATGTATACGCCGGGGCAGCCTGTCGGCGCGGTGCGGGCTTATCTCGACTGGATTCTTTCGCCTGAGGCCCAGGCTATTGTGGCTGAACTGGGATTTGTGCCGGTGGCGACGGAGAGTCGTTGAGGCTGTTGGAGCAGGAGAGAATGGTGAAGCAGACTCTTTCATGGCGCGAAGTGTTGATTACGGCTTTCATCAAGACTTGTGGGTATTCTGCGATTGTCTTTGTCATTTTGATCTTCTATTTTCTCCTGCGTGAGGGGTTGCCGACGCTTGGCGAAACCTCGCTCGCCGGTCTTTTCGGGCAGCGCTGGTATCCCATCGAGGGACATTTCGGCGTTGTGCCGCTCATCACCGGTTCTTTCATTGTGACTCTGGGTGCCATGATCATTGCCGTGCCGTTTGGGATTGGAACAGCGATTTTTATGGCTGAGGTGGCGCCGCGCGGGTTACGCGGCATTCTCAAGCCTCTGGTCGAAGTCCTGGGTGGATTGCCTTCGGTGATGCTGGGTTTTCTTGGCATCCTGATTCTGGCTCCTTTCTTGCGTACCCTGCTGAATCTGCCCACCGGCCTGACGGCGTTAACGGGCGCGGTGCTACTGGGAGGAATCGCCATTCCGACCATTGTCTCAATTTCAGAGGACGCGTTGGATGCTGTGCCGCAAAGTTATCGCGAGGGAGCGCTGGCGTTAGGCGCCACGCGCTGGCAAACCATCTGGCGCGTGACGTTGCCGGCGGCGCGCTCCGGCGTGCTGACGGCCATCATGTTAGGCCTGGGCCGCGCCATCGGCGAGACGATGACCGTGATGATGGTCACCGGCAACGCTCCTGTTGTGGCAGTCACCTTGAGTTCCCTCTTCAAACCGGTGCGGACAATGACGGCTACCATTGCTGCCGAAATGGGCGAGGTGGCAAAAGGCAGCACACACTATCATGTGCTGTTTTTCATTGGCATTGTCTTGTTTGTGATCTCGTTTCTGGTGAATGCCCTGGCCGCGTCGGTTGTTTTCCAGAGTAAGAAACGCTCGGAAAGGGTGCTGTCTTGATCTCGAAGTGGGATGACGCCTGCGGTGATTTTCTCGAACAGACTGCCCGCCGGGCGTAGAGCGTGCTAAAATAGCCACAGCCTATTTTCCTGTTGTGAGGTTAACCGTGTCTGCAAAGAAAGGTCGAGTTTTTTCAGGCATTCGCCCCACTGGCCGCGCTCACCTGGGGAACTATTTGGGCGCGATCAAGAACTATGTCGTCCTGCAGGATGAGTACGATTGCATCTATTGCATCGTTGACCTGCATGCGTTGACCACGCTGGAAGACACTTCCGAACTGCGCCAAAACACCTACGAGATGGCGCTGGATTTACTCGCGGCTGGGATTCGTCCGGAGGAGACTATTCTGTTTGTCCAGTCGCATGTGCCGCAGGTAACGGAACTTCATCTGCTCCTCTCCATGGTCACGCCGCTGGGGAAACTGACCGATTTGCCAACCTTCAAGGAAAAAGCGCGTCAACAGCCGCACAACGTCAACTACGGCCTGGTTGGCTACCCGGTGTTGATGGCCGCCGATATCGTGTTGTATAAGACCAGCGTTGTGCCGGTCGGGATTGATCAGGCGCCGCATCTGGAGTTTACGCGCGAGGTCGTCCGTTCGTTCAATTACCGTTATCGCACGAATGTCCTGATTGAACCCCAGATGAAGACGACCGAGTTCCCGAAGGTGCTCGGTATTGATGGCAAAGAGAAGATGAGCAAGAGCCTGAACAATCACATTGAGATTGCGGCCACGCCCGAGGAGACGCGCGAACGGGTGATGATGATGGTCACTGACCCGGCGCGCATTCGTCGCACTGATCCTGGGAACCCTGATGTGTGCAATGTCTTTGCCTTGCACAGGGTCTTTTCGCCGGCGGAGGAGGTGGAGATGATTAACGTGGAGTGCCGGCGGGCAGGAATCGGTTGTGTAGAATGCAAGCAACGCTTTGCAGAAAATCTGAACCGTCATCTGGCCCCCTTCCGCGCGCGGCGCGCGGAACTGGCTGCGCAGCCGGACCTGGTCTATGCCACGCTGGAGGACGGCGCCCGTCGGGCGCGTGCCATTGCCGAGAAGACGATGGCGGAAGTGCGGGCGGCGGTGCAGTTGCCGTAAAACGTACCATGCAACCTGTGGAGAAAGGGGTAAGGTCAGGCGGGGATGCGTGCGCTGGTGCAGCGGGTGCTCAAGGGTAGTGTCCGGGTGAACGACCAGGTGGTGGCTTCCATCGGGCGGGGCCTGGTCGTTTTTCTCGGTATTGGACAGGGAGATGGCGAAGAGCAGGCGCGTGTGCTGGCCGAGAAGGTGGCTCAGTTGCGGATTTTCGAGGATGCAGAGAGCAAGTTCAACCTTTCGTTGTTAGATGTGGGCGGTGAGGCGCTGGTTGTCTCCCAGTTTACTCTCTATGGCGATGCGCGCAAGGGCCGCCGACCGTCTTTTTCTGAGGCCGCCCGGCCCGAGGTCGCCGCGCCGCTGGTGGACAGATTCATTGAGTACCTGCGAGCGCAAGGCGTTCCTACCCAAAGCGGCATTTTCGCCGCCCATATGCTGGTTGAGATTCACAATGACGGCCCGGTGACGATCTGGCTGGAACGCTGATGACGGCGGGAATCCACTTTCCGCTGTGCCGGCCCTTGTTGAAAAGCGGCGGGGTGATACAAGTTCAACTTTGTCCCGGTTTTATCATAGTAGTTGGGCGGGTAAGCCGCAGGAAGAACTTGGTGATTTCTTCGATCATGGCGGGAATCAAGGCCAGGGCAATGACCACGCTCCATTCGCGCCCGCTCAAGAAGTGGGTGTTGAAAATGGGCTGCAGGAACGGCACGGCACAAACGATGAGCAACAGCGTGATCGATAGCCCCACAGCGTACTGCATCCACTTGTTCGAGAAGACGCCGATGCGGAAGAGCGAGGCCTTCTCCGAACGCACGGTGTAGGCGCGGAAGAGTTCGCACAGCGAGAGGGTGACAAAGGCCATCGTCTCGGCAGTTTGCACGTCCACGCCGCGCCAGTCGTGTTGCAAAAGATACGTAACCGGATTCGCGCCCGCAGGAAGGAAAGCGCCGGACTCCAGATGCCAGAGCAGACCCAATCCAAAGGTCAGCAAAACGGCACCGGTCTGGGCAAGGGTTTGCACAAGGAGGCCAATGGTCATGGTGCGGTTGATCAGAGGCTCGGTACGGGCGCGCGGCTTCTGTTCCATGATGTCAGGATCGCCTTTTTCCATGGCCAGCGCCAGAGCAGGGGCGCCATCGGTAATCAGGTTGAGCCAGAGCAGCTGGATCGCGGTCAGCGGGGTGGGAAGACCGGCCAGCGTTGCCAGGAAGATGATCATGATCTCGGCCAGATTGGAAGAGAGCAGGAAGAAGACAAACTTGCGAATGTTGCTGTAGATGATGCGTCCCTGCTCGACGGCGGCGACGATGCTGGCATAGTTATCATCGGTCAAGACCATGTCGGCGGTTTCTTTGGCCACGTCGGTGCCGGTAATGCCCATGGCGATGCCGATGTCGGCGCGCTTGATGGCCGGCGCGTCGTTGACGCCGTCGCCGGTCATGGCCACGACCTCGCCGTTGGCCTGCAGAGCGTCCACGATGCGCATCTTGTGTTCCGGCGAGACGCGCGCGAAGACGTCCGTTGTGCGAATCTCGTTGCGCAGCGCGTCATCGCTCAACCGATCCAGCTCGCCGCCGGTCAACACTTTATGATTGGCGCGTAGCAGACCGATGGCCTGGGCGATAGCGCGGGCGGTGTTCGGGTAGTCGCCGGTAATCATGAGGGTGCGGATGCCGGCGCGCGTGGCTTTTTCCAGCGCCGGCCTCACTTCCGGGCGCGGCGGGTCAATCATACCGATCAAGCCGACAAAAACCAGGTCGCGTTCCAGTTCCTGAACATCCGGCTCGAGGTCGGGCACATCGTGCTCAAGGCGGTAGGCGACGGCCAGCACGCGCAAGGCGTCCTGAGTCATGGCGTCGTTAGCCTCCAGAATACGCTGACGCGTGGCTTCGTCCAGCGGGCGCGGTCGGTCGTCCATCCCCTGATATTGCGTGCACAGGGGCAGGATGACCTCCGGCGCGCCTTTGATGGCGATGACGTCCCATCCCTGATAGTCGTTGTCGTAGAACGGAGAAATATCTTCAGGAGAGGGGCGTTCGACATCATGAATGGTGATCATGCGTTTGCGTTCCGAGTCGAAGGGCACTTCGCTTTCGCGCGGGTAGGCTTCTTTGATTTCAATCGGGAAGGCGCCGGCTTTGGCCGCCGCGACCAGCAAGGCGCCCTCCGTCGGGTCGCCGACAATGCGGTAGGTTTTCTCTTGCTCGCTTTCGCCGGTGATCTCCAGTTCGGCGTCGTTGTTCAGTACTCCCAGCCAGAGAGCGGTGAGGGCCGCCGGGTAATCGCGGATGTTGACCTGTTTCCCTCCGATGAGGAAGTCGCCGCGCGGCGTGTAGCCCGTGCCGCTTACATCCAGGAACTGGCCGTCCACCCATAAGCGGGTCACGGTCATCTCGTTCTGGGTCAGGGTGCCGGTTTTATCGGAGCAAATGACCGTCGCAGAGCCGAGCGTCTCGACCGAGGAGAGTTTGCGAATCAGAGCGTGACGGCGGACCATTTCGGCCATGCCCAGCGCCAGGCTGATGGTTACCACGGCCGGCAGGCCTTCCGGCACGGCCGCGATGGCCAGGCTGACGGCGATGATGAAGACATTGGTAATTTCTTTGGCGTAGGTCTTGAGATACGTCAGAGGCGCCGTGAACAGTTCGCCAATCGCCGTGTTGTTTATCAGTGCGACGGCGAAGACGATTGCGACCAGTATCAGGGCGCCGATGGAGAGCATTTTGCCCAGTTGTTCCAGCCGGCGCTGCAGCGGTGTTTCTTCTTCCTCGACGGATTGGAGCATGGTGGCGATCAGGCCCAGTTGAGTGTGCATGCCGGTGGCGGTCACCACGCCGCGTCCGCGTCCGTAGGCGACCAGCGTGCCCATGAAGGCCGTATTGCGGCGGTCGCCCAGGGGAATGTCCTCGGCCAGCACGGTGGCGGCGTTCTTTTGCACCGGCAGCGATTCGCCGGTCAGCGAGGCCTCTTCCACGCGCAGGTTGACGGCTTCCAGCAAGCGTACATCGGCCGGGACGTAATTGCCGGCTTCCAGAAAGATAATATCGCCCGGCACCAGTTCACGCGCCGGTATGGTCACACGATGTCCATCACGCAGGACGTGCGCTTCGGGGGCGGCCAGTTTTTTGAGGGCGGCCAGGGCGGCCTCAGCACGTCGCTCCTGAATGATTCCCAGAGTCGCATTTAAGAAGACAATGGCCAGGATCGCGGCTGACTCGATGAATTCTGTGGTCTGTCCGCTGTGGCGATACTCGTTCCAGCCAATCAGGGCGGAAATCAGCGCGGCAGCGATGAGCAGCCAGATGACGAAACTGTTGATCTGGCCCCAAAGCATGTCCCAGAATGTGCGGCCTTGTTTTTCGGTCAACTGGTTGGGGCCGTATTGTTGCAGGCGACGGGCGGCTTCTTCGCTGGTCAGGCCGTCCTCCTGCACTTTCAGGTGAGCCAGAACTTCTTGCAAGGAGAGGGCATGCCAGGGCCTGGTTTCTGGCGCGGTGGTGGCGGGGCGAAGCGGGGTTTCGTTGTGCATACGTGATCAGACTCCAGGGAAGAGATGAAAATTCTGATGGTTGCCGATGATGGTTAAACTTTACCCGGCTCGATATGAGTCCCGGAAGGGATAACGGCATCTTTGGGGATGACGACGATGCCATCTTTGACCACCCAGGAGGTAGTGACGATGTCGGTGCCCGGCGGGAAGGGGCGGATGATGACGTTACTGCCGATGCGGGCGTTTTTGTCAATGATGGCGCCCTCGATCAGGCTGTTGGCGCCGATGCCCAGCGGCGGCAGGGACGAGTCGCCGGGGGCCGTTTCGTTTGTGTAGTAGTCTGCGCCCATCAGCACGCTGTGATTGATTTTCACGCCGGGGCCGATGATGCTGCGGACGCCGATAACCGAGCAGTGAATTTCTGCTTTCTGGATGCGGCATCCTTCGGCCAGTAGGACGTTTTTCAGGAGACTATCCTCGACCACTGAACCCGGCAGGAAGCGGGCATGGGTGTAAATGGGTTTCTCCGAATCGTAGAAATTGAAAGGTGGAGTTGGCGAGGCCAGGGCCAGGTTGGTTTCATAGAACGAGCGAATCGTGCCGATGTCTTGCCAGTAGCCATTGAACTCGAACCCGTATACGGCGCAGGTGCCAACTGCATGGGGAATCACATCGGCGCCGAAATCGTCGAAATCGGGGTATTGGGTCAGAATGTCAATCAGGATATCGGTCTTAAACAGGTAAATGCCCATCGAGGCCAGCAAAGGCCGCTGTGGGTCCTGACGGCTGATGAACTGTTGCTGCACGTTGGGATCGGCAGGTTTCTCGACGAAAGCAATAATGCGGTCGTCGGCGGCGCGTTTCAGGATACCGAAGCGGGCGGCTTCCTCCAGGCCGATGGGTTGGACGGCTACCGTCACATCGGCCTGATGTTCCCAGTGGAATTCGGCCATCTGGCGGTAGTCCATGCGATAGAGGTGGTCACCGGCCAGAATCAGGACATAGTCGGCGTGGGTGGCTTTGATCTGGAACAGTTGCTTGCGGACGGCGTCGGCGGTGCCCTGATACCAGTCGGCTGAATCCGGAGTTTGCTGAGCGGCGAAGATTTGCACCCAGCCGGCGTGGAAGCGGTCGAACTGGTACGTTTGTGTGACGTGACGGTTGAGCGAGTGGGAGTTGAATTGGGTCAGCACGGCGATACGGTAGATGCCAGAGTTGATGCAGTTACTGATCGGAATGTCCACCAGACGGTATTTGCCGGCGATAGGGACGGCCGGCTTGGAGCGCAGGCGGGTCAGAGGATAGAGACGCTGTCCGCGCCCGCCGCCCAGGATAACAGCCAGAATATCATTCAATGCAGGCATACGCACCTCCTCTGGCTTTTATCATACTGCGGAAAACATTTTTTTACCACCAGAGCCGCCTTACAATGGCTTTAGAGGCCTGGAAAGGGAAAGCGCGAGACCATTCCCAGGCGGTCTCGCGCACGCTGACGAGCGTACGGGTTGCCGGCGTTCGCGCGGGTAAGCGCGTCGCGTCCTGACGACAACCTGTCCTGCCCGAAGGCAAGGGCTACTCCCCGTCAAGGTGCCGAAGGTGGGGGTCGAACCCACATGGGCGAAGCCCACACGATTTTGAGTCGTGCGCGTCTGCCAGTTCCGCCACTTCGGCGCTGCGCAAAAGTATAATCTCGACTATGTGACAGGTCAAGAGGAAAAACGCATCAACGAATGCCGCGCGGAGTTCTCCCTCAGCGGTGCTCCTGCACGGTCTGGTAAATGGTATTCAGCAGAGAAAGCTCGTCGCCGGTATCCTGCTCCAGAGTCCAGAACATGATGCCAGAAGCGCGTTCCAGCGCCAGCAAGGTCTTGGCGCGGATGGTTGGGATGCCGTTGTAGTTCAATTCGACGCCGAAGTAATTGAAATAATCCTGATAGGCGGCCTGGGGATCGGCCTGGACAATTTTGCGGTAAGGGGTGCCATCGGGACGAGCATAGAAGGGTACTCCCAGGACGGCTTTCTCGGCCGGCAGGCCACGTCCCAACCAGTAATCGAGGCCGCCGCGCGCGTATTCCATGGAAGCATGGTTGCGTCCATCGCCATCGTAGGTCATGATGTTCACGAAGTCCATCAATGGGAACGATTCGGCGGGAATCCCCAGACCATAGGTATCTCCCAGGGCGACTACGGCGGCGGTAAGGAGTTTTCCCTGCGGAAGCGCGGCGCGCAGTTCGCGCATCAGAGCCAGAAAGTTTTGGGACGAGGGGCCTGGGTCGGGATATTCCCAGTCCATATCCACGCCGTCTAACCCATACTCGTTGACTACGTTGAGAATCTCGCCCACGAAGCGCGCGCGGCGCTCGTGATCGGCGGCGAGGGTTTCGAACTGGGCATCCCACCCCCATCCGCCAACCGAAATCAGCACTTTGACGTTATGCGCATGCGCCTGAGCGGCAATCGCCTTCAGTTTCCAGGCGTTGGCCAGGCGTTGCACGCCGCCGTTTTCATCGGGGATGAGGAAGGCATAATTGATGTGTGTCAATTTGTCATAGCGGATTTGTTCCGGGACAACGGCTTCGGTGACGTAGGCGACGATGCGGAAGGATGAGGAGGTAGAGGAAGAGGTAGCAGTCATAGGCAGTGATACAGGAGTAGAGGTAAGGACGGGTTGGGAGGCCAGACAGCCAGCCGTTGAAATCAGGAGAAGACAGATTAACCAGCGCAAGCGGCGCATCATACGGCTCAATCCTGCAGGAGGCGATTCACCTGCTCGGTCAGAGGCAGGAGATGCTGGCGGAGAATGGTTCCCGAATCCACTCTGGGCGACTGGCGGGCTTCTTCCAGAATCGTGGCGAGCGTTTGCCCAATCTGGTATTCGATGCGGCGCCAGAGAGGCATGGCGGGGTAGGTGCGGCCATGTTGGGCCAGGTGCTGGATTACCGGATAGAAGGGATGTTTTTCGGGGTACAGTTGTTCAACGGCTTCCAGGCGCGCCATCAGGGAGTGAACCGTGCGCCCCCAGCGGATCTCGCTATCGCGCGCGGTCAGATACTTGACCAGGCTGACAGCACCCCGTTCGCGTTCAGGGTCATTCATGCTGTGTTTCCAGACGATGAAGTTGCCTCCGGAACACCACGGCGTTTCGGTCAGGTTGGCCAGCGCCAGATTTTCGCGCACTTCCGGCTCTTTACTGGTCATAATGACGCTTTCCACGGCGCGATTGTTGGTCAGGATGGCGGCGGCTTCCCCTTTGGCGAACAGTTCGACTACCCCATCCGGGGAGATTCTGGCATACTTTTTCGGCACGGCGCGAAAGAGATCCACCAGATACGTCAGGCCGGCGATGGCGGCCTCTTCGCTCAGGAGGCACCGTTTCCCATCCGGGCTGATAAAATCACCCCCGCTGGCCCAGAGCCAGGAAGCGGCGATGTGAACCAGATCGCTATAGGGAGGGGGGTAGTGGCTCACGACCCAGGGGACGGCGAGGCGGGAGTGAATCAGATGTTGAACGGTGGCAAATACAGCCTGATGGTTGCGAAAGGCCTCCTGGAAGCTGGTAATGCCGGCCTGCGCCAGCAGATCGCGCCGGTAGCAGATGAAGTAGGCATACCCTGTCCAGGGAATGCTCCAGATGTGATCATCGCCGTTCAGGAAGACAGTTTGCCAGGCAGGATTCAGAAAGGCGCGTGCGCCGCCCATTTCCTGCACTTCAACCAGACGGAAGGAACGCAGGGCATTCATCGCGGCCAGGCTGCTGACCCAGGTGCCGCCTACGTGCGAGACGTCGGGGCCGGCGTTGCGCGAGGCAATGGTCAGCAAATCGGGCCAGGCGGTGCTCCATTGCATGGTTCGCAGACGCACCTGGATACCGGTCAGCCTTTCAAAGTCCCCCAACATCGCCGTCATGGTGCGAACGTCCTCCTCGTCATCGGGTATCATGGAGAATTCAATTTGCGCCATGTCAGACCTCATATCAAGAGCAAGAGCGAGCGCGCAACGCCCTCTATGCCAGTGTAGCACAGAAAATCGCGCCGGAATGGTCAGTTTTCTTGCGGTTTTCGGTCAATTTTGGGGGCAGCGAACCGATAACGGTAGAGCAACAGACCGGCGCTGACCAGAGCCACGATGCCCATCAGAGTCTGGTTGGCGTTGAGATTGCCGATCCGCGAAGCATCCAGTCGCAAAAACTCCAGCAGGAATCGTCCAACAGGATAGATAATCAGGTACGCCAGGAGCAAATCGCCTTGTTGCAGGCGGTCGGCGTATTTTCTTCCCAGCCAGAGCAGAAAGAGGGCGTTCGCCAGATTCCACAGCGATTCATAGGCAAAAAGCGGATGGTAATACTCATAGGCTTCAAAGCCCGGCAAACGGTGGAGAGGATCAATGTAGATGTGCCAGGGCAGGCTGGTAGGGCGGCCATAGAGTTCCTGGTTGAAGAAGTTTCCCCAGCGGCCAATCGCTTGCGCCAGAGCCAGGCCGGGCACTGCAATGTCAGCCCAAGTTAAAAAGGAAAGTTTCTTCTTGCGGCAATAGATCGCCATGGCAATCGCGCCACCGATCACGGCCCCCGGTATGCCTAAACCGCCGCTGCGGATGTTGAACATATCCAGCGGATGGGTCAGGTAATAGCGCGTGGTAATTCCCTGCGCGACCATCGAAGGCGGCGGTGTGAAGACATGCCAGAGACGTGCCCCCAGGATGCCTGCCAGCACGACCCAGAAAAGCGCATCCCAGACAATCTCCGGATTTTGGCCGCGCCGACGCGCTTCGTGAGCGGCCAGGAAAGCCGCCACAATAACGCCGAGCGTGATCAAAATGCCATAAAAGTAAATGCGAAAGGTAATGCCCAGAAAAGGAATGGGGATATCGAATCCATTCGGCATGGGATACTCCTTGAAAAAGATTGAAACATCCCGAAGGTTTTTTATCTTCGGGACATTGGCGCTGTTTATCCCGAATTGACGTTATTTTACCACCAGATGACCGGCGGCAAAGCCGGGTGGGCAGTCTGCAGCCGCGGGTTACGGGTATAATAGTCCCGCGTCAAAGGCCCGGCGATC
Organism: Anaerolineales bacterium; assembly: GCA_034436275.1. Taxonomy (GTDB): domain Bacteria; phylum Chloroflexota; class Anaerolineae; order Anaerolineales; family Villigracilaceae; genus DAOTVX01. The sequence continues at coordinate 15,043 of DAOTVX010000075.1, read as the reverse complement.
GTCCGCCGAGGCGAGGGGCCGCGCATGGCTTCATGCGGACAGGCAAGGCAACCATGAATTTTGCTGGCATTGGTCTGGAAGAGATTCTCTTTATCTTGCTGCTGGCGCTGGTAATTTTTTCCCCTGCCGATATGCGGCGTCTGGCGCGTACCCTGGGCCGGGGATTAAGCCGCCTTTCCCGTTCCGAAACCTGGCGTCTGTTGCGCCAGGCCGGTGAGGAACTGCGCGGGTTGCCTCAGCGCTGGATGCGCGAGGTCGAAGGCGAGGTCTGGCGCGAGGCCGCGCACGGCGAATCTCAGGAGAAAACTCCGGGCGCGAGCGCCTCGCCTGCCGGGCGGGAGTCCGCGCCGACGCCGGCGGAGAGCGAGGTATCGGGAAGAAAGCCGCGCCCCTGACGCTGACTGCCGGAGACAGACGTTGCACGGCTCTGCGACATTCCTGTGCGGCGGTCTCAATTGCGCTGGGCCGTGGGCGTCCGTTTACGGTTGAGGGATGGGCACCATGCGCTTTGTGCGAGGCATACGTCAATTTTTCAGCCGCGATCCGGAAGAGAAGCCCCTGGATGAGGCGCTGGCGACGGCGGTGCAGCAGCCTTCCGCCTTTCTGGAGCATCTGGAAGCGCTCCGGCGCCATTTGCTGCGCATTCTGGTCGCGCTGGTGATTGGGACCGGGGTGATGTTTTCCCTGGCGCCGCGCGTGCTCGAATTTCTGGCCCGGCCGCTTGGTGGTCTGGAGAGAGTTCAGGCCATCGAGATCACCGAGCCAATCGGGGTATTCATGCGCATCGTTTTCTTCGGCGCCTTGGGCCTGGTCTTGCCTTATGTGGCCTTCGAACTATGGTTGTTTATTGCGCCGGGGCTGCGGCCGGCGGAACGTCGCGGGAGTCTGCTGGCGATACCGCTGGCCGGTCTGTTCTTCCTGGCTGGTGTGGCCTTTGCTTACTATGTTATGCTGCCGGTGGCCTTGCCGGTCTTGCTCCACATTATGAATATTCCAACGGTGCCGCGCCCGCTTTCCTATCTGAACTTTGTTGCCGGCTTGCTGTTCTGGACGGGGGTGCTGTTTGAGTTCCCGCTGGTGGTCTTCCTGTTGACCTGGCTGGGGATGGTGAAGCCCGGAATGTTGGTGCGACAATGGCGGTTGATGATCCTGATGGTGGCCATTCTCGCGGCGGTCATCACGCCGACCGGCGATCCCCTGAATATGACCCTCGCGATGGTGCCGATGATTGTGTTATACTTTGCTGGCGTTGGACTGAGTTACCTTGCTGTTATGCTGCGCAGGCGGAAGTAGCGGCAGCGACTGCTCCCTGCGAAAGAGAAAGGAAACGATCATGGGCGACGTTGGCCTTCCTGAACTGCTCATTATTCTTCTCATCGTGGTTTTGATCTTCGGCGTTGGCCGTATCAGCAAACTGGCCGGCGAACTCGGCAAAGGCATTCGCGCCTTCAAACAGGGATTGCACGGGGAAGACGAGGAAAAACCGACTGCTTCGGATTCGGATACCGGCACAACCAGGCCTTCTGTTTGATAAAAAGGTCGCTTTATCGTCAGGGCGTCAGGGCTTTGCGGAGGGTCACAGGCCAGAGCCATTTCATGGAGGCGGGATAGCCTTTCCCAAGCGATGTTCTGGGGAGCCTGTTCTGGCCGCCCGGCGTAGAAGTCGCTACCGTTTGTTGCCGAAGCCGGGGCGAGGGTTTATCTCCAGAGCCACCACAGAATCTGCGCCGTAATCAGGCCGAGCAGCACGCCGCCAAAAGCCTCCAGCGGCGTATGCCCGAGGACTTCCCGCAGCTGTTGCTGGCTGATGGGGTGGCGGCGCAGCAATTCATTGACCAGAATGTTGATCTTTTGCGCCTGAATGCCAGCCTGACGGCGCACGCCGGCTGCGTCATAGACCACAATCATGGCAACCGCCACTGCCAGGCCAAAGGCCGGATGGTCGAAGCCATAATGCAGCCCAATGGCATGGGCGGCGGCCACCACCAGCGCCGAATGCGAACTGGGCATTCCGCCGGCGCCGAACGAGACACTCCACTCCCATTTCCTCTGGCGGAGGTAATGCAGCGGCGTTTTCAGCGCCTGAGCCAGAAACCAGGCCGCCAGCGCGCTCCACAAAACACGGTTGGCAAAGATTGCGGCCAGATTCATCGTTCGTTCTGGAATTCCGTCAGGTCTTCTCCGGCCAGTTGACGCACCTTGAGGTCGGCGCGTTCGAGCAGGCTGGCGCAATGCTGCAGCAACGCCTGACCGCGCTCGAACAGGGTTAAGGCTTCCTCCAGCGTCTGCTGGCCGGTTTCCAGGGCAGTCACGATGGCTTCCAGTTCCGCGCAGGCTTCTTCGTAGGTCAATTCTTCTACGGCTTTGCTCATCAGGCCCTCTTTCAGGGAGAAATATCCGTTACCGCGACCCCGAACGCGCCATCGCGAACGCGCACCTGCAGCGCTTCGCCCCGTTGCACACTCTGACGTGACGTGATAATCTGGCCATCGGTCTGACGGGTGACAATGGCATAGCCGCGCTGGACCACGGCCCAGGGGTTGAGGGCGTGCAGGTGGTCTTCCAGGCCGCGCAGGCGAGTTCGCGTCAGGTGAAGGCGTTGCAGCGGCGCGGCGATAAGTCGGCGCGCCCATTCGTCCAGTCGTTGACGTTCGCTCTGGATGCGGCGCGCAGGGGAGGAAAATTCCAGGCGTGTTTGTAACTGCCTCAATGCTTGCCGGCGATTGACCAGAGCCGTTTGCAGGCCGGCGCGTAGGCGTTCCTGTTGGTTTTGCCATATGGCACGCAGGTCTTCCAGCGTGATGGGGGTGGCCAGTTCGGCGGCGGCGGTGGGGGTGGGGGCGCGCAAATCGGCGGCGAAGTCGGCCAGGGTGAAGTCGGTCTCGTGTCCCACGCCGCTGATGACCGGCGCGGTAGAGGCAACGATGGCGCGCACGAGGCGTTCGTCATTGAAGGCCCAGAGGTCTTCCAGCGAGCCACCGCCGCGCGCCAGCAGGATCACATCGGGCCTGGCGATGCGATTCAGCCGTTCCAGTGCCTCGACCAGCCGCGGCGGCGCGTCTTCTCCCTGCACCGGCGCCGGGGCGAACACCACTTCCGCCAGCGGATTGCGGCGACGCAGAACGTGGAGAATATCGCGCAAGGCGGCGCCGGTCGGCGAGGTGATGACGCCAATGCGCCGCGCCCGGGAGGGGATGGGACGCTTGCGCGCCGTGTCAAACAGTCCCTCGGCGGCCAGTCGCTCTTTAAGGCGTAAGAATTCCTGGAAAAGCGCTCCCTCGCCGGCTGGCCGGAGGCTGTCAACGTAAAGCTGATACAGGCCGCCGGCTTCGTAAATGCTGATGTGGCCATGCGCGGTTACCGCCATGCCATCGCTCAGCGCCAGGCGCAGACGTGCCGCCTCGCTGCGCCACATGACACAGCGCAACTGCGCCGCATCATCTTTCAGGGTAAAGTACAGGTGCCCGGAAGTGGGGCGCGAGAGGTTGGAGATTTCTCCTTCCACCCAAACATCTTGCAGGAGAGGGTCCTCGGCCAGGCGTTGGCTGAGGTAACGCGTCAACCCGCTGACTGTCCAGCGAGCGATCTCGAAAAGGGAAAGTTGCGCCTCCACGGCTCACCTCGCTGCTGGTGGCGCGGCTTAACCGCCGCGCTCGCGCACCGCGCTCAACACGTTGGGCAGATTTTCCAGACGCGCCAGGACGCGGCTTAACTGGTCAATATCCTTGACATCAATGATCAGGAAAATGTTGACCAGGCTTTTGTTGTAATTCAGGCGCACGTCGCGCAGGTTGATATTCTCCTCATTCAGCAAAGCGGTGATGTCGCTCACCAGCCCCTGGCGGTCGTACGCGCGGATGCGTACCGGCACGGGGTAGGTGCGCACATCTTCGCCCCACGAGACGCGCACCAGACGTTCACGCTCCCGAATGCGCAGGATGTTGGGGCAGTCCTGGCGGTGGATGGTGGCGCCGCGCCCGCGCGTGATGTAGCCGACGATAGGGTCGCCGGGGGTGGGGTGGCAGCAGCGCGCGATGCTGGTCATCAGGCCCTTCAGCCCCAGGACGGTGATATTGCCGTTGCCCTGAGAGGCGGCCTCGCTGCTGGGCGGCACGGCCACCAGGACGTCATCGGGCGGACGTTTGGCTTCCAGCAGGCGGTTGACCACGCGCCCGATAGAAATATCGCCGCAGCCGATGCCGACGAAGAAGTCTTCCACGCTGCGGTCAAAACTGGCGGCCAGTTTTTTCAGTGTCTCTTCGTCCAGTTCTGGCAGGCCAAGGCGTTCTTTTTCGCGCTCGAGGATGGCCTTGCCCTGGGCCATGTTTTGCTGCCGATCCTGTTTCTTGAACCAGGCGCGGATTTTGGAACGCGCCCGTTGGGTTTTGACCAGTCCCAGCGCCGGGTTGAGCCAGTCGCGGCTTGGTCCGCCTTGTTTGGCGGTGAGAATCTCCACCTGCTCGCCGGTTTTGAGTTCGTAGTTGAGCGGCACCAGTTTGCCATTGACCCGCGCGCCGCGGCAACGGTTGCCGATATTGGTGTGTACATGGTAGGCGAAGTCAATCGGAGTGGAGCCGGCCGGCAGGTCAATGATGTCGCCGCGCGGGGTGAAGACGTACACGCGGTCTTTGAAGACGTCGGTCTTCATGCTCTCGACGAATTCCTGCGCGTCCTCGACATCCTGACGCCACTCCATCAGTCGTCGCAGCCAGTTGATGCGCTCGGTGTAATGATCGCTCTTCCCTCCCTCCTTGTAGCGCCAGTGGGCGGCGATGCCGAATTCGGCGTTCTCGTGCATTTCTGGAGTGCGGATTTGCACCTCGACCGGCTTGCCGTCATCGTAAATGATGGCGGTGTGCAGGGATTGGTAAAAGTTTTCTTTGGGGGCGGCAATGTAGTCGTCGAATTCGCCGGGGATGGGACGCCAGTGGGTGTGAATCACGCCCAGGGCGGCGTAGCAGGCGGCCTCGTCAGGCACGATGAGACGGATGCCGCGCACGTCGCGCACCATCTCGAATGGCCGTTCCTTTTCAATCATTTTGCGGTAGATGGAGTAAATGTGCTTGGGACGACCGCTGATTTCCGCCGGAATGCCGGCAGAACGCATCAGTTCACTGAAGCGGGCGATGATGCGCTGGATTTGGGCTTCGCGCGCTTCGCGTCGTTCGGCAAGGTGATCGGCGATTTCTTTGTATTTCTCGGGGTTGGTATAACGGAACGCCAGGTCTTCCAGTTCCCATTTGATTTGCCAGATGCCCAGACGGTTGGCGAGAGGGGCGAAGATGTCGAGCGTTTCCTGAGCGATACGGCGCCGCTTTGCTTCGGGAAAGTGACCCAGCGTGCGCATGTTATGCAGCCGGTCGGCGAGTTTGATGATGACCACGCGCACGTCATCGCCCATGGCCAGAAAGGTTTTCCGCAAGGTCTCATTGGCCAGAGCGCGTTTACGTTCGCGCAATGTCTTTTCGTCCTCCATGGAGGCAACGGTGGAGTCGTTCCCGCCCGGGGCATTGACTTCCTCCTGGTGTTCGCCACGCGAAACGCGCGGCAGTTGCGTCAGTTTGGTCACGCTCTGGACGAGGTGGGCGATTTCATCGCCGAACTCACGTTGCAGGTCTTCGTAGGTGATGGAGGTATCTTCAATGGTATCGTGCAGCAGGCCGGCGGCGATGACTTCGGCTGGCATGTGCAATTCGCACAGGATGCCGGCGACGGCCAGGAGATGGGTAATGTACGGATCGCCGGAGGCGCGTTTCTGGCCGGCGTGGGCCTGCTCGGCTATCTGATAGGCGCGCGTGATCAGCGCCTTTTGGGCCGGGGTGTAGTCTTCGGGCAGCAGGGCAAGCAGCTCTTCTATCGTGAGCGGCGTAGCCGTCTTCATGCTTTCAATTTTAGTCCAACTGGCGACCTTGTCAAACGTTGGCCCAAAACGGCCTGAAGAATGGTCAAGCGACGAGAAAAAGCGGCGCCGGTGGGCTGCCAGAGCAGCCTGCCGGCGCCGCGCCTGTTGCCGATGGCGCAGGGGTTATTGGATTAACTGCCAGAGGGCTGGCGTGTTCGGCGGCTCCCAACCCGGCAGGGAAGTATGCGCCTGAATGCACTTATACGTATGTCCACCGTAGGTTACCATCGCGCCCACGGCATAGTACGTGTAGGGTTGCCATTCGGCAATGCCGCCTGGGGTGGGTGTACGGGTGCGGGTCGGTGTAGGACCGCCGGGGGTGGGTGTGCGGGTCGGCGTGGGACCGGCGGGGGTAGGTGTGCGGGTTGGAGTACGGGTAACGGTAGGAGTTGGCCCAACTCCCTGGAAGACAATGTAGGTAGCGCGGTCGCCAACGTTGTTGACGCCGTAGCGGATGCGCATGTTGCCGCTTTCACCCCAACTGGCGCCCCACGAGTTCCGCAGGTACCAGATCTGCTGGCTATCATCCCAACCGTAGAGCACAATAGCATGGTTGGTGGTGGTGCAGGTGGTGGTGCTGAAGATGCCACTTGTGTATCTCTGGAAAGAACTATCGGCGCAAACGCCAGCCCAGACAGGGCCATAATCGTAGATGGCTTGCTTGATTGCCGCGACGCTGCTCCCTACCTCGACGTAGGAGGAGCCCTTTTCGTAGGCGGTGAAGGGCGAGGAGGGACAGGCGACATCCCTGGCCTGGTAGGGGAAGTCCGATTCATATACAGCGCCGGGCAGAGTGCCATTCTTGCCGCTGATATTGACGAAGTACTTGAAGGGGCACCAGCCACCGTTGCAGCCCCAGCCATCCCGGTTGCACGAGACCAGATACTGTTCAGCGAGGTCGCGTGTTTGGCCAGTTTTCCCTTTGATAACTTGTTCAAAGGCGCCGGTGGCGGCAAAAGCCCAGCAGCTGCCGCAACTCCCTTGATTCTTGATCGGGGTGCAGCCGCCAATCTGCGAGCAGTAGTTGAAGGAGGTCGGCAAACCGGGAGCGGTCACCTCCGCCGCGCTCAGCAGCGGCGCCTCCAGCGCTTGAGGGGGCGTGTACGAGCCCTGGTATGCTCCAAGCGATTGTACGGTGACAGCATAGGTCTGCTCCTCGCCGGTCGTTTCCCAGGGCCGACGATAGGTTAGCACAAGACGCGCCTTGCCAGCACGGACTCCTGCCAGCCGCACGAGCTGATAGCCCGTTACACTGCCGTACTCCGTAGGCTCGAACTCGAACTCTTGTACTACTTTAAGGATCCGTGGGCTGATGGAGGTTACCTGCCAGCTATAACCTGTGCTGGGGACTGCCGGCAGCCGCACTACCAGCAGCGATTCCTGGGGTAGGACAACCGTTTGGTCTTTATCGGCTGCTGTAACGATAATGTCCCCCGCCGGAGCATCGGCGCCCGTCTTGAGCGCGCCAGCAAACAACAAGGTCGCTGCCAGGGCAAAACACAGCGAAAGAGAAATGAGCCAGATTTTCACTCTTTTCATGGGATTTTTCTCCATATGAAATTGAATTTTGAAGAACGAGAATGGTTTTCTTGGGTTCTTCCGCTTGCCTGCGCTTTGGCAGAGCCAGTGCATCAGTGCTTTTCCTCGTTGAAGCGCAGGCCGCCACGACGTGCTGAGGAACTTTTCTATTCCCTCCCGATACGCATCACCTCCTTCATAACTCAACCCTCAGGCTCGCCGGGCAAGTTGTGAAACTGGCAACTATGCTTTTCCCCGACGGGAATATATCCCTGATCCCTTTACAAAATTGTAGTTTACAGAATTATTTGTCGGATGTCTGACATTATGCACCGGTGTCATAATAGTAATTTTCCTTTATCACAGGTTGCTCAATCTTGAATATCTGTTGCTCAAAAACTGCTCAATTTTTCGCCGATCGCGAGACTGGTGCCTGAATGGTCTGTCAAGCGTGGCTTTTTTATTTGTAGGCGGCGAATTCCTCGCGAATGCCGGCAAGGTATCCCTCAAACTTGCCAAAGGCGTTTTTTTGCAGTAGAGTTGAGGGCGGTATGGCAAAGCCGAACGAGAAAATGGCCGTGAAGCGTCTGGATGTGGTGCTTCTGGAACGCGGGCTGGCCGAGAGTCGCGCCCGGGCGCAGGCGCTGATTCTGGCGGGCCGGGTGCGGGTGGCAGGGGAGGTGGTCACGCGCCCGGCGGCGCGCGTTTCGATGGAGGCGGCGGTGAGCATCGATCCCGGGCCGCGCTTTGTCTCGCGCGGCGGCGAGAAACTGGAGGCCGCGCTCACGGCCTTCCCTGTTTCTATCCGCGGACGGGTTTGTGCCGACGTCGGCGCCTCTACCGGCGGGTTCACCGATTGTCTGCTGCAACATGGCGCCGCCCGCGTCTATGCGGTTGACGTTGGCAGCGGATTGCTCGACTGGCGTCTGCGCCAGGACCCGCGCGTGGTGGTGTTGGAGAAGACGAATGCGCGCTATCTTGAGCGCCTTGCCGAGCCGGTTTCTCTGGTAACGATTGACGTCTCGTTCATCTCGCTCAAGGTGCTGCTGCCGGTGGTGGCAGGCTGGTTCCCGCCTGAGCCGGCGTTGGGCGAAATGATTGCGCTCGTCAAACCTCAGTTCGAGGCCGGCCGGCAGGAAGCGGCGCGCGGCCGGGGGGTGATTCGTGATGCGGCAATTCACGCTCGCGTTCTCTGCGAGGTGATGACCTGTGCTGCCCGACAGGGCTTTGGTGCCTGTGGCCTGATACGCAGTCCACGCCCCGGGCCGAAAGGCAATGTCGAGTTTCTGCTCTGGCTGGTACGGGGTGAAAAAGGGCAATCTCCGGCAACGCTCCTGACGCCTCTGGGCCTTGGACAACCTGTTGTATAAAAGCACGTTTGCGCATCTTTCCAGCCTGTGCGGATGGCTCTGGAAAGGCCGTCTTACCCGGGGGGACGCCGGGATAAGCCATGCCTGCGGCTGACAGGATTTGCGCGCGTCCTTTTGTTCATTTGTGTCTAGCCAGAACGCACGTTTCCGTTTATACTTTTCGCGCCATGTATCGCTTCTGGCGTTCGTTGTTGTTTCGTCTGGATGCGGAGACCGCGCATGATTTGACGCTGCTGGCCATCCGCTGGGCTGGGGTCTTGCCGCCTTTGCGCTGGTTGCTGGAGGCCCTGTTTGCCGCGCCGGCCTGTCCGTGTGAGGCGTTTGGGCTGCGGTTTCGTAATCCGGTTGGCCTGGCGGCGGGCTATGATAAGGACGCGGTGGCATTGCGCGGGCTGGGGACGCTGGGCTTTGGGCATATCGAGGTTGGCACGGTAACGCTGCGTCCACAGGCGGGCAATGCGCGTCCACGCCTGTTCCGTCTGGTGGAAGATGAGGCGGTGATCAATCGCCTGGGATTCCCCAGTCAGGGGGCAGAGCGGGTGGCGGAGCGGTTGCGGCGTGTCCGTCAGCATGGTCGGCTCCCGTTCCTGCTGGGGGTGAATCTGGGCAAGAACAAAGATACGCCGCTGGAAGTGGCGGCGGAGGAGTATCAGGCACTCTGGCGCGTTTTTGCGCCCCTGGCAGATTACCTGGTGATAAACGTTTCCTCGCCCAATACCCCTGGCCTGCGGCAATTGCAGGCGCGCGCGGCGCTGGAGACGTTGTTGCGACAGGTTCAGGCGACGCGCCAGACGCTCGCGGTGCGGCCACCGCTGCTGGTTAAACTGGCGCCTGATTTGAGTGAGGCGGAACTGGATGATACGCTGGCGGTCTTGCTGACCTGTGGCGTGGATGGCGTGGTGTTGACCAATACCACGCTGGAGCGGGAAGGGTTAAAATCGGCCTGCCAGGCGGAGAGCGGAGGGTTGAGCGGACGCCCGTTGCAGAAGCGCAGCGAGGCGTTTCTGACCCGCGCCGCCCAACGTCTCGAGGGCCGTTTGCCCATCGTTAGCGTTGGAGGAATTATGACGCCGCAGGACGCCTTGCGTCGTCTGGAAATGGGCGCGACGCTGGTGCAGGTTTATACCGGCCTGGTCTATGCCGGGCCGGGCCTGGTACGGCAAATCGTTCGGCAGTGTCGGAGAACGCGATGAACCGAAAGAGTTTCCCTGAACGAAACAGGCGATCAACAGCCGCCGCTGCGGCGCCATACCCTGCCGGGCGCCGGTTCTGGATTGTGCTGCTGGCTGTTCTGCTTCTGGCGGCCTGTGTCCCGGCGGTTGACCTGAAGGCGTTGACCCCGCTGCCGACAGTCGAGGGCGCGGTTCCCCTGTGGGTGGCGACAGAGGCGCTGGATGCGCTGACGACCTTTCGTTACCTGACCGATGGCGAGGTGACCTCGGACGGAAACGTGGGCCGTTATCATGTCGAAGGGATATATCAGCATGAGGGTCGCGCCTGGCGCGCCCGCTGTACAGTTGACGCCGCAGGCCAGGAGGCGGCCCTGGAAATCTATTCGACGGAGAGCCGCTTGTGGTGGTCGGCGCCGGGCGCCAACGACTGGCAGGCGGTGACGCGCTGGCCAGCCTTTCGCCAGATTGCCGAGGATTCTGGCCCCTTTGCCTACTGGCCTGTGCCAGTAGAATATCAGCCGGGCGTGCCTCAGCCGGAAACCCGCCAGGTGGATGGCCTGGCGTGTCGCGATTATCTTTTCCAGCCCCTGGATACCTCCAGGGAGGCTACCTTGCGTCTTTGTCTGACCCCTGATACCAGCGTTCCCTTACGCATGGAGTACACGGCTCAGGAGAAGGAGCGGCGGATTCACGTCGTGCGTGAGTTCGTTGACCTCAACGATGCAACCATCGTTGTCCCGTCGCCGTTTGAATAACGCCTCGCAGCGGGGTTAACAGGGTTAAGGAAGGAGGAGGAGATCATGAATCTGGTCACTGGTGCGACCGGCCATATCGGCAATGTGCTTGTTCGTCAACTTCTGGCGCGCGGTCAAGCGGTGCGCGTTCTGGTGCGCCCCTCTCGCCCCCTGACCGCGCTGGATGGCTTGAACGTCGAACTGGCCTGGGGCGATGTGCTGGATTTCGATTCGCTACCGCGAGCGTTGCGGGATGTGAAAGTGGTTTACCATCTGGCCGCGCGCGTCAGTCTGGCAAGCGGGCCTGATCCGCTTACGGAACGCGTCAATCTCGATGGAACACGCAACCTGCTCGCCGCGCTGCAGGCGACGTGGGGGAAAGGGGATGGCGGGCGACTGGTGTATGTCAGTTCGATTTACGCGTTGCGCGCTCCCGCCGAGGGCGTGATTGATGAAACGTTGCCTTTTGATCCCCAGGCGGCGCGTGGCGCATACGATTACTCGAAAGCAGCTGCCAGCCTGGCGGTCCAACAGGCCGCTGCGGAGGGCCTGGATGCGGTGATTGTTTGCCCAACGGCAGTGATTGGCCCGTATGATTTCCACGGCTCCGAAAGCGGACGGGGGATTCGTTATGCCATGTCGCCGGGCGTGAAATTCTACGTTGCGGGAGCGTATGACTTTGTGGATGTGCGCGATGTGGCGCAAGGGTGTATCCTGGCCGCCGAACGTGGACGCAGAGGGGAGACTTACATTCTGGGCAGCGAGCGGCTCTCCGTGCGCACAGTGATGGAGATGGTCGGGGAGGAGACGGGCGGCTGGCGGGTTTTGGTGCGTATCCCCGACTGGCTGGCCGATTGCGTGGCGGAACTGGCTCCCTTGTTTTCCGAGCGGCCTATCGTCACTCCCTACTCGCTGGCGGCGGTGCGCAGCAACTCTCGCATCTGTCATGCGAAGGCCGAGCGGGAGTTGGGGTTTCGGCCGCGCCCGGCGCGGCAAGCCATTGCCGATAGCGTGCGCTGGTATCAGTATCGGACGGAAACCGCCGCCGGACGTGCCGCGACGCTGGTTGAGCCGGCCTTCTGAATTCGGGCGGCCCCCCTGCGTCAGGACAATGCTGTCAGGGCTTCGGCAACGGCATCGTTCAGGCTCAAACGATTCCCCTCTTCCCACAACTGTCGCCAGCGTTCACTGCCCAGTTGCGCTTCCAGATTGAGGAAACGTTGTTCGGTGTAGGTGCTGCGAAAACCGGGGGGCCAGAGCATGCCGCTGAAACTGCGCAGGGCGTTGGCCGCCCCCCACAGCCGCGCCGCGCGCTCGAGGTGGCCGGCCTGTTCCGCGACTTCGGCGGCGCGTTCGACGCCCCAGGCGAGACCCCAGTAATCTTTCAGGTCATGCGCGCGGGCCAGGTTCTCACGATACAGGGCAATGGCTTCGGCACGCTTTCCCTGTCCAAACAGAGCCGCGCCCAGGTACAACTGCATGCTCACGCGTTGAGTCGGATCGTTCAGTGTTTCGTACAGGGTCAGGGCGCGCTGGTAGAAATCCTGCGCTTGTTGGTACTCTTTGCGTTGTAACGCCGTATGCCCCAGGAACATGAGCGCTTCGGCGCAGGCCCAGGGCTGTCCCAATCTCTGGAACGCTTCCAGGCTGCGCAAGAAGTAGAATACTGCCTGCTCGAAATTGCCGCTTTCCAGCGCATTGACTCCCAGGTGCTCCCAGACCCAGGCGACGTTTTCCCAATCTTCCAGTTTCTGGAAGACGGCGAGGCATTCTTCAAAGGCGTTCTGGGCCTGATCGAATGCACCGAGGGCGCGTTCCACGGCGCCGACTCCCAGCAAGCACAGGCCGTAAAAACGTTGTTCGCCCAAATGGCGCGCCACATCCACCCCTTCCTCGAAGCGGAGACGCGCCACGTCTAACGAGCCGCTGACCATCCCCAGCCATCCCGCGCCCCACAAGGCTTTGCAACGCGCGAGCGAGATCTCCGCAGGCGCGCTTTCGAGAATCGCGTTCAGCCAGCGCTGACCCTCTTCCACGTGGCCATGCACCTGCCAGAAGCGCCAGATGGCGCCGGCAATGCGCAAGGCGCTCTCGTAATCGGCAGTATCCATTGCCCAGCGCAGGGCCGCGCGCAGGTTATCGTGTTCGATTTCCAGTTGACGCAACCATTCGGGAGTGATCGAAGCCCCGCCGCTGGCTTCCAGCCTCTCTACGAAGTCACGATAATATTGGAGATGGCGGCGTCGGGCGCTTTCTTCCTGACCGCTGGCGCGTAATCGCTCGAGAGCATACTCGCGCAGCACTTCCAGCAGGCTGAAGCGCGGCTCGCCGTTGGGGGAGGACTGTCGCTGGAGCATGCTTTTGTCAATCAGCGAAGCCAGCAATTCGATGATGGCCGTCGTCGCCACACGATTGCCTGTGAACCATATGGCCTGGGCGGCCTCCATCGTGAAACTCCCGGCAAAGACCCCCAGATGAGCGTACAGAGATTGTTCTTCCGCATTGAGCAAGCGATAACTCCACTCGATGGTGTCGCGCATGCTTTGATGGCGCGGCAGAACGTCCACATTCCTGTCGCTTAAAACCGAGAGGGTATTGTTGAGTTCCCTGAGTAAGGCGGCCGGCGAAAACAACTTGACGCGCGCCGCGGCCAGTTCAATCGCCAGCGGAATTCCCTCCAGACGCACACAAATCTCGGCGATGGCGCGGGCGTTCTCGTCGGTCAGCTGGAAATCGCTCTGCACCATGCGCGCGCGTGTCAGGAAAAGCGCTACCGATGGGATTTGCGCCAGGGCCTCTGTGGGCGGCAAGTGCGCCAGATTCGGGATCGCCAGCGGGGGAACATTAAACTCAAATTCACCGTACAGGTGCAGGACGCTGCGGCTGGTAACCACGATCTTGAGGCCCGGAGCGTCGTTCAGCAGACGGTTGAGCAGGGGAGCCGCCTCCGCGACCTGCTCGAAATTGTCCAGAACCAGCAAGAGTTGTTTGTTGCGCAGGTGTTCTTTCAGGATTTCATAGCCAACGTGATCTTCGGCCTTGATATGAAGCGTCTGGGCAATGGTGGAGGCCACCAGATCAGGTTCTGTCAGCACTCCCAGCGAGACCAGGAAGACGCCATCGCGGAAATGCGGCAACAAATCGCTGGCCGCCTGCAAGGCCAGACGCGTTTTCCCAATGCCGCCCGGGCCGGTAATGGTCAACAGGCGCACCTCGTCGCGTAACAGGAGGAAGCGCACCGTTTGCAGTTCCTCCTCGCGCCCGATGAAGGGCAGAAAAGCGGCGGGTAAGTTCGTCGAATATGCCAGGTTTGTTTTGCTCTCCCCTTCGGCGGACTGACGTTCCAGGAGACGGGCGTTCAGCACCGCGGCCAGTGAGCGTAACAGCGAGGCGCGGTAACGCACAAAAGTCGCGACGCTGACATGGAGCATCAGGGAGTATTCCTGAAGGCTGGCTCCCGGCTTGTCCAGGATGGCTTTCAGCGTTTTCCGTTGTTTCTCCGATAACGGTAGCCCGCGCAGCAGGTTATAAACGTTCTGAAGCCCCCCTTGCTGACGCACCCATTCGCTAAAGGCTTCCTCTTCCAGCAGCGTTTCTGGTTCGGTCAGCAGGTTTTTTATGTGCTCTTCGTCCCATCTCAAAAGCGTGCTTGCCTGGGGAACGGGCCTGTTCATATGGCAACTCCTCGGATCAGAGGGAAGGCGATCAGAAAGGGCGTAAATTGTGTCTGGACAATATAATCTGTTTTTCAAAGTCTGGCACCGTTTTGAGCAAGATTCGCGTCATTTGTGAGCAAATTCCCGGCGACAGGTGATATATGATGAAAACTGGAAAAACCTGAGTGATCTTTAATCATCATAACACAGAAGCGCGACAATGCAATTCTTTATTTATTGCCGCGCGAAAATTGCAAGGAAGTTATAACGCAATATGGGCACGACGGCGAGTATGCTGATATTTGAAGGAGGTAACCATGTGGCGTCGAGTTTGGTATAGCATTCTGGCGTTATCTTTGCTGGGGAGTGTGCTGCTGGCCGCGACGGTTGGCGCCGCGCCCAGGCAGGCCGACCGCGGCGCCTGGGCGCCGAACGTCGCGTATGCCGTAGGCGATACGGTGACCTACAACGGCGTGGTGTATAAATGCATCCAGGCGCACACCTCGCTGACCGGTTGGGAGCCGCCGAACGTGCCGGCCCTCTGGCAGCCGATCGGCACGCCGACGCCCGGCGGTGGGGCGACCGCGACTCGTACGCCGACGCGCACCAACACCCCGGCTGCGGCCACGAACACGCCTACCCGTACCAACACCCCGGCTGCGGCCACGAACACGCCTACCCGTACCAACAC
>DAOTVX010000074.1:0-14735 GCA_034436275.1 Anaerolineales bacterium | reverse complement strand
GCAATCCCCTTGCTTGCCGGGAGATTGCTTTCCCCACGCTGCGCTCCACCACGCTCCGCTCGTGGCAGGCGGGACATGCGCTACGCTCGCAATGACAAGAGGCAGAGGGTTCTCCATCAGCCATGGTAGGTAGTTACCTTTACCGCCCAAAGGCGCTTTTCACGCCCGTCTGTGAGCGACGCCTGCCCTCAACGTGCAACACCCTGGGGGTTGGCAGGCGGTTACGCTGAGCCTGCGAGGCGCGCTGAGTGTTGGTTGCGGGCGCAGGTAGAAGACGCGGAGAGGGGGATATGGGTATAATAGGAACTGGCCTCGGACGCGGCGGAGGGTCAGGAGATGATCGTGCCAGTATCCACCTCGCTTTGGCCCGGCATGCCGTTCGTCTAAACATCTTTCTTACGCTGGCTTCAGCGATACTTTATGGCTTATGAACCATCCGTTTTTCGTGCGCCGACCTGCTTACCGTGCCCTGCTCTCGTTGCTGGTTATCCTGTATGTCGGTGTGGCCTGTCAGGCGCAGGCAGCTGTCCCCACGCCCACGCCGGCGGTTAAACCTTCCTCTACCTCTGCCGTGACTCCCGCCCGCTTCCTGCCAGAGACGTCGCCGGCGAGGGCAGCGGCTGTCGAGTCCACCCCAACGGTTACTCCGACGCCCTTGCCGCCTATGGGGGACTGGCGCGAGTTCCCAATTTTGCCCGAAACATTCAGCCCGCGCGTATTTGAGATTTATGCGGCGGGTCAGGCGCTGGGCCGTGACCCCCACCACTTCTCCGTCATCGGCGATTGTCAGTCGATCCCCTACGTTTTTCTCGGCCCCTTCGGGCGGGGAGATCAGCGCCCAGACCCGGCTGAAAGTTACCTTTGGGAAGCCCTGCTCTATTTTGAGGAATCCTTTGATCGCTGGTCGGTGACTTCGCGCGGGGGGTTTACTGCCGCCTCTATTCTTAATCCGATGCAGGCTGATCCTCAGGTGTGCAAAGTGGGCGAAACGCCGCTCTCCTGCGAATATCGCCTGAACAACCCCGCCTTTGTTTTCATCACACTGGAGACCTGGCTGGACCCCGCGACCGTTGACCGTTATGAAATATACCTGCGGCGCATTCTCGATGAGGTGATCGCACGCGGTTCCGTGCCCATCCTGTTGACCAAGGCGGATGCGGCGGAAGTTGGCCAGGGAATCCATGTCATCAACCCGATCATTGTGCGCCTCGCCTACGAATATCAGGTGCCTCTCGTGAATTTCTGGCGGGCCGCGCAGTATCTGGATAATCGCGGAATTGACCCGAACCGGGAAGGCTTCCATCTCAGCCCCGAAGGCTACCGCGTGAAAAACATCCTTGCTTTGCGTCTCCTCTATCGCCTGTGGAAAGCCATCCAGGCACAGGAAGCCGGCCCGCCCTCCGCCGTTACCCTTCAGGAGACTGCCACTCCTGAACCATCCTCTTCCGCCCTCAAATTCACCCTTCCCGACTGTCAGGGCGGGTGTGTCTTCTTCGGCACCGCCATCTCTCAGGATGGCAAGGTGACCCCGAATGGTGTCTTTGCCTATGCCTATGCCCGGCATGAGTTGATCCCTGTTCTGGGCCCCGGTTTTGACTTGCAGGATGTCAGCCAGGATGGGCAACGCCTGCTGGTCAACAACGGAAGCCGTCTCTACGAAATTAACCTACAGGAGAACACGTGGCGATTGATCAGCGAGACGCTGGAGGCAAATGGCCGTCAGGGTGCTTATTGGGATAGCCGGGATGAGGCCGTGGTGTATCTGGACCGCGCTGCTCCCATTCAGACCGAGCAGGGTCAGGCAATTGCGCTGTATCCGTCGCCGCGAGATGGGGAAATCTACTTTGAAAGTGGCGTCTGCCAGGCCAAAGACGATTGTCGCGCGCAGGGCGTGTATCGTCTCAACGCGGATCGCTCTCTGACCTCTCTGCCCTATGCCCGTCCTGTCTTTTCTCCCGATGGTCGTCTGGTGGCTTTTCTCAACCCTCAGGCCGCTCAACCTTTGAATTATTATCATATTGGCTATCTCCTCCTCCAGGAGATCGAGCGCGGCGTGCCCAGTCAGCGAGCGTTCTACTTCCCTCAGGAGCACGGCTTCATGATTTACCCTGAGGTGCGCGCCTATGCCTTTTCGCCGGATAGCACCCGTTTGATGATCCTCTATGATGTCTATAGCGAATATTATGAGCAATCACAGTTTTCCCAGTTTTACTTGCTCGATCTGCGGCGCAATCTTCTGGTGAACTTTGGGCGTCTCCGCAGCCCGGCCGCAAGTCTGAACCCACGACTGGTCTGGTCGCCCGATGGCCAGCAGGTGCTCTTTTTCCTCACCGAACCCACGCAAGAAGGTCACTATGCCATTCGCCTCTATCGTTCGGAGGTGACGACAGGTGCAAAATTGATACTGGAACAATCTGAACTTTTCGTCAGCGAGGATTACCTGTACCTGACCAATCTTTACTGGCGGTAACCCAGGAACGCCCTCCCTGTCATTGTGAGGCGGCCACAGGGCCACGCCGAGGCTCGTCCGAGGCGCCGCTGAAGCAATCCCCTCGCGAGTCTCACGAACGTTCTTATTGCTTCTGCGGAACTTGAGATTGCTTCGCCGCCTTCGGCGGCTCGCCATGACGCGAGTGGGCAGGTGGTTGCGTTGATTTCGTAAAGGAAGACGCGCTTGAAACTCTCGAGATTGCTGGGGTTGGTGGTCATAGGGGCCCTGATGCAGGTTTCGCCTGCTCCTCTTCCCCGCTACTTCAGGCTGGATTCGGGGCGCTTGCGTGAGGCCTCCGTCCCCGCTGCTGGGGCTGACCCTTTCCTCCCTGTGCTCGCGGCGGATTTAAACGCCGACCGGCAACCTGAAGCGCTGCGCTTCGGGGCGGGAAAAGTGAGCATTTTCTCCGGTGGTACTATCGTCTGGCAAAGCCCGGCGGAGTGGACGGTAACTGCGGCGGCCATCACTGACCTGGACCATGACACAATGCCGGAAGTTACACTGCTGCTCTGGCGGCCTTTTCGCCCCTGGCCGGTGGATCGCTGGCTGCCGCATGGTGGGCGCATTGTCGGCTTCCAGGATGCCGGCGGAAATTCCTGTCATTTCATCCTGATTGGCTGGCGTGGCGGCGCTTACCGCGAGCGCTGGGCCGGTTCGGCTCTGGCTCAGCCGGTCACTGCCTTTGCCGCTGCCGACCTGGACGCCGACGGCGATCAGGAGTTGATCACGCTGGAGAGTACCTACACTGCTCCACGGTCTGCTCCGGCGCGGCGGCTCAAGATTTGGGAGTGGAACGGCTTTGGGTTTACGGTCGTCACGGCGGTGGAAGGCGTGTTCCATGCTTTGACGCTGGTCCGCGCCGGAGATGGCCATATTTTGATTCGTGTTCTGTAAGGAGGCTGAAATGAAAACGATCCTGCGCAAGTTGTTTGGGGTTTTCCTGACCATGGCGCTGGCACAGGCCGCCTGCGGTTTCCCTGCCAGGACGCAGACGCCGGGCGCCACCACAGTCCCAACCGTTGCGCCGCCGGGCTCTCCATCTCCGACGTATTCGCCGCCGCCGGCAGGCGTATATCCCCCGCCCTTCGCGGCCTACGGCAAACTGGCGGCGCGCCTGCCGGAGACGTTCAGCGGCGGCGGGTATAGCCTGCCGCTGAATCTCCAGCAGGTAGCCGGCATCGAAAAAGTAGGGTTAAGCGCCGCTCAGCGCGCCCTTCTGGCGCAAAACGGCTTCGTGGTTGCCGCGCCCAAGCCAGGAGCATACCGTGAGTTCTACCAGATTTACGAAGATGGGCGCTATCAGGACCTGCCGGTGTTCATTACCACCGACTCGGTCTACCATGTCTACCATTTGCTCTTCGATAAGATGTTGCGCGATCTGGAGCGTGACTACTTCATTGCCGACCTGCGCGCGCTGAGCGGCGCCTTGCTGGCTGAGACGAGCGAGCAATACACGGCGCTGCGCGGCACCGCGCTGGAAGAGCAGGCCTTGCGCAACGTAGCGTTCTTCGGCGTAGCCGACCGTTTGCTGGGCCTCAACGACCCCATCTTGCCCGAAGCCCAGACGCTGGTAGATGCCGAACTGGCCCTCATCAATGCCGCCAGCGGGCCGTCCGTTTCCCCCCTGTGGGACCGTCCCGATCTGGCGGGCGATAAAAAACTCGTTGAAGATTACTCTCAATACATCCCGCGCGGCCACTACACCCGCTCGGAAGACCTGCAAAGGTACTTTCGCGCCATGATGTGGTATGGACGGCTGACTTACCGTTTGATGGACGATTTCGAGACCCAGCGCGCCCTGCTGGTCGTCCAGGCCATGCGCTCGGCAGTAACTGCCGATGGCACGCCAGTCCTGACGCTCTGGAAGAACATCTATGACCCGACCGTCTTCATCGTCGGCAAGGCCGATGACCTGGGTATTTACGAGTATGGCGCGCTCTCCGATCAGATTTTTGGCTCCTCGCCAGCCCTGACGGATTTTGCCGACCCGGAGCGGTTTGCCCAATTTAAACAAGCCAGCGAGTCCCTGCCACCACCGCAGATCAACTCCATGTGGGTCTGGATCTGGCAAGATCAAGAGCAGGTCACCAAAGGCTTCCGTTTCATGGGTCAACGCTTCACCCTCGATGAATATGTCTTTGGACAACTCATCTGGCGTAAGGTGGGCACGGCAGAGATGCCGCGCGGCCTGCCCAAAGGCCTGGATTTCTTTGCGGCCTTGGGGTCAGACGAGGCGTTCAATATCCTCGTCCACGAAATGAACGAAGCGCGCTATGCCGGTTACGACAGCCAGATGGCGAAAGTTCAGCACGAAATCGCGGCGCTGGGCGAAGACTCCTGGACGCAAAACCTGTACTGGGCCTGGCTCTATGCCCTCCAGCCGCTGATTGAACCCAAGGGCGCGGCTTATCCGCCTTTCATGCAGACCCAGGCCTGGGCGCGCAAAGACCTGCACACAGCCCTTGCATCATGGACCGAACTCAAGCACGATACCATCCTCTACGCCAAGCAGGTCATGGCCGAGATGGGCGGAGGAGGAGAATCGACAGAACCCCCTCACAGTTATGTCGAACCCAATCCCGAAGCCTACGCCCGCCTGCTGGCTCTGGCGCAGATGACCTGCGACGGCCTCGAAGCGCGCGGGTTGCTCAGCGACCTGACGCGCAGTAACCTCGAGAATCTCATCGAGGAACTGACCTTCCTGAAGAACATCGCCGAGCGTGAACTGGCAGGAGAACCGATCGCCGACGACGACTACTGGCACATGCTCTACTGGGGCGGCGTACTTGAACAGTTTACCCTGGCCGCGGCTGACACGGAAGGCGAAGGCAACCGGCCCAGTCTGGGAGATCAAAAGGCCGCCCTGGTCGCCGATGTGGCCACCGGCACCACTGATCTGGTGAACCTGGTTGTCCTGGAAGAAGCCATTGGTCAACCGACGCCCATTTATGTCATTTTGCCCGATTCGCCCTGGCGCATTGCCGTCGGCGCGGTTTTCACTTACTACGAATTCACTGTCCCGCCCGATCAACGTATGACCGATGAGGCCTGGCAAGCACAGGTGGAAGCCGGCTCCAATCCGCCTCAACCCGATTGGACCAGGACGTTTATTGCGCCGTGAGACCTGACCGTAAAGCGCAGACCGTGGACGGTGGTATGGTCCCTGACCATCGTCCACGGTCACCTGCCCATTGGCTGGCAATCCTCCTTTGCCTGTTCCCTTTGACGTTCTCTGTCTGCCAGCCACGCCGCAACGTGACCCTGGCTCTGCTGGGAGACATCAACCTCGGACGTGGGGTGAGGCCCTCGGCAGATACGTTTGGCTTCCTGACGCCGCACCTGCGCGCCGCCGATCTGGCGCTGGCTAACCTGGAAAGCCCCCTGTCCAGTGATCCCCCGGCCAGAAAAACCGGGGATGGATACAACCTGTGCGCGCCGGCTGCTCCTGCCGAGATACTGGCCGAATGGGGTCTCGATTTGCTCTCCATTGCCAACAATCACCGCTTCGACTGCGGGTCAGAGGGGCCATCCGAGACCAGCGCTCTGTTGGAAGAGGCAGGGCTGACGGCCATCGGCCTCGCGGACGAGGCGGTCGTGCGTCAGGTGGACGGTTTGACGCTGGCTTTCCTTGCCTTTGATGACCTCTCTTTTCCGCTGGATGCCGGGGCGGCGGCGCAGTCCATCCGCGCCGCGCGCGAGGATGGGGCGCTGGTCATCGTTTCTGTTCACTGGGGCGCTGAATACCAGGCCGCGCCTACCAATCGGCAGCAGGCGTTGGCGCGACAATTCGCCGCCGCTGGCGCGACGCTCATCTGGGGCCATCACCCTCACGTGCTGCAACCTGCCGTCTGGCTGGAGACAGAACAGGGCAAAACGCTGGTTTTCTATAGCCTGGGGAATGCCCTCTTCGATCAGCACGGTATGGCAGATACGCGCCGCTCGGCTCTGGCGCTCGTTACCCTGGGGGAGAAAGGAGTAACAAAAGTAAACATCATGCCGTTCGAGATCGACGTGGTCCACAGCCGCGTGACTTTCCCCGCGCCAGAGAGCGGGATGAAAATCCGGAAGCGAGTCGGCGTGGAAGAAGAGAAGCAACCCTGGCCGCCCCGGCCCGACGGAACGCTTCCCAAAATCCGCTTTTAGGATATAATATATCCAAATATTTGATTCCGTGATTCAGGAGGAATCTATGACTCACATTATTACCAGCCTGTGTTTACGCGATCGGGGTTGTATCGAGGTCTGCCCGGTGGATTGTATTGTGCCCGGCCAACCTGTGGAGCAATATCCCTGGATGTACATTGATCCTGACACCTGCATTGATTGCGGCGCTTGTGTACCTGCCTGTCCCTATGGGGCGATTTTCCCAGAGGACGAGGTGCCCTCGGCCTATGTTGCCAGAGGCGGCGAGTATATCAGCCGCGTTGGTCTGACCGGGCACTATGAGGGCCTCAATCATCACGGCAATCAGGTGGTGCTCGATTGCGTGCGGCAACTGGAGGCGGGCGAGGTGGTGGATCTGCGCCAGGATATTCAGGCTAACTATGATTTCTTCCGCAATGGCCCGGGCTACGACGCCAAAGAGCAAGATCAAGGCCTGTGAGGACGTCGCGGTTTGTTCGGGGGAATAGGGCGCGGTCAGGCAAGCGTCATGGAAACGCGTCTCCTGTCTGTGGCTGAGAAGAACTGGCTGAAGGAAGCCCTGTCCGTATTGGGAAAAGGGGAGCTGGTAGCCTTTCCGACGGATACCGTGTACGGACTGGGGGCGCTGGCCTTTAACAACGCGGCCATTGAACGCATTTATCGGGTGAAGGACAGGGCGCTGGAGAAAGCCATCCCCGTGCTCATCGGCGAGATTGAGCAGCTGGCAGCAGTTGTGGCGGAGGTGCCGGCGGCGGCGCTACGTCTGGCAATGCGTTTCTGGCCTGGGCCGTTGACCCTGGTCCTGCCCAAACACCCGGACCTGCCGCCGGCCATTTCAACCACGCCGACGGTGGGGGTGCGCATGCCCGATCATCCTGTTGCGCGCGCGTTATTGCGCGCGGCCGGCCCCCTGGCGGTCACCTCGGCCAACCTTTCCGGTCGCCCCAGTCCTGCGACGGCGGGCGAGGTGTGGCAACAACTTGCCGGACGCATTCCCTTGATCCTGGATGGCGGTGCTGCGCCTGGCGGCGTCCCCTCTACGGTTGTGGATTGCAGTGGCGTGGCGCCGCGCCTGCTGCGCGCCGGCCCTGTACCTTTGGAGGCCATTGAATCCCTGTGGTAGATTTGTCGAGCAATTCGTACTTACCTGCCCCCTGTCATGGCGAGGCGGCGATAGGGCCACGCCGAGGCTCGCCCGAGTCGTCGCCGAAGCAATCCCCTCGCGAGTCTCATGAATGTTCTTGTTGCTTCTGTGAAACCTGAGATTGCGTCGCCGCCTTTGGCGGCTTGCAATGACACGGGTGGGCAGGTAGTTACAGCAATTCTAACAAATTTCTTAAGCGGTTTTCAGGTACTTTTAATCCTGCCGGGTATAATAAAATATGCATTCTCCTCCTTGGGTAGGCTTCGCTACAGGAAACGGGCGCGTCCTGTAGCGAAGCGTCTTTTTTAAAACAAGCCTGAAGCGTGTGCCTGTTCCTGCAATTCTGATGCACCTATCCCCCCAAAAAACAGCCAACCTACCTGCGCATTTCCAGCACGAAGTCGTAAGGATATTCTGCCAGCCGTTCCAGACCCCCATCCGGGCGTATCCAGAACGTATCTTCAATGCGCACTCCCAGGCCGGCTTCTGGATAGTACAGCCCCGGCTCAATGGTGATGACCACGCCGGGCCGGAGGTGATTGTCAGCGGCGGCAGTCAGGCTGGACCAGGGGCGTTCATGGACGTTCAACCCCAGGCCATGTCCCAGCGAATGCACATAGCCGGTGCGTGGCGCGTCCGTATGGAGCGGCGAGGGATGCCCCAACGCCTCAAAACGCTCACAGGCCAGGCGGTGCAGTTCCGGGAAAGGCAGGCCGGGGCGGACCCGGGTCAGGATCGTCTCGAACACGGTTCGCACTGCGTCGTATAGCTGGCGGGCCGCCGGCGGCGCGTAGCCCAGGCACCAGGTACGGGTGAAGTCGTAAAAGTAGCCGCCCCCGGCCTCACAGGGAAAGAGATCAAAGACAATCGGGCTTCCCAGGCGCAATGCTTCCGTCTCGCTGCCGCTGGAGTGAGGGATGCCGGCCTCGCGGCCAATGGCAAAAATCGTTCCTTCCGGGTTCTCGGCGCCCAGTTCGGCCAGCCAGAGGTTGATGCGCGCCTTGACATCGCCCACGGTAAGCGGCTGCCCGTCTTCCCGCAGCAGCACTTCCTCGCTGTTAACCGGGCGCGTGGTGAGATAATCGGCCACGCGCTGAACGACGGTGGTGGTCACCTGCCCCATACGGCGGATGCGTGCGACCTCGCTTTCATCTTTCGTTTCCATGGCGTGGAGAAAAACGGAATCCTCCGCCGTTTCTCCCACCACCACGATTTGTGGCATCAGGCGCGACAGGTGAGTCAACGTGGCCCACAGGGAAGAAATGTCAGCATGGCCATAAACGCCCAGCCGTCCGCCGGCGACCCCCACGTCGGTCAACATTCGTTGCAGACGCAAAGCGGTGGCCAGGGCTGTATCCCCTTGCGCCTGCGCCAGCAGTTCACGCCAGGAATAAGCGCTGTAGGGGATACAGGGCAGGCCGGTTTTGGCGGCCTCCTCGCGTTCCATATCTTGATGGAATAGCCTTGCCGTTTCGCCGCGTTTCTTGATGAGAGTGGCAGAAGAAAGATGAACCCCGCCGGTCAGGTAATACATGGGCGGGTTATGGCGGGCAGCGCCGTTGATCAGAAGCGCATCCAGGCCGTGTGCTTCCATCCAGTAGTCGAGATCGGCTTTCATCGCTCCTCCGCAATCTACCTTGCCTTCACTCCCGGCGCATGTTCAGCGCGCCAGGCTCAGGAAAACATCTTCCAGGCTGACTTCGCCGGGCGTGATCTGAATCAGGCGCAGACCGGCCCGACGCGCGGCGGCCTGTAGCGCCCGCCGCCCCAGCCCGGGTCGCACGAGGAGGCGCAGGCGATCGCCCGAAAGGCCCGCGCGCACCACGCCCTCCGTGCGCGCGAAGACCGTCAGCCCCTGTTCCAGCGGCGCCACGCTCACTTCCCAGACAATCTCGGAAACGACCTGCGTCTTCAGGTTGGCGGGCGTATCCATAGCCAGCAAACGACCATCGCGCAGGATACCAATTCGCTTACAGTACTCGGCCTCATCCAGATAGTGCGTGGTAACGAAAATGGTTACCCCATCTTCGGCCAGCCGATAAATCAAATCCCAGAAGACGCGGCGGGCAGATGGGTCCACGCCCGAGGTGGGTTCGTCGAGGAAGAGCAGTTTTGGCTGGTGAATAATGGCTATGGCCAGCGCCAGGCGTTGCCGCCAACCGGTCGAGAGCGCGCCGGTCAGCGCGCCGCGCTGGGCCTGCAGGCCAACCAGTTCAAGCGTGGCTTCGATGGCTTTGCGTTCCCGAATCCCGTACGCGCCGCCGTAGAAGGCGAGATTCTCCCAGACGGTCAGGTCATCGTAGAGGGCGAACTTTTGCGACATATAGCCGGTGCGCGCTCGCACCTGTTCGGATTGACGGAACGCATCAAAGCCCAATACGGTCGCGCCTCCCTCGGATGGCGCCAGCAGCCCCAGCAACATCCGGATCGTGGTCGTCTTGCCGGAACCGTTAGGCCCAAGAAGACCGACAATCTCTCCTTCCTCAATAGAAAACGAAACGTGGTCAACGGCGGTGAACGCCCCGAAACGACGGGTGAGGTTTTCAACAACTACGGCGGACATGACAGCCTCGGAGAGTTACGCTTCGGAGAGCGCAATGAAAACATCTTCCAGCGATGGCAAGACAGGACGGACACTCAGGCCCAGTGCCGGGTGCGCCGCGGCCAGTCTGTGGATAGCGTCGGTAACCGCGCTGGCCTTACCTGTTGCCAGCCGCAGATGCAGGCAACTGCCAAAAGCATGAACGTCCTCCACGCCTTCCAGCGGGGCGACCAGTTGTCGCGCGGTGGGCAGGTGCGAGGCGTGTAATTCGAGGACGCGGCCCTGCAGCGGAGCGCGCAGTTCAGAGGGCGTGCCCTCGGCCACGATTCGACCGGCGCGCATGAAGCCAACGCGCGTGCAGCGCGCCGCCTCGTCCAGGTAGGGCGTGGTCAGCAGGACGCCGCGCCTTGACGCGCCAGTCTCGGAATCGCCGAGCGGTTCGGTGATCAGGCGGACGATCAATTGCCAGAAATCCTGACGCGTCAGGGGATCAACGCCGGTGGTGGGCTCATCCAGTAACAGCACCTGAGGGCGCGTGACCAGCGCTGTGGCCAGGCCAAGTTTCTGCTTCATACCGCCGGAAAGTTGGGCGGCGCGTCGGTCTTTGAACGCCGTCAGGCCGACGAAATCCAGGATTTCCAGAGAGCGTTTTAACCACTCCTCCCGTTTCAGGCCGCGCACCTCGGCAAAAAAGCGAATATTCTCCAGCACGGTCAGGTCCTCATACAGGGAGAAGCGTTGGGAAAGGTAGCCGAGATACTGGCGGGCGCGTTCAGGATGATGGAGCACCGAAACGCCGCCAATGGCCGCCTCGCCGGCCTCGGGGCGGAGCGCGCCAACCAGCAGGCGCAACGTCGTCGTCTTGCCGGCGCCGTCGGCGCCAACCAGGCCATAGATTTCGCCCGCCTGCACCGATAACGAGACGCCGTCCACGGCGTGAATGGCGCCAAAGGATTTTACCAGCTGCCGGGCCGTGATCAGGGCCTCTGCTGGTACGCTAGCACGCTGGGATGCTGGAACGCTGATCCGTTGGGTCATGGAAGTTCTCAGACAGAGTCTCTGGCGTGAGCTGCAGAAAGGGAAGAGGCTTCGGCGCGCCTCTCCAGACAACTCATGAAGCGCGAATCGGTACTGCCGGACTCATTTCGCCGCTGAAGAGAGGAACGTGACGTCCGCCGGCATGCCCGGCTTCAGTTTCCTTTGAGGGTCCTCCACCCGCAGCCGAATCGCGTAGACGGTGCTGGAGCGGCCTTCGACGGTCTGGACGTTGCGCGGGGTGAACTCGGCTCGATCCGAAATATAAACAACGGTGGCCTTAAAAGTCTCGCCGGGGAAGGAATCGACTTTTACGCTGGCTTCCTGACCCAGCGACAGTTGACCATAGCGGTCCTCGGGAACATAAACGGTAATGGTCAGTTCGTCCAAACGCGCCAGGGTAAGGGCCTCACCGCCGGGGGAAAGTACCTCGCCGGGCTGGATAGAGCGAGTCAGGATGATCCCGTCCGACGGTGCGGTGACGGTCAAGCGGGCGATTTGCGTGTCAAGCAGGTCGAGGCTGGCGCGCGCCTGAGCCACGGCCTGATCCGCCTGTTCCACTGCCGCCTGTGCCTGGTCCAGAGTGGCCTGAGCCACAGCCAGACGCGGGGAATCGCTGCCGATTTGCAGCGCCAGCAGACGGTCTTGGGCCATTTCGTAGCGTTCCTGCGCGGCAGCCAGGTCAGCGCGCGCGGAGAGAATATCCCTGGCGATGTCTCTATCGGCCAGATCGTTGTAGGCTTCTTGAGCGTCCTGGAGCTCCTGCTGTGCCTCGTCGTAAGCGTTCTGCGCCGAGTCGCGCAGTTCTTCGTTATCGTGGGCGTTTCGGGCCTTTTCTAACGTATCCTGGGCGGCGAGAAAAGCGATACGGGCGTGCAAGAGACGCTCTTCTGCGGCGTGAAATTCTGCGCCGCGAGCATCGTGCAAGAGGTGATCCAGCGCCTGCTGAGCGCGCTGCAGGTCGTTATGGGCGGTCTCGACTTCCTGCTGCGCGGCGGCAATCTCCTCGGCGCGGCTGAAGTACCAGCCGGGAAGGTCATAATCGGCCGGCATGGCCGCGCGCCAGAGGGCAGTACGGGCCGTAGCGGCTTCGGCGCGTGCGGTATCCAGGGCGAGCGTATAGTTCGCCTGGGCGGTGCGCAGCGAGGCCCGCGCTGTCGCCGCGGCGGCTTCCGCCAGGTTCAGGTTGGCCACGGCCACGCGTCGTTGTGCCTGCAGCAGCGTGTCGTCCAGACGGAAGAGCGCGTCGCCTGCGCGCACGGCGTCACCTTCATCCACATATACTTCTGCTACTTTACCGCCCAGTTCAGAAGCGATGGAAACTTCCACGGCCTCAATGGTGCCGGAAGCGGTCAACGCCTGGTCCTGGGGAGGCTGCAAATAACGGATGCCGAAGTAGATGGCGAGGACCAGCGCCAGCAGGAGAAGGATTATCAGGGAAAGTGGGGGACGTTTGTGCGCCATGTCAACTCCTTAATCCAGACGTTTGCGGAACCGCAGCGCGGCTGCGGTCATGATAACCAGGCCGAACAACGCCAGCGCCAGCGACTCCGTCCAGATGGGCTGTATGCCCACTCCTTTGAGCAGGAGCGAGCGAATGATCACGAGATAGTAACGCAGGGGAACAATGTAGGAAATAAGTTGCAGCCAGCGGGGCATGGCCTCCAGCGGGAAGAAAAAGCCAGAAAGAAAGATGCTCGGCAAAAGCGTTAACCAGACGGTCAACATGGCTTCCTGTTGTGTGTTGGCCATGGTGGAGGCAAAAAGACCGATGCCCAGCCCCGAGAGCAACAGCAAGCCGGAAAGCCCGATCAACAGCCCCAAATTTCCACGAATCGGTACATCAAACCACCAGCGGCCCAGGATAAGCACCTCCAGGGTGTCTACAAAGGCCAGAATGACGTAGGGCAACAATTTACCGACAATCAGTTCCCAGGGGCGGATGGGGGTAACGATCAATTGCTCAATCGTGCCGCGTTCGCGCTCGCGCACGACCGCCGTGGCGGTGAGAATTGAGGTCACGGCATAGAGAATCATGCCAATCACGCCCGGAATCATGAAGTAAGCGCTGAGCAAATCGGGGTTGTACCAGACGCGCGTGCGGACCTCCAGCGGCGGTTGCAGCGTGGCCGGCTCAATCCCGCGCTGCGCCAGACGTTCGGTGAGCAGGGCGGTAGCATGGTTTTGCCCAATGAGCGTGGCCGCGGAAAGGGCCGTGGAGGCGGCCGTCGGGTCAGAACCGTCGAGGATAAAGGCCACCTGTGCCCTTCCTTCTGCCAGTTGTCGATCGTAATCGGGTGGGATTATGATGGCGGCGCGCGCGTCGGCGCTTTCAATCAGCGTGCGCAATTCCTCCTCGGAGTTGACCATGTAGGTCAGGCGGAAATAATCTGCCGCGCGGTAGGCGTCTAACAAACGGCGCGAGGCCGAGCAACGGCACTGATCGAAAACAGCCAGCGAAATATTGCGCACGTCGCTGGTCGCGGAGTACCCCATCAGAATCAACTGCATAATCGGAATGATGAGAATGATGATCAACGCGCGGCGATCGCGCATGATTTGAACGAATTCTTTGCGAATGATGGCGAGAAGACGAGTGCCCATAAGCAGTCCTCTGTAGTTTGCTTGTGGTATCCACGGCGAACTGGCCGGGGAAGCCGGTCAACCCAAGCCCCTGAGTGCTACGGCTACAGGATGGCGTCTCAACGGGGCTGTCACAGGAGGGAATCTCGCTGGCGTTCCTGACCGGGTCAGGGATGCGGCGGACTTTCGGTCAGGATGCCGTGCAGGAAGATTTCCACAAAATACTCCAGGGCATCCTTTTGGGTGATGACGAAAAGGGTATGGGAAGTCAACAAACCGGTGATATAGTAAGAGAAGAACAAGCCGAGAAAAGCGCGCAGCAGGATGATAGGGGGAATCGGACGCAACGCCGCCGTCTGCGTTTCCAGCCGTGCCAGCAATTGCATGATTTCAGGCAGGATTTGCTGGATGATGCCGGGAAGGTTGCGCCCGCCAAACTCGACGATTTCAATGAACATCAGTTTGAGAAAATCGGGATGCCGGTTCAGTTCCTCGACCAGCGTTTGAGCCGCGCAGCGGACAAATTGTTCTGGCGTCTCCAGTGGGGTTTGCAGTAAGACTGGCAGGATGTGGCGATAGGGATGGTGCGCCAGAAGGACTTCGGAAAAGATAGCCTCTTTTGTGGGGAAGTGGTTGTAAATGCCGCTCAGGGCCAGGCCGGCGCGGTGCGCGATTTGACGCATCGAGGTTGCCGAGTAGCCCTGCGCCAGGAACAGAGCATAGGCGGCTTCCAGAATCGTCTGGCGAGTACGCGCGCCTTTGGAGGAAGAGGAAGCATCCATAGCAACCTGAAAAAA
>DAOTVX010000073.1:0-2711 GCA_034436275.1 Anaerolineales bacterium | reverse complement strand
GGGCCGGCGGCGTCTTATCCTGTCAAGCAGGGAGGCGAACAGAGCCTCATAGGCCCCGGCAATGCGATCGGGATCGTAAGTGCGCGTCAACGCCGCGCGGTCGCTGCGGTAGCGGTCGCGGTTGGCCAGTATCTCCAGCAAGGCCTGGGCCAGTGCCTGTGAATCGCCAATAGGGATGACCTGTCCCATGCCGTGCATCAACACCGGCTGCCGCACCCCCGGCAGGGCCGAGGCGACGCAGGGTACGCCGTGCATCATGGCCTCAATTTGCACCAGGCCAAAAGCCTCGGTGGAGTTTAACGAGGGTACAACCAGTACGTCCAGATTGGGATAAAACGCCGCCATTTCCTGTGGCGAAAGGACGCCGAGGAAGGTCCACTGCCCACGCGCCTGATACTCGCGAATGCGCGGCATCAGGCGGTCATGGTAAGCCTGTTCCCCCAGGACGTTTTCATACTGGCCGGCGAAGAGCACCTGCGCCTTGGGATATTGTTCCAGCACGCGCGGCAGGGCATCCAGCAGTACCTCCACGCCCTTTTCGGCGGCAAAGCGCGCCGCCATCCCGATCACTGGCCGGCGCTCGTGGGTGGCATACTGCCGGGCAAAAGCCTCTACCGCGCCGGGTGTTGCCTGTGGCAGCGTGACCGGCGGCAGGATGGGGGTCAATTTGTGACGATAGCGTAAGAGGTAGGGGGAATGATCGGCATAATCCTGAGTATAGGTGACCAGATGATGCGCCAGCAGGCCAGCCAGGTGATTCTGGAAGTGCACCACCAGGTTGACCAGGCGGTTGAACCAGCCGGGGGGCAATTGTAAATCACAGTGATACGTCAACACCGCCGGCCTGCCGAAAAGCCGCGCCCGTAGCGCCACGCCGGGCGCGTCGAATTGCGGCAGATGCAGGTGTATCACATCGTGCTGCCAGACCAGTTTCGTTGCCATCAGGCCGAAGGTCGGCGCCAGCACTCCCTTGCTGATGCGCACCGCGACCGGTACGCGCACGACATGCACGCCATCCATCCACTCGTCCAACGGCAGGGATTTGTCGTACTGGCTGGTCATGACCGTGACCTGATGCCCGCGTGCGGCAAATGCGCGCGCCAGCCGCTCCGCGTAAATGGTCAGGCCGGAGGTATGGGGGCGGTAGTACGTCAGAACCGTTAGAATTTTCATAGGCAACCTGGTCCCGCGTGGTATTGGTCGAACAGGAATCTGGCTGACAAAACCAACCACATGCCATGATTATACTCTGACCTGATGCTCATCGTTTACGCGTTCTTCACTCAATGCGCCGCTCCTCGCTTCTCGCCAGGCGGGTATGGCTCAAATTTTCGGGGGAAGTTGGGCAGTCATCGGTCGAGAATTGGGCTTTCTATTGGACGGTAGACGACCATAGAAGGGGCTTTCCAGCCCGTCAGGAGCAGATCGCGGACAGCCGTAGGGCAGGCTTTCCAGCCCGTCAGGAGCAGATCGCGGACAACCGTAGGACGGGCTCCCCAGCCCGTCAGGAGCAAATCGCGGACAACCGTAGGACGGGCTTCCCAGCCCGTCAGGAGCAAATCGCGGACAGCCGTAGGGCAGGCTTTCCAGCCCGTCAGGAGCAGACCGTCCACGAATGGGAAACGAATCAACGAAAGCGGCGCGGCGATGCGTTTATTCGTGGTAGGCATTCGTTGACGGTTTGCCTTCCAATCGATCCCGGCAGGTCGTTGCGTTGTCCCGAAAAATGTGTCACACCCTCGCCAGGACACGCGCTTGTCAGCCAGACAGGTCGCGGCTAGAATGAGCGTATGGAATTTGATGTCTTCACGCTTTTGCCAGAAGTATTTCCTCCTTACCTTGAGAGTAGCATTCTCCAGCGCGCGCGTCAGCGTGGCCTGATAACGGTGCGGGTCCACAATTTGCGCGACTGGGGGGTGGGCAGGCATCACGTGACTGATGATGAGCCTTACGGCGGCGGGGGTGGAATGGTCATGAAGCCCGAGCCAATCTTCGCGGCTGTGGAAGCAGTCCTGGGCGTGCCGCCTGCCTGCCCGGTGATCTTGCTCACGCCGCAGGGGCGGTTGTTCACGCAAAAACTGGCCCTGGAACTGGCCGCTCAACCGCGCCTGGCGCTGATTTGCGGACGCTATGAAGGAGTGGATGAACGTGTGCGGCAATATCTGGTGACCGACGAGATTTCCATTGGCGATTATGTGCTGACCGGCGGTGAATTGCCGGCGCTGGTCTTGATTGACGCTGTCAGCCGTCTCCTGCCCGGCGTTCTGGGGGATGAGGACGGCGCGCAGGATGATTCGCATGCCTCGGGCCTGCTGGAGTATCCTCACTACACCCGCCCGGCGGAATTTCGCGGCTGGCGCGTGCCTGAGGTCTTGCTCTCCGGTGACCACGCGCGCATTGCGCGCTGGCGGCGCGAACAATCCTTACGGCGAACAGTGCAGCGCCGCCCGGATTTGCTATCGCATGCGCCCCTCAGCGCGGCCGATCGCGCCTTCCTGAAAACCTTGCTCGAAGATTCAGCCGCTGACGATAACCCTGCACCAGTCGTTTGATACAGGCGTTTTTTTGTAGTTGGTACAAAAACGTAACTACCTACCATGGCTAATGGAGAACCCTCTGCCTCTTGTCATTGCGAGCGTAGCGAAGCAATCTCCCGTCAAGCAAGGGGATTGCTTCGCCGCCTGCGGCGGCTCGCAATGACAAGGATGGAT
>DAOTVX010000072.1:0-4308 GCA_034436275.1 Anaerolineales bacterium | reverse complement strand
AACCTGCCCAACAAAGCGTGAAGCGGACAGTTTGCCACGCACTGTTAAAGCGATTTTACTTGCTCGAAATCATTGTCCGTTTCGCGGGCTGGTTCTCGGTGGCAAACCGCCGCTTACGCGAGCCGTTAGAATCAAAAAAGCCTGCCAGGTGGATTGAAGACTGGCAGATTGTGGATTGACAATTCCAATGGCGGCGCGCTCTGTGCAATGGATGCGGTACAATCCGAAAATCTGCAATCTGAAAATCTTCGTAACTACCTACCCTGGCTAATGGAGAACCCTCTGCCTCTTGTCATTGCGAGCGTAGCGAAGCAATCTCCCGGCAAGCAAAGGGATTGCTTCACCGCCTACGGCGGCTCGCAATGACAAGGATGGATAGTGGGTAGGTTGTTACGTTGCAGGGATGAGCAAATTACCTGTTCCACGACCGTTTCTAAAATGGGCGGGTGGTAAGACGCAACTGGCAGAGGCATTATTGGAACGTATGCCGCTTGCGTTTAACGTTTACCATGAACCGTTCGTGGGCAGCGGCGCTCTTTTCTTTCGTTTGTATCGGGCACAGAGAATCCGGCGAGCCGTTCTTTCCGATCTCAACGCCGAGTTGATTGACACCTACCTGGCCATCCGGGATGACGTTCAAGAGGTTATCAAACTCCTGGCCGATTTTCCTCACAGCAAGGAATTTTACTACTCTTCGAGAGAAGGACCCGTGGCAATTAAATTTGCCAGAACGAGCGGCGCGCATGATTTATTTGAACAAGACAGGGTACAATGGTTTGTATCGTGTGAATCGGCAGGGAAAATTCAACGTTCCGTTTGGGCGATATAAGTCTCCAACGTATTTCGATCCAGAAAATTTGCTAGCCGTTGCGCAGGCCTTGCAAGAGGTGGATATTCTGTGTACGCCCTTTGAAACGGTTTTAGAAAGAGCCGCTCCGGGCGACTGGGTGTACTTCGATCCACCGTATGAACCTTTATCGCCAACGGCCAATTTCACCTCATACCAACCCAATGGCTTTGGACTGTCGGATCAAAAGCGTCTACGCGATGTCTGCATCGCGCTGAGTAGAAATAAGGTATATGTCATGTTGTCTAACTCCGATACCGGAGCCATCCGCTCTCTGTATGATTTACCTTACTTCACCATTGATGAAGTATTAGCCAGTCGGGCTATCAACTGCAATGGCGCAAAACGCGGAAAGATTACAGAACTGGTCATCACAAATTACCCTGTTGAAAAGGCGAGGCAGTTGCGTTTACTGGAACAACGCGCTTCCTGTCTCGTTCTGAATGTTATGTAGAATGCCCACATGGTTATTCCATGTTGTGGAAAAGGCTGGCAACGACGAGGGGATATTACAAGGTGTCATAGGATTTACCTGTCCTGGCTCTGTCTGGCAGGGCAAACCGTCCACCAATGTCTCGTGAAGGCATGCATAGCGGCTCGGTCAGGTAGGCGTGGCTTGTTCGGGGGCGTTTTTTCGCGCCAGCGATCCACGCGCCAGGGGTTGGAAGACAGTGACCAAAAACCTTCTGGACATGCTGTGTTTTCCGTCACTGCGAGCGATAGCGGAGCAATCTTACATCTGGCAGAAGATGGCTTCGTCCGACGAAGGTTTCCCGAAATAACAGCGAAAATGTGACATTGGCAGGGCAGGGAAAGGAAGCAGACGTCCCTCCTGAAGGTAGGCGGTATAATTCAAGCGTAGAGGAAGCAAAGATGTCCACGCAGAGGTCATCCACCGCCATCCTTTTGTTGCCGGGAGGGGGATTCATACTGCTGTTCGGTCAATCGGTGTTGTTTAGCCATTCATACTACCCGCGTTCCCCTGGCTTCATTCGGGCTGGGCCTGGCCTGACGCTGGTCGCGCCGGGAGGATGGGTGGCGCAACGGGGCGCGCCGCGCTGGCTATCATGCCTGCTGGATGGCGCCGCGCGCCGTTTGCCTGGCACGGCGTGGCAGGCAGTATGTCTGGGGCTGGCCGCAGGGATGACCGTGATTGTCCCTATGGCGGCCGGCGAACTGGGACGAATGATCAACCCCGGCGTGGCCGTGACGGCCTGGGGACTGGCGCTGCTGCTGGCTGTGGCGGGAGGTTGGGCAAGTGCCGGGCCATTACGCGCGCCTGCGCTGTCTCACTTTTCCCTGAAAAGCCATGTCAAACCCTGTGGATGAGAGTCACCGTTTGCCTTCCTGTCCCGAATCCCTGCCCTTGCCGGGTCCGGTCAGGGTGTTGATTGTTCTGGCGGCGCTGCTGGCCGCCTGGGGCGCGACGCGTGTGAGCGCGGCGGCGATTTTCTGGAATGTCTTACGTCAGTATCCGACGCATGGCGGACCGCTGTACCCGGCATGCAGCGGCGCGTTCTGGCTGTTGGGGGCGCTGTGGGCGATCTGGAGTTTGCTTACCCGGCGCCGCCGGGCGTGGCAGCTGGCGGCGGGCGTTCTCGGCGGTTACGTTGTCTGGTACTGGCTTGATCGGCTGCTCTGGCAGTCGCCGCGTCCGAACTGGCCTTTTGCGCTGGTTCTGTCGCTGGTCTGGCTGTTCTTTTCCCTGGGCGCCGCCTTTCATCCACGGACGCGACGTTTCTTCACAGGAAGGTGACTCATGACCGATCCCCGAAAAATCCAGGATTTGTACGAACGGAAAGCGCGCGCACGTCAAGGCGGCGGCGCGGAACGCGTGGAGGCGCAGCACAAAAAGGGAAAACTGACTGCCCGCGAACGCCTTGACCTGTTGCTGGATAAAGGCTCGTTCACCGAAACCGATGCCCTGGTCGTCCATCGCAGCCATGACTTTGGACTGGACGAGCAGAAGTACCTGGCGGACAGCGTGGTCACCGGCTGGGGGCGGATTGATGGCCGCCTCGTTTACGTTTTCTCTCAGGATTTCACCGTCTTCGGCGGTTCGTTGGGAGAAGTCCACGCCGAGAAAATTTGCAAGATCATGGACCTGGCATTGAAGAATGGCGCACCGTTGATTGGCTTGAACGATTCCGGCGGCGCGCGCATTCAGGAAGGCGTGGTCTCGCTGGCCGGGTATGCCGAAATTTTCCTGCGGAATACTCTGGCCTCCGGCGTGATTCCGCAAATCTCGGCCATCTTGGGGCCCTGCGCCGGCGGCGCGGTCTATTCACCGGCTCTGACCGATTTCGTCTGCATGTCGCGTTCGGCATACATGTTCGTCACCGGCCCGAACGTCGTCAAGGCAGTTACCCACGAGGACGTATCGTTCGATGCGTTAGGGGGGGCTACCGTCCACGCTACCCGTTCAGGCGTCTGTCATCTGGTGGCCGAGAGCGAGGAAGACACGCTTTACCTTGTGCGCAAGTTGTTGAGTTACCTGCCGCAGAATAACATGGAAGACCCGCCCTACGTGCCGACCGGGGATGACCCGTTGCGTATGGATGAAGCCCTCAACAGCCTGGTGCCCGATGACCCTTCCAGGCCTTATGATGTCAAAGAGGTGATCCGTCGCGTGGTGGATGAGGGCGGCTTTCTGGAAATTCAGGAGGCGTTCGCGCCGAACATTGTGATCGGCTTTGCGCGCCTGGGCGGACATGCCGTTGGCGTGGTGGCCAATCAACCGGCGGTTCTGGCCGGCGTGCTGGATATTGACGCCAGTGAAAAGGCGGCGCGCTTTGTGCGCTTTTGCGACGCTTTCAACATCCCCATCGTCACTTTCGTGGACGTGCCCGGCTTCATGCCCGGCACTGCCCAGGAACATGGCGGCATCATCCGCGCCGGCGCCAAACTGGTCTATGCCTATAGCGAGGCCACCGTGCCCAAATTGACAGTGATCCTGCGCAAAGCGTATGGTGGCGCGTATATCGTCATGTCTAGCAAGCATCTGCGCGGCGATTTAAATCTGGCCTGGCCAGGGGCGGAGATCGCCGTTATGGGGCCGGAGGGCGCCATTGAGGTGATCTTCCGCAAGGAAATTGAGCAGGCCGCCGATGCCGCGCGGCGCAAGGACGAATTAGTGGCCGAATTTCGCGCTCGCTTTGCCAACCCTTATGTGGCCGCCGAGCGTGGCTACCTTGACGATGTCATCGAGCCGCGTGAGACCCGCCCCCGCCTCATCAATGCCCTGGAGACGCTCCACAACAAGCGTGACCACAACCCGCCCAGGAAGCACGGAAATATCCCTCTTTGAGCGACCCTGAGAACGCGCCGCAGGCCTCTAGTGCTGTGTTAAGCAACTTTTTATACAAATCGGTCATCTCATTGTTTAGCGCAAATTCACCTGAAAGCATTGAACCGTTTACGTAGGACGGTCTTTCCAGGCCGTCCACCTGACCGACAAGCTG
>DAOTVX010000071.1:0-25436 GCA_034436275.1 Anaerolineales bacterium | reverse complement strand
TCTTTGTGAACGGCAAAGAGTTCATTGGTCATCTCCCGAATCTCGGCCAGCGAAAGGACGGCGGCGGTCAGCGGGTCGTGGCAGATGGCGCGATAGACCATCGTCGGGTCGCCGGCGATGGAGGCCTGCACGGCCATTTCCTCAATGCCACTGGAAAGTTGGGTCAACAGAGCGCATTCGGGCGGGAGCGCGCCGACGTGGAAAGGATGGAAGCCGACGCGGTCCACCAGCACCGGCACCTCGACGCAGGCGCCTTGCGGCAAATTCGTGATCAGATGCGTATTGCGGACATTCCCATTGAAGCGGAACGGCTCACCACCCTGGAGAGCGTTGATGATGTAGGCCGCGTATTCATGGCCGCGCTGGAGGTCTTCCGCAGTCAGCGGACGTTCGAGTTCGGCCTTCACCTGGTCTTTCCAGGTGGCCTCGTTGCGCTGGTATTCCTTCAGGATGTAGGCATACTCGCCGGGGTTCCAGTTCGTGCCGTGCGTGCAGTATTTTTCGATCAGGTCGGGGCGCTTGCGGAACCACCAGTTGTACTCCGAGTTGTGGCCACTCGATTCGGTGACGTATTTGCCCAGCGCCAGGTACATTTCATTGCGCACGGGTTCGGCGTTGTAGATTTCGGGGCGGGTGGTGATGGCCTCGTGAATCAGCGGGTAGGCATCCCTGCCCCTCCATTTGTATTCGAGATACCAGGCCTGGTGATTGATGCCGGCGCAGAGATAATCTATTTCCTCATACGGCGCGCCGATCCATTCGGCCAGCATCATGGCCGTCCCCTGTACCGAGTGACACAGGCCGGTGACGGTGATGAAGGATTGTTTCTGAATGGCCGAGACGAGCATCGCCATCGGGTTGGTGTAATTGAGCAGGACGGCGTCGGGGCAGTAGCGTTCCATATCGCGCACGATGTCCATCATCGGGTTGATGGTGCGCAGGAAGCGGAAAATGCCGCTCGGGCCGCGCGTATCGCCAACGTTGATGTCCACGCCGTATTTCTTGGGGATTTCGATGTCGTGTCGCCAGACTTCGGTTGAGCCGGCGAGAATCGTGGTCAGGACGACGTCCGCGCCTTTGAGCGCCTCGGCGCGGTTGAGCGTGGCCTCGACCCGGGCGGGATGGCCGCCCGCGGCAATCAATTTTTCCACCCCCTTCCTGGCCCATTCCAGGCGTTCGGCGTTGATGTCCATCAGGGCGATGGTCGCGTCCTGCAGCAGGGGGAAGGTGAGAATGTCACGCACCAGTTGGTGAGTGAAGCCAAGCGAACCGGCACCGATAAACGTGATCTTGGTCATAGAGAATTCTCCTAACAAAGTATCTGGTTGGTCAGGGCTGCCCACCCACGACCTGATAAAGAGAAACTCCGCCGCGCCGGACAGGCCGGATATCGAAGCGGAGCATCGAACTGCCTTGAGGGCGCGTCAGGAAATAGACAGGACGCGAAGCGACGTTTGCTTCAATGTATGCGATGGTTGAATCGGCCAATTGGGTCACACCTTCCTGCGGATAAGTCTCGTGGAAGTCTATGCCAGGCCGGCCTTCCTGCCAGGCAACGTAGTAGCACGGGAAGAGGAGGTCCCAGTCGAGGAAGACAATGGCATTCTCCTCAACGGCGTCTACAATGGCCTGCGCTCTGGTCCGAACGGCATCCGCATCGGCAAGGGGGTAAGGGTATTCTGCGAATTCGCTGCCGTACATGAAAACCGGTGCGCGCGCCGCCCAGGCCCTGGCCATCATTCCGCCCATGGCGCGGACGGTTAACCCGAGGACAACGGCTCCGAGCAGAGCGGCAGTCGGGATGGTCCACCGCTGCCACCGCAGACGTTTCAGACCGCCAGCGAGAATGTCCAGCAACATGCCCAGCCCGCTCCCAAGCCAGACGGCCAGAAAGACGAAGGTTGGCACGAAAAAGACGACCACATCCGAAATGGCATAGTTGGTGATGAAAAATAACTGCATTCCCCAGCCGAGGAACAACAACAGCCCTTCGCGCCAGCGCCGAACGGCCAGGGCAACCAGCCCCAATCCTATCCAGGCCAGAGAACCGGGAGCCAGACCGGCTTTGAGGGCATCAACGTAAGCGCCGAAGATTTCCGGCATGGTCCTGGCCGGGTCCGGGAACATGGCATAGCGGAACTGCCGGGCCGCGTACAGGAAGCGCAGCCGCTCGAAGGGCGAGTCAAAGTCGGCGGTGGTCATGTTCCAGACGCTCAGCGCCGGTTCGACCGTGGCGTGATAGTAGCCGGCATCCGGATTGTGCGCATCCAACACGAAGAAGGCAGCCAGAGCCAGAAGCACGCCCAGCAACGCCCCGCCAAAAGCCGCAAGCCAGTCACGGCGCGCGCGGGTGGTCAATACCAGATAGACCAGCACGCCTGGCGCCGCCAGGGCCACCGAGGAATGCACGCCCAGACTCAACCCGCCCAGCAGGGCCGAGGCCGCCAGCCAGGGCCATTTTCCGCTCTGACGCCAGCGCAACAGGCAGAGTACCACACTGCCCAGGAAAGCGCAGGCTGGAACATACAATTCGGCGATGTCCGAGAAATACCAGAACAAAGGGATAATCGCCAGGGTCAAGGATGCCGTTACAGCCGCCAGACGCCAGCCGGCCAGCAAGCGGACGATCAGATACAGGCAGGCCACCGTCCACGCGCCCAGAACGGCAGAAAACAGGTTCACTCGCCAGGCCGGATCGCCCGAAAGCAGCAGGGTGAACAGCCGCCCGAGGAGGACATAGACCGGGTAACCGGTCGGGTGAGTCATGCCCAGGCTATAGACCAGCGTCTGGAACTCGCCCGAGTCGCCATACAGCAGGCCGGGGGCCAACGTGCGCACGTAGAGCGCCAGGCTGGCGCAAGCCACAGCCAGGGCCAGGGCGAGGTCGAGGCGTGTTAGCGGCGAAAGGGAGACAGCATTCCTGTCAGCCATTGCTCTTCGTCACGGCGTACCACCAGGAGGACAGGGCCACTCGGCGGGGTCTTTCTCCGGCTCGAAGCCGGGGTTGATGCGCAGGCGGCCCAGCGAGCGGTCGGTGACGTAGGGGATGTAACCGCGCGCCCGGGCGCGGCAGTAGGCGTCGGCGATTTGTTCGGGACGGGCGGTGTAGTCAATAGTCAGGACGAGTTTCCCGGCGGCCACCCACTGATCGAGGATAGCCTCGCGCCTAGCAGTCCATTCGGCCGGGCTGGGTTCGTGGTCGCGCGGGTAGCCGTAGTACAGGTCCTCGACGCCGACGCCGGTCATCGCCTTCAGATAGTCGGGGAACATCACGCCCAGTTCCTCGGCGTTCTGCGGGAAAACGCCGAAGCCGGGGTGTTTTTTGCGGGCGTATTCGGTAAAGTCGAGGATAAAGTCCACCATCTCGCGGGCAGCCGTCTGACGGCCCTGTTCTTGATAGTACCAGTAGGCGTCCACCCGGTCGAGATAGACGCCGTCGAAGCCGAGGGCGATGATCTGGTCGAGATACGATTCGGGCGTCCCGTAGATGATGCGCTGCCATTCCGGGTCCCAGTAATGGACCCAGTAATCGCCGGCCCAGGTGCCATCGGGGACATCCAGCCAGGGCGGAGGGTTCTTGATCCAGTCGGGGTTCCAGTACCAGCGGTAGTTTTCGGTCTGCCCGATGCTCATGTAGCAGAGCACCAGTTTGGGCCCGCCGGGGGAATCCTTGAGCGCCGGGATGACCTGCGGCGAGTTGCCGGCGGCGGAGATGGGGACCACAATCAGGTCAAAGGCGGTCTTGCCGATGCGCTCGGGGTCGGCGTGTTGCAGCTGATAGAGGAAATCGTGCACAGAAAGCCAGTCTGGCTCCTCGGGGGCAGGACGGCAGCCCCCGAGGAGAACAGACAAGAGGAGAAGAAAACCCATGAAAACAGGCAGGCGGCGCATGACGCACTCCTATTTGAAGCCGGTCATGGTGAAACCCTGGACGATCCAGCGCTGGAAGAACATGAACACGATCAAAATCGGCATCACAATCAGCACCGTCGCGGCCATGACTACTGCCGGCTGGCCGGTATGCGTGGAGTTGAACCAGGTCAGGATGACCGGCAGCGTGCGCACCTCGATCTTTTGCAGGACAATCATCGGCCACAGGTAAGCGTTCCAGTTGGCCATGAAACCCAAAATGCCCAGCGTTGCCAGCGGCGCGCCGAGTTGCGGCAACACAATCTGCCAGTAAATTTGCCATTCGCTGGCGCCATCAATGCGGGCGGCATCCATCAGTTCGTTGGGCAGCGTCTCGCAGAACTGGCGCATCATGAAGATACCGAAGGCATCCACGGCGCTGAAGATGACCAGACCCCAGAGCGAGTTGATCAGGTGCAGTCTGGCCAGGATGAGGTAACTGGGAATCATGGTAATCTGCGCGGGAATCATCATGGTCGTCAGAAACCAGCCAAAGAGCAGACGCTTGCCGCGAAATTCGTATTTGGCGAACAGGTAGCCGACCAGAGAACTGGTAAGAAGGGTGGTACAGACGTTGAAGGCTGCCACAAAGGTGCTGTTGAGATAAAACTTCAGCAACGGCAGTTTCGGATCATTCAGGATTTTGATGTAATTTTCCAGTGTAAAATGTTGGGGCCAGAAAGTGGGGGGAACGCGCAGGGCTTCGGTGTTCGTCTTGAACGAACTGAAAATCATCATGAGAAAGGGGAGCAGGGTAAAGGAAAGACCAGCGGTGAGCAAGAGATAGACCAATCCCTGCTGGAAATGCCGGCGATAACGGCGATATCGTCGCGCGAGGGGAAGAAAAGCATAGGTAGCACTCATTGTCAATACTCCCATCGGGTGCGTAAGACCCGCATCTGAATCACAGTCACTATCATCACCACCAGGAATAGAACGAACGCTTCCGCGGCGGCCCAGCCCATGCTCTGGTAACGGAAAGCATTTTTGTAAATATCCAGCAGCAGGACTTCGGTCCGGTTGTTGGGGCCGCCATTGGTCATCACCTGGATAATATCGAAGACTTGAAAGGAGGAAAGCATGGTCATGACACAGACGAAGAGGAGGGTAGGCTGAATCAGCGGTATCGTGACGCGGGTAAAGATTTGCCAGGAGGAGGCGCCGTCAATCATGGCCGCTTCCTTCAATTCCTGAGGGACGCCTTGTAACGCCGCGATGAAAATCACCATGTTGTAACCATAGTCCTGCCAGAGATAGGCCAGGATGACCGCCCACATGGCAATGGAGACGCCGGCAAAACCGGCGCGCGGGTCGGATAGCCAGGCGACTGGCTTCCCACCCAGAGCACGGAGAATAGCATTGAGCCAGCCGGCCTGGGGATCGTACATGCTCATCCAGATCAAGGCCACGCCGACCGAGGAGGTCAGGACTGGCATAAAGTAAATGGTGCGGTAAAGAGTCTTATAGCGGCTAACCATTTCCAACAACCAGGCCAGTGGCAGGGTGATCAGCAGGTTAAGGGGGAGCACCGCGAACGCGAAAATGAGGGTGTTGCGCAGACTGGTGCGAAAGAGAACCGCGCGCACCGAATTGCCGCTCACCATTTCGATAAAATGTCCCAGCCCCACGAAGGGATTGCTGCCGCCCAGGCCCAGAATCGGCCCGCCCAGCCGGCCGGGACTGTATTCAAAGAACATGAGCACGAATGCCCAACCCAGCACAAAGATCGCCAGAGATTCATAGAGCAGCAGCGGAATGGTCACACTGTTGACGAAGCGCTGTTTGGCAATGGCCAACCCGCTTTTCAGCCGGGGCGAGGCGTTCTTTCCTTGCGCAAGAGAAGTCATAAAGCACCGCCTTTACAGAGTAGAATAGGAGGAGATGGGGCAGCCGCATCTCCGGCGCTGCCCCATCCGTACCTGTTTCACTGGAACGTCGAGTTCGCTTCGGTGTCAATCGCCTCGATGGCTTGATCTACCGTCTCCACGCCCTGCAATGCGTTGAGGATGTGCGGGTAGATGATTTCGTACATCACGCGGTCGCGGTCCGGCATATTGCCCAGATATTGACCATAGGGCAGCATGGGCAGCATCTTGGCCACCCAGGGTTCAGCCGCCGCAATTTCCGGCGATTCGGCTACTGCCGGCATGGCCGGGATCGTCCCGCTGGTAATATTCCATTGGGTGGCATTCTTCACATCAGCGGTGACGAATTTGACAAAATCCCAGGCAATGTCTTGATGCTTGCTGTGGGGTGAAACCGTCAGGCCCCAACCCGAATCAGCCACGAAAACCGGCGTATCGCCCTGAATGGGAGGCAGGATGAAATAATCCCATTCATCCGCGAAGTCCGGGTAATTGGTCTTGCCCAAGGCGATCGCCCAGGAGCCGATGTACCCGATGCCGACCTTGCCCTGGAAGAAGGCGTCAATGACGAAGTTGGTGCTGTCGTTGAAGACTACCGGATCCACCACGCCCGCTTTCACGGCATCCACCATCCATTGCAACTGAGCCCTGGCTTCCGGTGTATTGAAGGTGAAGCCCGTGTGGTCAGCATTCCAGTAGTCGCCACCGCGCTGCTTGATTCCGGCCAGGAAGGAGGCCGAAATGGGATCTGCCGCCACGAAGTCGAAGCCGGCCACGCTCATCATGCCGCTCTCATCCTTTTGCACCAGTTTCAGCGCATCGGCCAGCACATCATCCATCGTCTTCCATTGCGGGGGATAGGTCAGGCCGGCGGCCTCGAATTTGGTTTTGTTGACCAGCACGCCGCCGTACTCGCAGTTGAACTCCTGCGGCATGCCATATAGAACCCCATCAACAATATAACCGCCGATCGGCGCCGCATAGAAGGTCTGCCGGGCCTGCTCGACAGTCATCACCTCGGGCGGCACCGGTGCCAGACGTTCATGATACTGAGCCACCCAGGTGCCGAACAGTTGCAGAATGTCGGCCTCCTCGCCGGCAGGCATGGCGGTTTGCAGGGTTTGAATGTAGAGACCGTATTCGAAGTTCTCCAGTTGAATATCCACGTCGGGGTGAGCGGCTTCATAGGCGGCAATCAAGGCCTCATAGCCAGCATTGAAAGCGTTGTTGGTGTGCACCCACATTCGCAGGACGGTCTTCTCTCCACCGCCAGGCGCTGCTGTCGCCTCACCGGCGGGAGCGGGAGTGGCCGGCTCAGAAGTGGCCGGCTCAGAAGTAGCCGTCTTGCTGCCGCCACAAGCGGCCAACAAGACTACTGCCAGAGCCATCACGAACCATACTTGTTTTTTCATCTCCGTATACTCCTTTCTAACATTGAATAAACATGGGAACGCATCTCATTCCAGCGCAATCATATCCTCGTCAATAGGCATCACCTCCTTCAGTTGAACCACGGCTTCCAGATGATTGGGATGATCTGGGTCCAGTTTTCTGGTCAGGGCGCGTTCCAGAGCAAGTAACTGGCCAGGAGGCAGATACAGGAGATTGCGGATAGCCTCGTCCAGGCCGGATTGGAAAGCGAGATCCGCATTGGCCTCCGCCAGCGCCAGAACGCGACCGCCCAAAGCACGCACGTCCTCCAGTA
This sequence comes from Anaerolineales bacterium, assembly GCA_034436275.1. Lineage (GTDB taxonomy): Bacteria > Chloroflexota > Anaerolineae > Anaerolineales > Villigracilaceae > DAOTVX01. The sequence goes on along the minus strand of DAOTVX010000071.1, from coordinate 17,957 downwards.
CCGCCATCTCATGTTGACCGTTGACGGTAGAGCGCAGGCCGATGACCAGCGCGGAGGGCGTCACCATACTCTTCGGCCCATGACGGAATTCCAGGAAATGGAAAGGTTCACTGTGTGTGAGAGACATCTCTTTCATCTTCAGGCTGAGTTCAGCGGCCAGGCCGTAGCGCGGCCCCGAGCCGAGCCAGTAGAAACGGTCTATGGACAGATCGCGCCCCAGCTCTGCCGCCAGGGGGAGCGCCTGCTCGATAACTTTGCGCCCGGCGTCGGGCAAGCGTTCCAGCGCCGCGAACAAATCGTCGCGGCCGGCCCACAACGTTGCCAGCGCCACTGTGCCGAGGTAGAGCGTGGAGAAGGCGCGCGTCTGCGCCACTGACTGCTCCTGCCCTGACGGCAAGACGAGGTTCAACGCGCCCATCGTTGCCAGGTGCGCTTGCGGGTAGCAGGAAAGCGTCACGAGTTCGCCCCGTTGTTGAGCGCGAAATGCCTGACAGGCGCGCAACGTCTCCGTCGTCTCGCCGGAACGGGACACCGCGACCAGCAGGGTCGGCTCATCGACATACGAGGCGCGAGGGTAAAGCCAGAGTTCCGAGGCCGGCAAGGCGCGGCCCGGCAGGCCGGTCAGTTCCTGCGTCAGGGTAGCGGCGGCCAGCGCCAGATAGTAGGTTGACCCACACCCGGTAAAGATCACCTGCCGGTAACGACGTGTGGGTGCCAGGGACAGAATATCCCGCCGGGCTCTGGTCAACACGGTTAACGCCGCCGCCCAGGATTCCGGCTGCGAAAGAATTTCCTGTCGAGTAAACTCTCCGTTCATGATGTTCAGCCACCTTTCCCAAGAATGCGTTCTGCATTGCGCCGATAGATTTTTTCCAGCACCTCATCGGGCAGGAAAATGCCATAGGCGTACCAGCGTCCCTGTTGGGGGATTTCGCCCACGTTGTAGTTGAAGTACTCGTCATCGGTTTCCAGGAAGCGATAATACAGGCGATAGGCTTCCGGATCGGGGCCCAAATCGGAGCCGAAGAGGATGCGATCCTGGTATTTCAAGAAAAAGCGCCGGGCGGTGTAGGGCTGGCGGCCCAGTTCGCCCAGCCGCGCGGCAATGTCCACATAGTAGTTGGGACAATCATCCAGCATCTTCCCCACCCAGGCCAGATTCTCGGCATAACCGCCCACGTGCGCGCCGATGAAGGTCGTCTGCGGATGACGCCTGACCAGATTGTAGAAAGCGTTCATGATGTCCATGAAGGGCGGGAAAGGCGGGCTGGTGAAGGCCCAATCGGGATGGGCCATCAGTTCCTCCCAACGTTCGTTGTAGCGATCGGGCGGGTCGAAGAAGGCCACCGGGTCAGCGACGTGAATCACCACCGGCAGACGTAACTCCGCTGCTGTCTCCCAGATGGGTATCAAGCGCTCATCATCAACAGCGACTCGCTGTCCCCGCTGATCCTGAACGGTTAGCCCGAAATTCTTCCAGATTTTCAAGCCGCTGGCGCCGCGCGCGGCCTGCTCTCGCAACCTGGCAGCCGCCCAGTCGGGGAACGAGTCCCCTTTGAGCGGCCATTGATTCCAGTCCACGCCGCCAAAGACGCGAAAACGTTCTGGCGCCCGGGCCGCAAAATAATCCAGATGCCGCGCCAGAATTTCTTCACCCCAGCCGCCATCCAGATCCACATAGTGAACAATGCCGGCCTCGTCCAGACGATCGAGCAGTTCAGGGAGAGGACGCCGATCCCAGCCTTCGCCGAACGGCTCGCCAAGGTGATTGTGGGCATCGATCACCGGAAAGCGAGGCCGGGAAATGGGAGTGGCTTTCACCACCAGTTGCGAACGAGGACAGAATTCTTGAAGTAACATGTTCTCTCCAACCTCAGAAAACTCAGGCTATCGTGACCTGAATCCCAAGAGCGCGCAGGGAATCCAGAAAGTCAGCCGGAGCCTGGGAATCTGTCACCAGATGATGAATGGCCGTCAGAGGCGCCAGGAAAGCCGCAGCAACAGTATTCAGTTTGGTATGGTCGGCAACCAGAATTACCTGACGCCCACACTGCAAAATGGCACGGTCGGTCAGGGCTTCCGGCAAATAGTCATTGGTCAGACCATACTCCAGGCTGATCGCGCGCACGCCCAGGATAACTTTGTCCGCGCGCACTTCCGCCAGCGCCTTCTCGGTGATATGGCCAATAAAAGAGAGTTCGCTATCACGCAGGAGACCGCCCAGGACGACTACGGTCAGGTTTGCCTGGCCAGCGAGGGTATTGATGACAGGCAACGAGTTCGTGAGCACGGTCAAACGCTGGCGAGAGCGCAGGGCGCGGGCCACCTGCAAGGTGGTAGTGCCAGAACCCAGGAAGACCGTTTCCCCATCCTGCACCAGCGCCGCCGCAGCACGCCCGATGCGCTCTTTTTCCTCTGCCTGCTCTTCCTGACGCCGCAGGATCGGCGGCTCTGGCGCTGACTGACGCAACAGAATCGCTCCACCATGAACGCGCTGCACTTTACCCTGTTCCGCCAGAGCATCCAGATCACGGCGAGCGGTCGCTTCGCTGATTTGAAAGGTGGCAGTCAAATCAGCCAGGCTGATACGCCCTCGCTCCTCCAGCATACGAAGAATCTGAGCCTGACGGTCTACATTGGTAATGAAAGGCAGGGACATCGTTGCCCTCCGGTAATGTTGCATAAAACATCATTATCAATCATAATCAATCATTATATTAATCAAAATCTTGCAGAATGTCAAGCGTTTTACGTCATAAACTAGCATTTTTTAATCTTCCCGCGACGCAGATCCTCCCGAACGGCAGCAGCCTGACCGGTCCGATGACATACTGACCCAGGGGTAACATCAGCACGGCCCAGCCGCGGCTACTGCCGCCCCGCGGCGCCCCGGGCAGGGAATGGCGTAAAATCTGTTCCATGTTGGCAACTACTCAGCCCTGCAGTAACTACCTGCCATGGCTAATGGAGAACCCTCTGCCTCTTGTCATTGCGAGCGTAGCGAAGCAATCTCCCGGCAAGCAAGGGAGATTGCTTCGCCGCCTGCGGCGGCTCGCAATGACAAGGATGGATAGTGGGTAGGTTGTTACGCCCTGCATCAAAACCGTTGTGCATGTCATGGTGAGGAGCGTTCTTTGCGACGAAGCAATCCCCAGGCGGTCAATCTGGCCTGATAAACAGGAAATTGCTTCGCCAAAAGGCGGCTCGCAATGACATGGCTGAATAATGATCCATGTTGATAGTTTTTGATAGCCGTTGCCAGCCCGTCCTGTGTATGATAGGCAAAAATTGTCGAGGAGGTATATCATGAAACGTCCTGACGGGGTGTGGATCACGGCTCTGGTGCTGGGGTGGTTCTTCGATTTCCTGTTCTGGAAACATGCCCCTGGTATCAGTTTTGCCATTTTCGTCGTCTTGTGCCTGGCAGGTGGCTTCCTGTCGCTCGGCTTGCAAGGGGCGCGGCCGGCCTGGCGGGCGCTCCTGCTCCTTCCGCCGTTGTTATTCTTCGCCGCGACCACTTTCTGGCGTCTGGAGCCAATGACCGTATTCCTGGCCGTGGCCTTGACGCTGCTGCTCATGGGCATCCTGGCAGTGACTGTCCGGGGCGGAGGCTGGCTCCGCTACGGCCCGGCCGACTATCTGGTCAGATTTTTGGCATTGATCGGCAGTATGCTGGCGCGGCCGATTGTCTTTCTGGCGACGAGGGAAGCGGACGCGGAGGCCAGTCTGACCGACAGGAAAGCGGGGGCGCATAAGACTCGGAAACAGGCCGGCGCGGTTGTGGGCGGGCTGTTGATCGCCCTGCCGATTCTGGCGATTTTTGCCTCCCTGCTGGCTTCCGCCGATATGATCTTTGCCGATTGGCTGAAAGATTTCGCGACTTTCTTCCACCTGGAGAAATTGCCCGAATACCTCCTGCGCGGCGTCCTGATTGTGAGCGTGGCCTACCTGCTGGCTGGCGTCTTCCTGCATGCCATCCAGAAGAGCAGCGAGGAAAAACGGATCGGCGCCGAAAGGCCGCTCGTGCCGCCTTTCCTGGGTTTCATCCAGGCAACTGTCGTGCTGGGATCAGTGGTGGCGCTCTTCACGGTCTTCGTTGTCATCCAATTCCAGTATTTCTTCGGTGGACAGGCCAACATCCATGAGGCCGGCTACACCTACGCCGAATACGCCCGGCGCGGCTTCGGCGAACTGGTAACTGTGGCCTTCTTCAGCCTGGTGCTCTTCCTTGGCCTGAGCAGCATGGTCAGGCGCGAGGGCAAGACTCAGCGTTGGGTCTTCTCCGGCCTGGGGATGGCCATGGTCGTTCTGGTCGGGGTAATCCTGGTTTCGGCTTTTCAGCGCCTGTTGCTCTACGAGGCGGCGTATGGTTTCTCTCGCCTGCGCATTTACACGCATGTCTTCATGATCTGGCTGGGAATCATCCTGGCGGCGGTGGCCATGCTGGACATGTTGCAACGCCAGCGCCAGGCGGCCCTGACCTTCCTGCTGGCCGCGCTCGGTTTCGCGGCCAGTCTGAGCCTGCTCAACGTGGACGGCTTCATCGTCCGCCAGAACCTGGAGCGCGCCGCGGCCGGCCAGGGCCTGGATGTGGCCTACCTGGCCTCGCTCTCCGATGACGCTGTGCCGGCGCTGGTGGAGGCTTTTCAGTCCGAGGATCTACCGCCGCTGACGCGCGACGCGGCCGGGGCAGTGCTGGTCTGTCATCTGCAGGTGGCCTCCACGCGCCGTGAGGCGGACTGGCGCGCCTTTCACCTGTCGCGCTGGCAAGCCAAACGCCTCCTGACGCCCCTTCTCGATGACCTGAAAGCCTATCAGGTATTGGATGACAACTGGCCGGTGCGGGTGATTACGCCAGCCAGTGTCCTGTACAAGTGCTCCACCTCCTATTCGGATTGAGCGTCAGCAGCAGAAGCGCGGCCTGTCCCTTTGGATAACGATCCCTGGTTCGCTCCGCGAAGATAACTACTTTGACAATGTTATATTTCGGCATCGTTGTCATGGCGAGGGCGTTCTTTGCCCGAAACAATCCCCTGCTAACTGGGAGACTGCTTACCTTGACTCGCGAGGGGATTGCTTCGGCGGCGCCTCAGGCGAGTCTCGGCGTGGCCTATTGCTGCCTCGCAATGACAGGGGGCAGGTAACTAACGTTGTCAAACTACCTGCCATAAGCAACGAAGAACCCTCTGCCTCTTGTCATTGCGGGCATAGCGCATGTCCCGTCTGCCACGAGCGGAGCGTGGTAGAGCGTAGCGTGGGGAAAGCAATCTCTTGGCAGGTAAGGGGATTGCTTCGCCGCCTATGGCGGCTCGCAATGAAAAGGATGGGTAGTGGGCAGGTAGTTAACCGCGAAGAGCATGAAAACGAGGCGAACACGAGCGCCTGCCGTGTCGTTGCCTTCGGCGAAAACGGCGACTGTGCAGGCTACGCTTTCGCGGGCGGCGGAGGCAGTTCAGACAAAAGATTTTTCCCCATCAGACAATGAAACTTTTTTACTCGTACAGCGTAGAGCAATCTGTACCGGGACGTTGCTGGAAGCACCTTAACGCGGAACCAGAGAGGCGCCTTCCAGCCAGGTTGGATCATTGTATCTTTATCACAGGAGAAAACACATGAAATCACCTCAATCCAGAATCCTTCTTTTTGCCTGCGTGGCTGCCGTGGTGCTGGTCACGATGAGCTGTGGCGCTCAAGGGACAGCCACGAGCAGGGCTCAGGAAAACAATCCGCAGCAAACCGCTCCCCAGCAAGCCACTCAACCGCCGGCCGAAGCCGCGACTCAACCCGCAGCCGAAGCCGCGACTCAACCCGCGGCCGAAGTCGGCACAGGCGGTAAAAACGTCTCCCAGGGTGATCTGGTCTTCGTTCCTGGTGTGGATTACGTGGACTATACCAATTTCCTGCACATCGTCGGCATCGTTGAGAATCATTCCAACACCACCATCAATTACATTGAAGTGGAAGTGAAACTCTACGACAAGGACGGCAACGAAATGGCAGTGACAGATACCACTGGCGCGGGTGGGCAGTTCCTGAGCGCGGATAACTTGCAGATACCGGCCGGCGGAATTGCTCTGGTATCGCTGGTGCGCGACCTCGAAGGTGTTGCTGGCCAGTACGGGCGTTACGAAGTCGTTAACCTCAAGGCTTTCTCCTCCGACGACACATCCCTGGGTGAAATCAGCCAGCTTGAGGTCACGAAAGACGAAGAAACCTCCCTGAACAGCCATTCCTGGTATAACGTGCGCGGCGTCTTCACCAATAAGGGCAGTGGCATATGCTATGACCCCAAGCCGGTCGTTGCCGGTTACGACGCGAACGGCAAGCTGGTGCTCATTGAGGCCGGTTATCTGGGATCGCTGGACGAAACCATTGACCAGCTCGCTCCCGGCGAAAGCAAGCCTTTCGATTTCCAGGTCAGCGATCCTCAGGTGGGTGAGGACACCTACCTCCAGATTGCCCGCATTGAAGTTGTCGCCAGTTGTGGAAGTGTGTTTCGATAATTGCGCCCTGCTTCCACAACCTCTGTCCCGGTATTTCAGGGGATGCCATCATCTGGCATCCCCTGCGTTATTTCCTGCCCCAAACGGCTGACCGGCGCCATCACGCGCGGATCATCATTCTCTGGACGATTGACCAGCGTGGACACCGGATAGGTTTCCATTTCCTCCGCAGGGTAAGGCCGTAGCAGGGATTGGAGATGCGCCGGCGGCTGTGGCGTCGGCTCCAGCCACAACGGCAGCGCCTCCGGAGCAAGAATGACCGGCATCCGGTCGTGCAAGGGTGCCAGCAATTCATTGGGCCGTGTGGTCACGATAGTTGCCGAGAGCACCTGTGAACCATCCGGCGAGTGCCAGTTCTCCCATAAACCAGCAAAGGCAAAAGGCTGTCCCGATTTGAGACGCACGAAGTAAGGGATTCTATCTTTTCCTACCAGACGCCACTCGAAGAAGCCGCTCGCAAAGACCAGGCAACGCCGGTAGCGACAGGCTGCGCGGAAAGCCGGCTTGACCGCCAGCGTCTCGGCGCGGGCGTTAATCAGGCGTTGCCCGATACGGGGATCGCTGGCCCAGGAGGGAATCAATCCCCACAGGAAAACATCCGCGCGCCGGGTGCCATCATTCGGCAAAACAAGAATGGGCTGGCCCGGAGCAAGGTTATAACGCGGCGTCCATGCCACCGGGAAAGTGAACGCGGGGAAGGCTTGCTGCAGTGCAGCGGCATCCAGTGCCAGCGCAAAACGTCCGCACATGGTTCACCGGCGCACGAAGTGGGAAAGAAAGAACCACAGGTTGGCCGGGCGTTCGGCCAATCGGCGCATCAGGTATGGATACCAGTGGGTGCCATAAGGCACATAGACGCGCAACGGATAGCCCTGGCGCGCCAGTTGCACTTGCAGGTCGCGGCGAATGCCATAGAGCATCTGAAACTCGATGGCTTCTGGAGGCAGGCCAAGACGACGCGCGCAGGCGCAGATAAACCGGAGGCGCGATTCATCGTGTGTACCAAAGGCCGCGCGCGGGGGAATACGACCATCAGGAGAAAGGGACGGCGCCCCGGCCTCCCGCGTCGCTTCCAGCATGAGACAGGCAAGGCGATCGAAGTTCGCGTTCACGTCGGCTTTGCGTGGATAGGCCAGGGCAGGCGGCTCGCGATACGCGCCTTTGACCAGACGAATGAACGCGCCTTCCTCCAGCAATGCCCGCACATCAGCCTCTGCACGGTACAGGTAAGCCTGAATCACCACGCCCAGATGCTCAAAACCAGCCGCCCGTGCACGCCGATACAGATGCAACGTCGAGTCTACACAGGGCGAATCTTCCATGTCAATGCGCACGAAAGTCCGGCTCAGACGCGCCCGCTGCAGAATCCGTTCCAGATTCTCGGCGCACAGCGACTCCCCCAGCGTCAGGCCAATTTGCGTCAGCTTGATCGAAACATTGGCGCGCACCGATTGCGATCCCAGGACATCAAGCAACGTCAGAATGGCTGCGGTCGCCCGTTCGGCATCCGCAACGGTCGTCGTGTGTTCGCCCAAATGGTCGAGCGTCACGTTAAGCCCCGCCGCGTTCAATTCGCCGGTCACGCGCAGCGCGTCGGCCAGTGTCTCGCCAGATACGAAACGCGAGGCCATACGCCAGGCGAACGACCAGCGGGTGACCAGACGCTGCGCCCAGTACGCGCGCGAAAGAGAAATCAGGAAAGCACGCAACATGTTGCCTCCTCAGGCGGTGTGGAAAAAATCTCCACTCTCACGCTGGCCTGGACAACGATTTGCCGGGCGGCGCGAAGTTCGCGTCGCCCTCATTGTAGCACAAGTTTGTCAGACAGATTCCTGCCCCCGCTACAGGTCGTCCAGAACGCAGCGCCGGTCATATTGCTGTAGCAGGCCGCGCTATGTTATACTTTGGCTCGATTTCCACAACATGGAGGCAAGGTGAGACACCGAAGCAGGTTGTTTTACTTGCGCTGGGTTTCGCTGGCTTTTCTTCTGGGTGCCGTCCTGTTGACTGTCCTGCAGCTGGTGGACTACAGTCGTTTACGCGGCGTTTACCCGGCCACGATGAAGATCGCCGGCGTGCCGGTCGGCGGTCTGAGTCCGCGCGAGGCGGCGGAACGGCTGGCGCAGGTCTATGCGCTGCCGGTCGAACTGCACTACGGCGAGGCTGTGATTCAGATGAGCCCTGTAGAAGCAGGGTTCGAACTGGACCTGGAAAGTATGCTCGCCGCCGCGGACGCGCAGCGAACCGGTCTCTCCTTTTGGGGCGGTTTTTGGGATTACCTGTGGAATCGTCAACCGGCGACGAGCGACGTGCCGTTAGTGGCTTCCTACTCTCCCGAACGCCTGCGCGCGTATCTGCAAAATGAAATCGCGGCGCGTTACGATCAACCGCCAACGCCGGCCAGCATTATCCCCGGCAGCACCGAGTTCACGGCCGGCGCGCCCGGCGTCGCCCTGGATATTGAGCGGGCTGTGATTCTGGTCGGCGATGCCCTGCGCTCCCCAACCACGCGGGTGGTGACCCTGACCACACGCCGTATCCCGCCGGCGCGTCCATCGCCAGACCAATTGCGCCTGATGATACAAACCGTCATTGACCGCAACGGATTCACAGGGGTCGTCGGCCTGTATCTGCTCGATTTGCAAAATGGCGAAGAAGTGCACTTTGCCTACCGCAATGGGGAATATCTGCCTGTTGACCCCGATGTGGCTTTCACTGGGGCGAGTACCATCAAAATCCCCATCATGGTCTCGGTCTTCCGCCACCTTTCCGGCCAGATTGATGATGAGACCGACGCCCTGCTCCATGCTGTCTTCCGCACGTCAGACAATGCCGCCGCCGACGCGCTGATGACCCGGCTGGACAGGGTACGCGGTCCGCTGCTGGTAAGCGATGATATGGCCATTTTGGGGTTGAACAATACCTTCATGGGAGGATTCTTCTGCTCGCCGCAGGCGCCCTGCCCCCTGCTCCAGCGGTTCACCACGCCTGCCAATCAGCGCGCCGATGTCAACACCGACCCGGATATTTATAACCAGACCACCCCTTCCGACATGGGCACCTTGCTGGCAGATATCTACCAGTGTGCACAAAGTGGCGGCGGCGCCTTGATCGCAGCCTTCCCCGGCCAGATTACGCCAGCCGCCTGCCAGCAGATGATCGAGTACCTGAAAGAAGACCGCACCGGAGTCTTGCTGGAGGCCGGCCTGCCCGGTGGAACCGTGCTGGCGCACAAACACGGCTGGCTGACCGGGGGCGATGGTCAGTATCACAACTTCAGCGACGCGGCAATTATCTACACCCCCGGCGGCAATTACGTCCTCTGTCTGTATATCTACGACGCCGCCCCCATTGTCTGGAACAACGCCAACCTGATGTACGCGGAAATCTCCCGCCTCATCTACAACTACTTCAACATTGGCGCGCCATAGGCGACCCGGCCCTGGAATAAAGTGACCCGGCCGGCGTCTGGCGCCGCTCTCGCCGTTCCCTGGCTCCCATGCCCTGCCGCGCGCTCGTTGAGCATTCCTTACGACGCGGATTCGCCCGTTTCCGCCCCCGCCATATCGGCCTGCGCTTCACCTGCGCCGCGAAGCACAGCGGAGCGGCGTCAGGTGGAAGCGCGTGTTGGGCGGTTAGCGTTTCTGAATCGCCAATCATGAAACTTGACAATCAAGGAACTGAGGCCATCAAACACCAAGACAACAGGTAGCCATCCCAGTGACAAAACGGCCCAGGCCTGCAGAAGGAATCGCACATAGCCCGAGCGTTCATGAAAACTTCCAATCCTCTCTTCCAGGAAAATGGTCGCAACCAGGAGTATGAACAATACAACTCCTAATATTGCGACGTGCGTTCTCCATTGGTCCCAAAACACAATTAACCTACGTAGATGAACATTGTGTATATGAAGATAGCGCTTTGACAGAGGCGCTATTGAAAACGCCGCGGGAGAAAAGGCTTGCGGCTCGAATTCTACAAGATGATGATAGAAATCGGCGGGGAGGATATACGACTGGCGGCACCCTCTACATTTCCACTCGCGGGGCCGTGAGTTGAAATCTACATTTGCAATTTGGCCTCCCTCCCCACATGTCTCACACCAGACATAAGCATCAATGAAGGAGCACTTCTTACAGACAACCGCAATGGGTTGTTCACTGTGCCTGTGCTCTATCTCACCTTCGCCACCACAGTTTGGGCAATACCAATCCATGTGATCCATAGTCTCAATCTACGTGCTCCGGATGCCGCCCCCCCCTGGTCGGCGGCCATATTGTTGCCAGTGTACCCGTTCGGCCTCATATTGTGTGCGCGGCGGTTTCTCCTCCGCCGGATACCCCACATAGACAATACATAGCGGTATTACCTGGCGCGGCAAGCGCACCACCTCCCTGACCACACGCACAAAGGCTGCCACCGGATACACGCCAATCCAAACCGTTCCCAGGCCCAGTGAGGTCGCGGCCAGAAGGATGTTTTCGGTTGCCGCAGCGCAATCCTGCACCCAGAAGAGCCGCGCCGCCGGATTCTTGCTTCGACGCGGATTGCCGCAGACGACAATCGCCGCTGGCGCATTGCGGTTGCCAAAAACCAGTCTGCGGCGAAACTGCTCCAGTTTGTCGCTCTCCGTCACCACAACGAATTCCCAGGGCCGACAGTTCATGGCCGAAGGCGCGGCCATGGCCGCCTGGAGCAGCAGGTCCAGTTTCCCGGCTTCCACAGGGCGTTCCTGATAGCGTCGAATGCTGCGACGACGAAAAATGGCTTCCAGAGCAGGGGGCAGCGACATGGAGAACAGATAGCAGGATCAGGCAGGGAAGAGGGAGTCCAGCACCTCCGGGCAATACTGACGCACCATCTCACTGCTCAGGCCGTTTTCGCGACAGATGGCCGCGTACAGGTCAGCCGAAGGCCGCTTACGGCGCGCCTGCGAGTCCACGTCAAGTTCCCAGAGGCCGAAACGCTGCGTCCAGCCGCGTTCCCATTCAAAGTTATCCACCAGCGACCAGTGGAAGTAACCCTTCACCGGCCAGTTGAAGTTCACCGCCCGCCAGACCTGATGGACATGCTGCGCCAGATAACGCGGCCGGATACGGTCGCCGGCATCTTCAATACCGTTCTCGGTAATCAGGATGGGCAGGTTGAAACGCGTCGCCCAGCGCAGGGTTGTAAACATGCCCTGCGGGATGTTGGCGTTCATGCCGACTTCAGAGACATCGCTCCCGGGCGGGTAATAACGCCGGCCAAACAGCTCGCCCGGTCGGCGCAAATCGAACGCGACCGTATCCTGGGAATAATAGTTCACCCCGACATAATCCTGCGTTCCTTTGGCTTCTGGAATCCGCACCTTGCCCAGCGGCGAACGTAAAACGCCACTGCGCAGCGCCGAGGGGAAAGTCTCGCTCATAGCGTTATACTGAATATTCCGCACCAGGCGGTCAAGCGGCGACCAGCGACGGGCCGGCACCATCGGGCGATAATGCCAGGCATAGCCAACACGCGCTTCGGGCTGTATCTCATGAATGGCGCGGTAGGCCGCCGCATGTCCACGCGCCATGTTCGCCAGAACAAGAATCGCCTGCTTCAAATTCTTTTTCCCCGGTGGGAAAACGCCGCCAGCATAGCCCATCACCGCGTAGACATTCGGTTCGTTGATGGTACACCACAAGGTGCAATATTCTTGCAGCGCCTCTACCGTCTTACGCACGAATTTTTCAAAGAGGGGGACCACCGCTTCCGTCTCCCAACCGCCGCGCTCGCTCAGCCAGAGAGGGTCGGTAAAATGATGCAGGGTGACCAACGGCGTCATGCCACGCTCGTGTAAGCCGCGCAGCATGGCGCGGTAACGTTCGAGCGCGGCCTCATCCCAGCGATCGGGCGCGGGTTGGATACGACTCCACTCCACCGAAAGGCGGTGCGCGTTCTGCCCGCCCTCGGCGGCGCGGTCAAAGTCTTCCTTCCATCGCCCGCCCCACCAGTCACAGGCCAGCCCAGATTTATGCACCGTATGTCCGCTCTGCTCCCAGGCATACCAGTTATTGTTGGTATTATTGCCCTCCACTTGATGAGCTGCCGTGGCCGTCCCCCACAGAAAACCTTTCGGGAAATGGAACGTCGCTTCAGGCATGGGGTTTCTCCTGTACGAATCTGCCGGTAACGCCTCGACAGGTCACGTCAAGACCACACGCAGTATGACGTCAGGCCCAGCGCGCTCAAACAATTTTCTCAAACTTTTCCGCCGGATAGCCGCAAACCGGGCATTTCCCTTCCACCGGCCCAACATGAGTATAGCCGCAGATCGGGCAGATATAGTACTCGCTTTCAGGAATATCCTGTCCCTTTGCCAGACTCTCCGCCGCCTGCCGATAGAGCACCGCATGAATCTTCTCGACCTCGAGCGCCCAGCGGAAGGAGCGCGCCGCCTGCTTTTCGCCAGCGTTTTCAGCCTCGCTCAACATTGGCGGATACATCGTATTGACTTCATAGTCCTCCCCGCCAATTGCGGTTTGTAAATTTGCGGCGGTTGAGCCAACGCCGCCCATCGCTTTGAGGTGATTGGTAGCATGGACAGTCTCCGCCGCCGCGATGGCCCGAAACAGGCGCGCAATCTGGGGATAGCCTTCCTCCTCCGCTTTTCTGGCAAAAGCCAGATAGCGACGATTGGCCTGGGCTTCGCCCGCGAAAGCCGTTTTCAGATTTTCCAGCGTGGTAGTCATGAGTCTCACTCCTTTCCAGACAGGATTCAGGTGGCTGTAGCCGCTACCTGTTGACCAAATTCCAGCAAGGCTCTAACGATCTCCTGGCTGCGTCCCTCAGCATACAGGCGCAAAACCGGCTCGGTTCCCGAGGGTCGAATCAACAACCAGGAATCATCCGCCAGGATATACTTGACGCCGTCGAGATTGTTGACCTGCCTGACCGTCTCGCCGCCGATGGAGGCAGGCGCCTGTTCAACAAGGTACTGCGTCATCTCACTCTTTGAAACAGGCCGGTTCAGGCGCAGGTCGTTCCGTTCATAAAATGCCGGCCCGACTTCACGCAGGACGCTCTCCACCAGTTCATGCAGAGAAGTCTTCCAGGCGGCAATGATTTCTACCAGCAGCAGCCCCATCAGCGGGCCATCGCCTTCCGGAATGTGCCCCTTGCATGAAATTCCACCAGACTCCTCGCCGCCGATCAGCACCTCGTCACGAAGCATATAATCTGCAATATGGTTGAAACCAACCGGCGTCTCATACAGTTTCAGGCCATATTTCTGGCACAGGCGGTCAATCATGCGCGTGGTGGAAACTGTCCGCACCACTGCCCCGCTCCAGCCGCGTTGTTCGACCAGATACCGTAACGCAATGGCAAAGATCAAATGCGGACTGACAAAATTGCCGTGTTCATCAATGGCGCCAATGCGGTCCGCATCACCATCGGTGGCCAGGCCGAAACTGCCCATCCCCGTACTGACGGCGCCTGCCAGCGCGCCCAGATAACGGCCAATCGGTTCGGGATGGACCCCGCCAAAGCCAGGGTTCATCTCGCCGCGAATCTCACAAATTTCGCAGCCCGTGCCTTGCAGGAAACTGCGGATAACTCCCCGTCCAGAGCCATACATCGGGTCCACCACAAAACGCGGCGGGTTGTCGGCAATCACGTTGGTATTGATCAGCGTCCGCAGATGTTCAAAATAAGCCGGCAAAGGATTGAACCTGACGATCAACCCCTGGCTGCGCGCCTGATCGAAGTCAACCAGATTCGGGCCACGCCCGCGTTCCTCATTGTCATTGAGATAAACCTCCACGCGCCGGCACTGTTCCGGAGAGGCCGAACCCCCGTAGGCCGCTTTCAACTTCACGCCATTGTAGCGCGGCGCGTTGTGGGAGGCGGTAATCATCACCCCAGCCGCCGCGTTGAGGTGCCTGACGGCATACGAAATTGCCGGTGTAGGGGCGTCGGCCTGCGCCAGATGGACGGTAAAGCCATTGGCTGCGAGCACACGTGCCGCTTCCTGAGCATAGCGATCCGAAAGAAAACGGGTATCAAAGCCGACCACCATTTTACGGGGATCAGCCGTTGCGCGGTGGCCGTTACTCCGGTCCCATTGCTCCGAAGCCACAGCATCTGCAATAGCCTGCGTCAGCATGCGCAGATTGCTGAACGTGAAGGTGTCCGAGATAACCGCGCGCCAGCCATCGGTGCCAAAGTGAATGGACATACTCAACTCCTGCCAAAGGGGTATGGTCAGTAAAGGCAACGCCAGGGAGAGAAGCAGCCAGCCCTGGCAATCGCGAGCATTGTTATCTGGATAGAGTTGTCTGCGTCGCTATCTTATCCGTCTCTACGGCCGCAAAACCGGCCTCAAGCGCTTTCATGTTGACTGCTTCTGTACCGCGCGGTGCGCGTCGCTTCACCGCCGTCTCCAGCGCCGGGCGCGAGACAAGTCCCGTCAGGGCGGTCACTGCTCCCAGGGCCACGATGTTCGCCGCAATCGCCCGACCGCTCGCTGCAAAAGCCAGGCGGGTCAGCGGCAGACGCACCACCCGCCGGTCATCCTGCATCAGGTCAACCTCCTCATCGGTGAGAATCAAACCATCTTCCCGCACCCCGGCGGCGAACTTATGGAGGGCCTCCTGACTCAAAGCAATCAACACATCGGCCTGCAAGACTTGTGGATAGTCCACCTCATGGGTGGAGATCACAACGTCCGCGACGCTGGCGCCGCCACGCGCTTCCGGGCCGTAGTTCTGTACCTGAACAACGGCCCTGCCATCCAACAGGGCGGCCTCCGCCAGAATCATTCCAGCAAGAATGACTCCCTGGCCACCGGTGCCGGCCAGGCGAACTTCAACGCGCTCATCCGGCAATCGCATTCTCGCCCACTCCTGTCAAAGATGCCACCAGACCGGCATATGCCTGCGTATATTCCGGTCGCTCGCGATTGATGAAAACACCGCGCACAATTCGTGTTTCCGTGGCCTTTTTCTCGGGTGGAAGAGCATCGTAGGCCACTTTGGAGATGGAATTTTCTTTCAGAGCCCGCATCATATCCGCCGCGCTGCCCAGATTGTTCAATCGCCCATACCCTACATGGCAGTAACTGACCGCCTCGACAAGGCTAAAGCCATTTTTGGCGATGGCCTCGGTCAGATATTTGTCCAGTTCCAGCGCATGATACACGGTGCTGCGGGCAACGTAGGTGGCGCCGGCGGCAATCGCCAGTTCACAAACCGGAAACGGCGGTTCAATATTCCCATAGGGGGCGGTAGTCGCCAGCGCGCCCAGGGGTGTGGTCGGACTGTATTGACCGCCGGTCATCCCATAGGTAGCGTTATTGACCACCAGGGCCGTCAGACCGATATTACGGCGGGCCGCATGGATGAAGTGATTGCCGCCAATCGCCAGCGCATCGCCATCGCCCATGATGACAATAACTTTCAGATCGGGGCGAGCAATTTTCAAGCCGGTGGCAAAAGCCAACGCCCGTCCATGGGTGGTATGCAATGTATTAAAATCCAGATAGACTGGCATGCGCGCCGTGCAACCAATGCCGGAAACCAGCGCGACCTGGTCGTTTTTCAGCCCAAGATGGTCAATGGCGCGGATCAGCGCGCCCATCACCACCCCCAGGCCACAGCCGGCGCACCAGATCGTAGGAAACTTTTTGTTCTTGCGTAATTTCTGGAGGGTCTCGCTACGCTCAAACCAGTTCTCTGCTGGCAGGTGCGCCTCGTGCTCTTCCAGAGTGGCCGCCTCCAGGATGACGTTTTTATCCATTGTCTTCCTCCAGCGCTGCCAGAATCACCGAGGGCAGGATCATCTCGCCATCGGCGCGCGTGACGCGTCGCACCTTCTTGCGCCCAACGACGCGTTCCACCTCCAGCGCCAGCTGGCCCAGATTCATTTCCGGCACAACCACGCGCCGAATGTCCTCACAGAGCCGCTCCACTTCCTCCTCCGGAAACGGCCAGATTGTCAACGGGGTGATCATGCTCACTTTGCGGCCAGCCGCGCGTGCCTGCCGCAACGCATGGCGGGCGCTGCGCGCCGCGGCGCCGTAGGCGATCAGCATCACCTCGGCGCCCGGCTGGATATCGGTTTCCAGCATCACGATATCTTCCCGATGACGTTCCAGTTTCGTGTGCACACGCTCCAGCCAGGGATTAATCTCATCGAGGCGCTGCGTAGGGAAACCGCGCTCATCATGGAACAGGCCGGTGATGTGATAGCGATAGCCCAGGCCAAAACTAATCAGCGGCGGAACACCATCAGGGGTATTGCGATAAGGAAAGTACTCCCCTTCCACGCGTTGCTGACGATAATCAGTCACCGCGACGGAGCGCCAGTCAGGTAATTCTACCGCTTCGCGCATATGGCCGATGACCGCATCGGTCAGCAAGACGACCGGCGTGCGGTATTTTTCGGATAAATCGAAGGCGCGGACGGTCAGGTCGAATGCCTGGCGCACCGAAACCGGGCACAATACGATTATGGGATGATCGCCATGAGTGCCCCAACGCGCTTGCATCACATCGCCCTGCGATGGCGCCGTGGGCTGTCCGGTCGAGGGCCCCAGCCGTTGTACATCTACAATGACACAGGGGATTTCCGCCATCGCGGCATAGCCGATATTTTCTTGCATGAGCGAGAAGCCCGGTCCGCTGGTCGCCGTCATCGCGCGCATTCCTCCTATGGAAGCGCCAATGACCGCGGCGATGCTGGCAATTTCATCCTCCATCTGGATAAACTTACCCCCCACTTTGGGCAATTCACGCGCCAGAAATTCCGCAATTTCGCTGGAGGGGGTAATAGGATATCCCGCGTAGAACCGGCACCCTCCTGCCAGCGCCCCCCAGCCAATGGCTTCATTACCCTGCATTAAAACTCTGGCCATAGCCTTCGTCCCTCACTCCAGTTTCCTGACCACTATGGCCAGGTCAGGGCAATGGGTATCGCAAAAATGGCAGGCAGTACAGTTTTCAGGATGCGCCACGCGTGGATAGTCATCCAGCGGACCCATTTCAAAGACTTTCGTGGGGCAAAACTCTACACAGATATGGCATCCTTTGCACCAGGTGGCGTAAACGGTTACTTCCCCGCGCGGCTTGTGCCGCGCCTGAAGCGAATGTTCCTGCTCCCGAACCGGAGCAACCATTGAAGTGACCATACAGGACTCTCTTGACCCGGAAGCCTGTCCCAACAGTGCGGCGCACAGCACCTTGTTTTTCACCGTCGTGGACAGGGAGAAAAGTGTCATCAATAGACTTTATCGGAAACAGGACACGGCTACACCCGGATAAACACGGCTCTGATTCCAACGCCAGCCGATCCTGTCATCTCGCCCTTGTTTCCAATGCAGTCTACTTGCTCATTTGTCCTACATTGTACTCCAGGAGCAACTGTCATGACTAGTGCAGGGTTTCCAGAATCGTCATGACGTTTCACCTGCCTCCGCATCCTGTCCGG
>DAOTVX010000070.1:0-5425 GCA_034436275.1 Anaerolineales bacterium | reverse complement strand
TGGAAGACCTGCAAATCCTGAACTCGCGCATCGAGTACGCCGGCTTCGGCGCACTCGGTGGCCCGGCCGGGGAACACGGCGGCTGGCGGAATGTCGTCATCCGCGGCGCGTCGCTCTCCTGGAGTGGACATTACTACCAGGGCGGCGACGGCTCCAACCGCCCCTACGACCGCCCCGACGGCTTCGGCATCGAGCCCTCCCAGGGACCGATTCTCATCGAAGACACCGTGGTCGAACACAACTACGGCGATGGCCTCGACTCAAAGGCTGCTAACACCACCATCCGCCGCACCATCGTCGCCAACAATTCCTGCGACGGGGTCAAACTGTGGGGACCGGGCAGCCGCATCGAGAACACGCTCATCTACGGGCGCGGCGACGGGGACCCTGACCCCACTCCCTGGGCGGCCATCGTCATCGCTCCCGAAGAGCAGGCCGACGCGCACTTCGAGATCGTCAACGTCACCGTGGACGATTTCCTCGGCCAGAACTACCTGATGTACGTGCAGTACGACTATCCGAATGTCCCCGCCCATGTGACCGTGCGCAACGTCATCTTCAGCAGCCGCGGGCCGGAAGCGCCCATCTACCTCGCCCCGGCCAGCACGCTGACTCTCGACCACACCCTGTTCTTCTTCCCGCAGAATGAAATTTTGCTGATGCACGGCGACCAGACCTACACCTGCGCCACCCTCGCCTCGCTCGGCGCAGGCAACCTGTGCGGCGACCCGCGCTTCGTCCGCCCGGCCTGGGGCGAGAGCGGCGACTATCACCTGCAGCCTGGCAGCCCAGCTCTGGATACCGGCACCCCGCAGGGCGCTCCCGCCAAAGACCTGGAGGGCCGTCCGCGCCAGGACCCGCCCGACCTGGGCGCGTATGAACAGTGAACCAGTGATTGACAACTTGCCGGCAGAATGAAGCCGGCAAGTTTCGGGATTTAATTACCTGCCCGTTGTCATGGCGAGCCGTCTGGGCGGCGAAGCAATCCGCTTGCCTGCCGGGGGATTGCTTTCCCTACGCTCCGCTCGTGGCAGGCGGGACATGCGCTTCGGTCGCAGTGACATACGTTGAGAGTGTTTGCAAAGGTTACTCCATGCCTCGTTCTCCTAACGTCGCACCTGAAAGGCAGCGCGTACGGAAGTGACGTTCCCGGCGCGGTCGGTGGCCACCAGATGCAGGCTGTGCCGGCCCGGCGTCCCTGCCCAGAGTACTTCGAAGGGGGCTTCTGTCAGCTCCGCCAGCAGATTCCCGTCCATATAGAAGGACACCTTTGCCAGCCCGCTGTCATTGACCTCGGCGCGCAGGAGCATGGCTTCGCCTTCTGCCAGAGTGACGGTTGCGCCTGACGCTGGAGACAGAAGGGTTACCTGCGGTGGGGTGTTATCCAGCAGCAACGCCACGGTGGCCTGTTCCAGGCGTCCGTCAACGTGGGCTACCAGCAGGCGCAGGATGTACAGGCCGTTCAGGTCGCGCGTGTCCCATTCTGCCAGCAGTCCTTCCCGGACGGGCGTGCTCACGTCATTGCCGATCCGAATCCAGCGCGCCGGGTTCAGGCCGCTCCCATACTCCAGACGATAAAACGCGAAGTCATCCCCTGTCGCGCTGCCGACAATCGGGATGGTGCCGCGTCCATCGGCGAAAAGGGTAGGGGAGGTAATGTGTACATCCGGGTTGACCGGGGGGAGGGTGATCGTGTCGTAGGCGGTTGGCGGCGCGGGAATGCCTGCCGCCTCTGCCCAGGCGCGCGCTTGCGGCGGGATCATCAGGTACACACGCTCTTCCACCAGTTCGGGCGGCGTGAAGACGGTAGCCAGCAATCCACTTTCGCGATTGATGGCCAGGGCCTGATACAGGGTGTCCTCTTGTTGCGGCTCATTGCCGCTGAGAAAGATTTCTGGTACTACATTGGGACAGGCAGGCGATGGCAACATGCCGGAAGGGTCGCAGACCTCACGTTGGACAATTCCCGCCGGTGCGGCCCAGGATTCAGCCGGCAGGTCTTGCAAGGCATATTGCATCAACGCTCGCCAGAGTCCTGCGCCCAGCGTCAGAGCGGCGTCTGTTTCACCGGACGCGGACGGTTGGGCTTCCCCCTGCGTTTCTACCCAGACCACAATCAATCGCTGAGGAGTGTAGCCGACAATCCAGATGCCGTTCGTCTGGAACGGGCGCCCCACCTTGACGGCCAGCGGACGCCCAAGCGCAAAGGCATTCGTCAGCGTCGCGGGCATCCGCCGCGCGCTATCATCGCTCAACACATGGTTGACAAGGTAAGCCAACGGCGGGCTGACCACCGGTCGGCTGTCTGGTGTGCTCCAGTCGGCCCAGATAGCGTGGTCCACTCCCAGGATGCGCCATACCAGGACGGGCGTCACTGCCTCTCCTGTCAGGCGTTGACCGGTGCTCATGCCCTGATTGGCAAAAACGGCATAGGCAGAAGCAATCTGGTACGGCGAGAGAAAAATCGTGTCGGAGAAAAAGTCAGCCGCCGGGGAGAACTCCAGACCGAACGAAGTTGCCACGCGCTGCACCTCCGGCAGCCCCATCTGTTCCAGAAGGACGGCTGCCGGCGGCAGGTAATCGTTGACCAGCGCCAGCCGCAGACGCACCGGCCCATGATAGTTGCCATCGAAGTTGGCCACCTCGCCGGGAATATCCCAGGCCAGAGAAGCCGGGCCGAAGCCACGCGTGAAGGCGGTCAGGTAGAGGAACGGCGTCAGCAGTGTGCCAGCAGGGTGCGCCAGCAGGTAATCCCCTGTGTTATCGTGGCTGCTGTCCCCAACGATGGCCAGCACCTGACCGGCGCGCGGGTCAAGAATCAACGCGCTGGCCGTGACCCGGGGCGCCGAAAAGCCCGGCGGAAGGGAGGGCAGGAAACGCGCTGCCAGGCAGGGCGAGCCATCGTGGGCGCGAATCTCTTGATGATTGCCCGTTGCCTGCTGCAAGAGGGTTTGTAACGTGCAAACGGCTTGTTGTTGTAATGCATAATCGAGGGTGGTGAAGACGTTGACGCCGCCGCGAGCGACACGTTCCTGAGCAAAACGCTGATTCAACTGCGCGAGAGTCAGGTTGAGAAAGGCTGGGGCGAGGGTCTCGCCGTCGGAAACGGCTGCTGGCGGCGCGGCATAGACCGGGGGCGGAGTCAGGGCCGCCGCGGGGTCCACCATGCCGAGCAAGGCCATGGTTTGCAGCACCTGGACGCGTTCGTTTTCCGCCGCCTGAGGCGCATCGAATGGATTGAGCGCCGGCGCGCGCGTGAGGGCGGCCAGCAAAGCGGCCTCGCTGACGTTCACCTGGCTGGCTGATTTGCCCAGATAGAGGCGCGCCGCGCTTTCTACGCCCCAGGCCTGATTCCCGAAATAAGCGCTGTTGAGGTACCATTCAAGCACTTGCGCGCGGCCATAGCGCGCGGTGATTTGCGCTGCCAGGATACGTTCGCGTATCGCCCGGCGCACCGACGGTGGCTCGTTCCAGAGCAACAGATCGGCGGCTAACTGCTGCGCCAGCGTGGGATGTAGCAATGGGTCGCGCCAGCCATTTAGCGTATAGCCATTGTGTTCCCAGAATTGGGGGTCAGCAACCGCAATGACCGCGTTGACCAGGACAGAAGGAATCTGGTTGTAGGGTAGATAGGGGCGTCGGGCGTTTTCCGGCGCCAGGGTCAGCAGCAAGTGTTGTCCTGTGCGATCGTAGAGGCGCGTTGGCTCCAGCAGGGAACCATCGGAAGGGTTGAGCAAAAGCGGCAGTTGTTCGATGGAAGGGAGATCGTGGACGGTATCGGCATAGGCCAGGGCCAGGACGAGGGTAGCCCCGGCCAGGCAGGCTACCAGCAGAAAGATACCCCCCAGTGCCAGACGGCGCGCCTGGTGATCGAGACGGCGGCTCAGGCTTGTACGGCGCTGATGCCGATGACGGATGAGAAGCAAGGGGGAAGGCATGGTCGCGTTGAGCAGAATTAGCGCACAATCGCATCGGCCATGCGGGCCACGCGTACCATGAATGGGACATCGTGCACACGGACGATGTCGGCGCCGCGCGCAATGCCAATCGCGACCGCGGCGGCTGTCCCCTCCAGACGCTGGTCAGGAGGCAGGTTGAGGGTATAGCCGATGAACGACTTGCGCGATGGTCCGATCAACACCGGGTAGCCCAGGGCACGGATTTCGTCCAGGCGGTTGAGCAGTTCCAGATTCTGAGCCACGCTTTTGCCGAAGCCCAGCCCGGGGTCCAGGATAATGTAGTCGTCGGGAACGCCGGCCGCGCGCGCCAGAGCGATTGAGGCGCGCAGGTCGCGTTTAACATCCTCGAGCAGGTTCTCGTACTCCGCGCCCTGATAGGCCGCCCCCAGGCGTTCACGCACCTCAACGCTGAGCGGATTGCTGCGGTTGTGCATCAACACCAGGCCGGCGCGATAACGGGCCACTACCTCGGCCATCTGGGGGTCGGCGCGCAAGGCCCAGACATCGTTGACCAGGCGCGCTCCTGCCTGCAACGCGGCCTCGGCCACCGGGGCTTTGTAAGTGTCAACGGAAATCAACGCCTCGGGGAATTGCCGTGCGATGGCCTGGATGATCGGCAGGACGCGCTGCATTTCTTCCTCGGCGGTTACCGGTCGCGAGCCGGGGCGGGTTGATTCGCCGCCCACGTCGAGAATATCCGCTCCGGCCTGTAGAAACCGTTGTGCCTGTGTAATGGCCTCGCGTGGCGGATCGCAGGCATTCAGCAGACCGTCACCCGAAAAACTATCGGGCGTGACGTTCAGGATGCCCATGATAAAGGTGCGTTCACCCCAGGCCAGGGGAAAGGTGGCCATGGCTGCTCACTCCAGACCGGCGGTGGCTCAGACAATCTGGTCCAGCGGACGCGCCAGCCAGGCCTCGGCCTCGGCGATGTCGGTGAAAATCTTAATCGCCGCGCCGGTGGGGGGCGAGGAGAGGGCGGCGATTTCGGTGATGGCTTGTTTGACTTTCTCATTGGCCACCACAACCGCCAGACGAATGTTGCGCGTGGAGGGGTCACTGTTGACCTCCACCGCCAGGCGGATGGCCTTTTCGGGAATCTCGGCTACCTGGCGCAGGTCGTACAGATTGCGCGTCAGGCGATCGGCGCCCATCAGATGCTCGAGGGCAAAATCATGCCAGTGTTTCAAGGTGGCGTCCGAGAGATCGGTGAAAGTCAGCGTCATTCCACCATCGGGCCGGCGGACGACGGTGTAACCGATGCCGGGTTCTGGCTTCCAGTGGAGAGGTTTCAATTCAGCCATCGCGTCCTCCTTGAGAGAGAAAATCTGCTTCAAATGTAACGATTTAGCCCTGTCTCAAAACCGTTGTGGATGTCATGGCGAGGGCGTTCTCTGCCCGAAGCAATCCCCTGGTAATTGGGAGACTGCTTACCTTGAGATTCGCAAGGAGATTGCTTCGGCGGC
>DAOTVX010000069.1:0-14381 GCA_034436275.1 Anaerolineales bacterium | reverse complement strand
GTTACGTAGAACAGGCTTTCCAGCCTGTCAGGAGCAGACCGTCCACGAACAGGAAACGAATCAACGAATGCGGCGCGGATATTCGTTTATTCGTGGTCAGGCATTCGTCGGCGGTTCGCCCTCCCATACGATCATGGCAGGGAATGACGCTTTCGCCGAAAAAATGTACCACACCCGGGGCGGGAAGGCGCGCTGGAAGACGGCGCATGCGGTCACCTCTCCCTCCCTCGGCGCAGGGGAAACGATGTCCGGCGTGATGTTATCCCAATGTAACTTTTCGGCTCCTGTTGCATCCAAAGAACAACGGGAGTTCACAAGTTCATTCTATGAGCAAAGGAGGCTCGAAAATGAAAATCAACGAAGGTTCACTGGATCGCACGCTGCGGGTAATTGCCGGCCTTATTCTGCTGGCGCTGGGATTGCTGCACGTGATAAGCGGCGTCTGGGTATGGGTGGCAGTCATTTTCGGCGCCATCCTGCTGGTCACCGGCCTGATCGGCTTTTGCCCGCTGTATACGTTGCTGAAAATCAATACTGCCAGAAAGTAACCCTGTTTGACCGCGACACTGGTGCACTGCCAGCCTGGGGAAGGGAATGCTTTCCCCAGGCCGGTGGTGTTTTTTTATTTTTTCCAGAGGCGGGCAATCAGGTTCAGCAGCGCCGTCAGGAGCAGCGACAGCAGCAGTGAAGAGGCCAGGGGGAAGTAGAATGAAAAATTCTTCCCTTCCACGTGAATGTCGCCAGGCAGACGACCGAAAGGCCAGCCCAGGCGGGCCAGCAAAACGATCCCCCCGCCCAGCACCAGCAAAAGCAGGCCAAGAAGCATCAGCAGACGACCGAAAGTTTCCATAGACGGGACACGGAGAAACCACTACAACAGCCTTATTTGTGGCTCTTCTTCGTAGGGGAATCCCAGGTGTTCATAAGCGGCGCGAGTGGCCACGCGGCCCTGGGGGGTGCGGTCCAGGAAACCCAGCTGCAGCAGGTAAGGTTCCACCACTTCCATGATGGTATCCGGTTCCTCGCTGATGGCGGCGGCAATCGTTGCCAGGCCGACGGGGCCACCGTGGTACTTGGTGATAATCGTCTGGAGGACACGCCGGTCAACGTCGTCCAGCCCCAGCGGGTCTACCCGAAGCAAATCGAGCGCCTGACAGGCCACCGGGCGCGTGATAGCGCCGTCAGCGCGCACCTGAGCGTAATCGCGCACGCGACGTAGCAAGCGTAACGCGACGCGCGGCGTGCCGCGCGCTCGGCGAGCAATTTCCTCCACGCCCGCCTCGTCCACGGCGACGTGGAGCAAATCTGCCGCCCGGCGCACAATCGTCCGCATCGCGGTCAGGTCATAGTAATCCAGGCGATAAATTGCGCCAAAGCGCGCCCGCAACGGCGAGGCCATCAGCGCCAGGCGCGTCGTCGCTCCGATGACCGTAAAGCGCGGCAACTTCAGGCGAATCGAGCGCGCCGCAGGGCCTTTGCCAATCACGATATCCAGCGCATAATCCTCCATGGCTGGATACAGGACTTCCTCGACTGCCTTCCCCAGGCGGTGGACTTCGTCAATGAACAGGATATCCCCGGCGCGCAGATTGGTCAGAATCGCGGCCAGGTCTCCGGCGCGCTCAATGGCCGGCCCTGAAGTGACCTTGATGTCCACGCCCATTTCGTTGGCCACCACGTGCGCCAGCGTCGTCTTGCCCAGCCCCGGCGGCCCGTAAAAGAGGATATGATCGAGCGCCTCCCCACGCTGACGCGCTGCGGCAATGAGAATCGCCAGATTTTCCTTGACCTGCTCCTGCCCGATGATTTCGGCCAGGCTTTTGGGGCGCAAGGTTGTATCCAGCCGGTCATCCGGCTTGCGTTCCGGGTCAAGCAAACGTTTCGATTCAGCAGGCACAGCACACATTATATCAGGCTTCGTCCGGCCGGAGGACGGCGCGGTGGAACGGAACGCCGCTTACCTCCGCCTAAAAAACCTGCTTCCACAGGATCGGGTTGCGCAGGTGGGCGACCAGTACCGCCAGCAGGCATAATGCCCCACAGAAGAAGGCTGCGCGCGGCACACCCTGCCATTGCGCCAGCCAGCCTACGAACAGGCTGCCAAACGGCGCCACTCCCTGTAAAGCCCAGAAGTAAAAACTGAATACCCGTCCGCGCAGGGAATCGGGCACCTCCAGTTGTACGATTGTGTTCATCATCGTCATCTGGGTAATGATGGCCCAACCGAACACCGCGATCAAGATCAGAGCCGACGGGATGGTGTGTACCATTGTCAGGGAGAGCAGGGCAACCGCGTACACACTCTCCGCTACCGCCAGCAGCAGGCCCTTGCGTCGCAGGTTGCTGGCAAAGGCCAGGAAAAGCGAGGCCGTGAGCGCCCCAATACCCTGTACCAGATACAAGGCACTGGTGCGCGCCTTGACCAGTGTCTCTGTATCTCCGGCCTGCGCCAGAACAGTGCGCGCAATGGCAGGAATCTGTTGACCGAACGGGAAGCCGAAAAAACCAACCAGCGCCGCCAGCATTACAATGAGCGAGACGGAGCGACTGCGACGGACGTACTCCCATCCCTCGCGAAAGTCAACCAGCATAGAGCCGGAGCGGTTCGGCGCGCCTGGCGTCCGGTAGGGTTGCCGGACGAACAACAACCCTACCAGTACGAACAGGAAACTCACACCATTGGCGAAGAAAGCCCACCCTTCGCCGTGCTGATGCACCAGAATCAGAATCAGGCCGGCCAGCGATGGCCCAAGCACGCGCCCCAGGTTGAAGATCGTGGACTGCAAGGCAATGGCATTGGGCAAGGCGGCTTTCCCCACCAGTTCGACCAGCATGGACTGGCGCGCGGTGACCTCCACCGCGCTGGCGGCTCCCAGCACAAGCGCCAGAACCACAAGATGCCAGATTTGAATTCGCCCACTCAGGGCCAGAAAGGCCAGCAGAAACGCCTGTCCCATCATGATACTCTGCATGGCCATGACGGTCTTGCGCTTGTCCCAGCGTTCGACCAGAACACCGGCTGGCAACGCCAGAAACAGAGTAGGCAACGTACCCGCAAAGCCAAGCAGTCCCAGATCGAAGGGACGACCGGTCAGGCGGTAGGCCAGGTAAGGTTGGGTGGTATTTTGAATCCAGGTGCCAATCAGGGAAACGAACTGACCAATCCAGAAGATCACGAAATCGCGCGCCGCCAGAGCCGGCAAACGTTGAAGAATTTCTCTGCGCCAGCGGGAAAGCATAGGATTTCCGCCGTCACCAGCTCAACGGCACGGCAGCCAGCCCCAGGGCATTCGGCCCAACATGGGTGCCGATCGCCGTGGTCACGTTTACCAGCAAAGGCGGTGCAGGCGCTCTGGTACGCACTTCCTCCAGCAACTGACGCGCGGCCGTTTCGGCATTGGTGTGCAACACAGCCAGGCGTTCCAGCGGTCCCCACGACAGCAGGGCCTCCTTTAACTGCGCCAATCCTTGCGCCCGGGTGCGCGCTTGACCCAGTCGCTGTACCTGCCCAAAGCGCAGTTCGACCAGGGGCTGAATGCGCAGCAGCGTTCCGAGAGCCGCTTTGGCCCAGGAGACCCGTCCGCTGCGGCGCACATATTCGAGCGAATCGAGCAAAGCAATCACCCGCACACGCTGACGAACGCGCTCGATGGCTGCCAGCACCTCGTCCAGAATTCCCTCCTGGCATGCTGTTTCGGCGCCGGCCAGCACCTGAAATCCAAGTCCCAGACTCAACTGTTCGCTATCCAGGACGCGCACGCGGCGACCAAACTCCTGCGCCGCCACGCGCGCCGCGTTGAAAATGCCGCTCAAACGCGAGGCGGCATGAATGGACAGGACAATCTCGGCGCCACGCGCGAACAGTTGCTCATAGACTTTCTGAAAACTCCCCACCGAGGGCGCGGAGGTGGTCGGCGGGGATTTCAGCGTGGGCAAAAGCCGGTAGAATTCCTCGCGGCTGATATCAATGCCGTCAGCGTAACTCTTGCCCCCAATGTTGACAAGCGCCGGCACCACCTCAATGCCATACTGTCTGGCCAGGGCCGCCGGCAAATCGGCAGTACTATCGGTAACAAAAGAGATTCTCATGAAACTGGCCTCCGGCCGCGCGTTCGCTGGCGGGATCAGCCGGCCTGTCCCGCGTCCGCCTCGCGCCGCCATGCGTCGTGACGATCACGTTCCATAACGGCAAGTGCCAGGGTCTCTTCGCCCAGCATGGCGCGCACCGGCGATTCGAGTAAGTACTCCTCGAAAGAGGCTCGTGGAAAGGTCAGGCGCGCGAACTCGCGTAACGTTCGAGTATAACAGGCCTGATGCCGTTGTCCATATAGAAAACCAATACGTTCCGGGTCGGCAAACTCACTCAGGTACTCCTGAAAGGCCTCTCCCAGATAACGCGAGGCGCGCACTTTCTGCAAAGGCAACAGACGGCCTTCCTCCAGGACAAAAAGCGGCAGCCAGCTGAGCATTTCGCCAACGATAGCCTGCGCTCGACTGAGACAACCATAGGCAACCAGGTGCTCCAACGCTGGGACACAAAAGAGCATGTACACATTGGAAAGAGCGTGCCGTATCAGGCGCTCCATGGCCGCCAGCGATTCACCGGCGCTGGCCGCCGCGGCCGCCAGCTGCACCAGCATCCCCAGGCCGAGCGAAATGTTCTGCGAATCAATGACCTGAATCATCAGGTGATTATGCCCGGCCTGCCGCATCGCCCGGCGGGCAATGCTGGCCAGCGGGTAGAAAAACGAGGTCAGCGTAATGACCAGAACGGCATCATAACGTTCGCCCAGTCGCGCATACAGACTGGCAAAATCAGCCTCTTGCGGCGGAATCAGACTGTTCCTGCCGCCTGAGGCGGCCAGGCGAAAGGGGATAACATGAACGCGCTCGCGGCCCACAAAGTTGGGACGCGTGAATTGGGCTGTATTGTCCGTAACGATGCCTATCTCCGCCATAGGTTCGACCGCCTGCCGGTCGGGAATTGCCGCCCGGCCGCCGGGCTTTATTCGACAGAGAGAATGAACTGATAATGCGGCTGACCGCCTTCCTGGAGTTCGACTTCCTGCGCAGGATAACGGGCGCGAATGGCATCGGCAATACGATTCGCCTCGGCGGCGGTCAGGTCTTCCCCGTAAAACAGGGTGATCAACTCATATTTATCCGCCTGCGCTTTTTCCAGCAAACCCAGGCAGGCGGCCTCCACCGAGTCGGCGGCCAGCGCCAGTTTGCCGTTCAAGAGCGCAATTGTCTGACCTTTCTCTACCGCCACGCCATCTATCTCCACCGAACGGGTCGCGGTCGTCACCTCTCCGCTGATGACCTCCTGCATGGCGCGCGTCATCTTCTCGACAACAGTCTCCAGATCGCCATCCGGGTTGAGGTGTAACATGGCCGCCAGACCCTGCGGGATGGTGCGCGTGGGGACAATGCGCACGTCCTTAACCGTAACTTCCTTTGCCTGCTGCGCGGCCAGAATAATGTTTTTATTGTTGGGCAGGAGAATAATCCGCTCCGTCGGCAGATTCTCGAACGCCGCCACAATGTCGCGCGTGGAAGGATTCATCGTCTGACCGCCTTCGACAATGGCCGCAACGCCCAGGCTGGCAAAGACGCGCGAGATGCCCCGTCCAGGCGATACGGCGACTACGGCAATCTGACCGGGTTCGACCGGGGCGAATTCGATGCGCTCCCGACCGCCTTTCCGCTCCACCTGATCCATCTGCGCCAGCAAATTCTCCATCGCCACCTTTGTGATGGTACCTATCCCC
Source organism: Anaerolineales bacterium (assembly GCA_034436275.1). GTDB lineage: Bacteria > Chloroflexota > Anaerolineae > Anaerolineales > Villigracilaceae > DAOTVX01. Next base: position 8,610 of record DAOTVX010000069.1, on the reverse strand, counting down.
ATGATGTAGTCTATCGGCGCATAGCGCTTTTCGAGGGGCACGTGGATGTGCATTCGATACAGACCCTCTCCCTCCCCCACCTGAATCGAGGTGCCCATCCGCTCCAGTTCACGGTAAAAGGCCGATAAATCAAAGGTGTCCGAAGGGATGAAGTCCACCACCACTTCATAATCCTGACCGGGTTCGATGGTCTCCATGGTATGCTCCAGTTTCATCGCCGAAAGGGGTTGTACTGTGGCAACTGGCGCTTCCAGCTGCTCCCCCCGAATCAAACGTCCCATGCCTTCCAGGATGAAGAACAGGCCTATGCCGCCTGAATCGACCACGCCAGCCTGTTTCAGAATCGGCAAGAGTTCGGGCGTGCGTTTGACCGAGGCATCGGCAGCCGGCACCAGGCGCACCAGAATTTCATACGGGTTGTCAGTCTCGCGCAAGGCTTGTTCGGCGGCAGTTGCCACGTCCTTAATGACCGTCAGAATCGTGCCCTCGACCGGCCGCACCACGCCCCGATAGGCGGTATCTCGCCCCTCCGCCAGCGCCCTGACCAGCGCCGCGCCATCGAGCACTTCCTGATTATGAAGGGCACGGGCAAAGCCACGCCAGATTTGTGACAAAATCACGCCGGAATTGCCGCGTGCGCCCATCAATGCTCCCTGGGCTACAGCCATGGCTATCTGCCCCACATGACGCTGGCCAAGATTTTCCACTTCCGCATAGGCCGATTGCATGGTCAAGACCATGTTCGTACCTGTATCGCCATCCGGCACCGGAAAAACGTTCAGCGCATTGACCGTTTGTTGATTTACGCGCAGCCAGGTCAGGCCGGCTTCCACCAGCCTCTTCCATACCTGACCATCCAGCGGCAGGTCTTGCCATTGACCGGCCTGCACCGGCATCGTATCATCCATCAAGAATCACTCCTGGAAATCGAATGATCAGACCACATCGCTCACCCGCAGCCCGCGAATATGCACATTGACCGCGTGGACCGGCATTCCCAGCGCTTTCTCAACGTGGTAGCGCACGCTGTTGGCCACACTCTCGGCCACCGACGTCAACCGCAGACCATACTCCACGATGATATACACATCAATGTTCAGGTCCTCGCCATCGTAACGAACGGAAATGCCCTGCGCCGGTTCGCGCGTGACCGTGACCGCCAGGCCCTCCGCCAGGTTTTTGGGCGCCAGGCCGACCACGCCGTAGGTCTCCAGCGTGGCGCGGTGCGCGATCGTCGCCACGGCTGCCGGCGAGATGTGAATCGTGCCCAATACGGTTGTCTCTTTGCCCATCGTATCCTCCAGTTCAGTGGTTGGTCTGAAATGATCCTATCGGCGGCGGCTAACCCAAACTTGTTGACATTCATTTTTTGTGGTAAAATACGCCGCCTGTAATTTCAATCATTGCTTGCTACCTGAGCAGGAAAGGAACTCCATATGGCTAAATGTGCTCACTGCGGTAAAACGACTACGTTCGGTCATAATGTCTCGTTCTCCAACCGAGCGACGAATCGCGCCTTCCGCCCGAATCTGCAACGGGTCACCGTCATCGAAAATGGTCGCAAGGTGAAGAAACTGCTGTGCGCGAAGTGCATCCGCACGCTGGTCAAGACGTCGTAAGATTACGGTTATTTTACGCGCCAATCGTGAATCGCGGCCAGGCCGCGATTTTTTGTTAATTGTTGTCTTGCAAAGATTCACGCAAGGCTCGCAGACCCGCAGCAATGCCGTCCGGATGGTGGAAAATGGCCTGAGCGGCGACGAAGACATTGGCACCGGCGGCCTTAACTTGCGGCAGCGTGGTCGGAGAAAGACCGCCATCCACCTGCAACCAGGCGGAAGAATCGGCGACATCGAGCATGCGGCGCACGGCAGCAATTTTGGGGAGCACCTGCGGCAGGAATTGCTGCCCGGCGTAACCCGGTTCAACGCTCATCACCAGAATCAGGTCAACCAGCCCCAGGTAAGGGTGCACCGCTTCCGCCGGCGTGCCGGGGCTTAACGAGAGACCCGCCCGGCAGCCCAGAGAGCGAATCTTCTGCAACGTGGGGCGCAACTCATCATTTGCCTCTACGTGTACGGTCAGCGAATTCGCCCCGGCGCGCACGAACGCCTCCACAAAACGCATCGGCTCCGTCACCATCAGGTGCACATCCAGCGGCAGACGGGTGGCGCGCCGACAATGCTCCACAATGAACGGCCCCATTGTCAGATTCGGGACAAAGTGGCCGTCCATCACGTCAATGTGAATCCAGTCGGCGCCGGCGGCTTCCACTTGCGCAATCTGTTCGCCAAGTCGCAGAAAATCAGCCGCAAGGATCGAGGGGGCAATGAGGTACATCGTCATCGGGGCAGCGGAGGATGGTAGAGGAGATAAACCCACAGCCAGAGGGGGATCAAACCGCCAACCGCCAGCAACGCCAGCAATCCCAGGCCGACGGAAAGCCAGTCTATGCCTGGGCCTGACGAGGCCGTAGCCGTCAGGGCCGGCGCCGCCGGCGCAGAGGCGAGGGTCGTCTCGGTAGCAGGTTGGGACCTGATTTCCGGCGTCAGGCTCAGCGCCGGCGCCGCGCGGACATCGCCAAAAGTCATCAGGACGCGTCCCAGTTGATCGGCGGTGCGATAGCGCGCCGAAGGTTCTTTGGAAAGGACCTTCAGGATAATCTGTTCAATGGTTGGCGGCAAATCCGGCACATATTCGCTGGGCGGTATCGGCGGCGCTTCCAGGTGCAGACGCGCCAGTTCGCTGACCGTTGGCGCTTGAAAGGGTAAGGAGCCGGTCAACATTTCATAGAATACCACCCCGAGCGAGTAAACGTCCGAAGCCGGCGATGGCGCCTCCCCGGCCGCCTGTTCGGGAGAAAAGTATTGCGGAGAACCCCAAACCACGGCGCTTTGCTCTTCCGGCTCAATGGAAGCCAGAGCACGGGCGATGCCGAAATCGGTCACCTTGAGCCGCCCATCGGGAGTTACCAGCATGTTATGCGGTTTGACATCACAATGCACCAGGCCGGCGCGGTGAGCATAGCCAATGCCCGCGCAGGCCTGAATCAGCAGGGGCAATGCCTCATTCAACGGCAACCGCCCCCGCTGGCGCAGGAGGGTTTTCAAGTCCATGCCCGGCACAAATTCCATGACCAGGAAGAGGCGACCCTGGTCAAAGCCAAAGTCGTGGACGGTGACGATGTTGGGATGGGAGAGATTGGCTGCGGCGCGCGCCTCCTGCCGGAATCGCTCCTGAAACGTCACCGAACGCGAATAGTCTGCGCGCAATACTTTCACCGCCACCTGTCGTTCAAGCATCAGATCGCGCGCGCGGTAGACCATCGCCATTCCCCCCTTGCCAACCTGTTCGAGTAACTGGTAACGGTTGTTGAGCAGATTTGGCTCGTCCATACGGTTGCCGCCGATTATAACATGGCGTTGTAGCCTGCCGCAACCGGCCGGGCGCGACGCAGCGGCGTCGCCTGGAGACTCATTCTGTGTAGCGCGTCTCCTCCAGTTTCTCCGCTGTTTCGGGCGGCGCGGACGGCAGGCGGAGGGGCGGCGAGGCGACTTCCGACGCGTCCGCCTGGGAAGGCTCCGCCCGGCGCAAGGCAAAAATGATGACCAGACTGGCCAGAGCGAAAACGCTGACCAGGGCCTCCGTCCAGTACATTCCCAGCGTGGCCATCCCCACCACGGCCACGCCGTCAATGGCGGCATGGTAGAGCACCGCCAGTCCCAACCAGAGCCAGTTGCGACGGATGAAGACCTGCATGACCATCACCGCCATAGCCACCTGACAGGCCAGAGCAAAAACGCGTTCCAGCGCGCCGAGGAGACTCGCATACCAGGGAACAGACCAGTATGCCTGCAATTGTTGACGCGCCGCTTCCAGTTGTGACGCCGGCACAATCGTCGCCAGATCCGCCTGGCGGTAGATGAGCATGAAAAAATATGTCGCGAGCGCCAGAAAGCCGATCAGAATGGCCTCCGCGCCACCGTGTCCGGCGCCGAACAGTACACCGCTGCGCCAGGAACGCGCCCCCCTGGCCCAGAAGCGCAGCGCCAGATAGCGCGCCCCCTCCTCAAACACGCCCGCGCTCAGGCCGCCGAAGACGGCCCAAAACGCCGTTTGCGCGGCCTGCGGCCAGTATATTAATGGCCGTTCCATCAATTTCTGAACGAGCAGGTTGAACGGAATGTGCCCGACCTGCGAAAGGATGAACGTCACGGCCCCGATTCCCCACAGGCCCCAACCAGCCTTCCAGCGACGGGTCAGGAAGATGGCAAGTCCGAGCGGAATCGCAATCATCAGCAGGCCATTCAAGAAGTAGGTGAGAGGGAGAATGTCCATAGTTACCTGACGGGAAGAAAAGCAAGGTCATTTTAGCACAGATTACGGGTATAATGGCGGCATGGGCTCTCGATTCTTCCGGCTTCGTCTGCCAGTGCTGTACAGCCTGTTGCTGGCTACCTTTCTTCTCTGGCCGAACGCGCCGGCGCGCGTGGCCGCGCGACCGGCGTCCTCCACCGCCTACGAACTCATCGAGGCCGTCAATGCCTTGCGCGCCGCCAACGGCCTGCCGGCCTACCGCACCGACCCGATCCTGATGACCATCGCTCAGGCGCAGGCTGAATACATGGCCTCGATTGGCACCTGGACGCATACCGGTCCCGATGGCTCGCGCCCTTACCAGCGTGCGCTGGCGGCGGGCTATCTGGTGGCCGGCGATCTTTCACGGGGCGGCTGGTTCTCCGAAAATGTCATCATGGGCAATAACCTGAGCGCCGAGGCGGCTGTCCAGGCCTGGTTGGGAGATGAGGCGCACAAGAATACCATGCTTGGTGCCATCTATCAGGACGCCGGCGCCGGCGTGGCTGTCGCCGGCAATACGTACTATTACTGTCTGGATGTCGGTCTTTCCACCGGCGGCACGCCGGTCGTCTATACCCCTTTTGGCAAGACACCAACTCCTACCATTATCCCCAGTACGCCCAATCCGGATGGTTCGATTGTTCATATTGTGCAACCGGGCGAGACTCTGATCACCATCGCCGTGGCTTACAACGTGCCTCTGGCCGATATTTTGCGGCTGAACAATCTGACGCTTAACTCGGTCATTTACCCCAATCAGAAAATCATCGTTCGCCCGGCCTTCACCCCCACGCCTACGCAGCCCACACCGACTGCTTCGCCGCTGCCCACGTTGACGCCCTGGCCCACCTCCACGCCAACGGCCTCTCCCATCGTCCGGACCGCCGCGCCGGGCCTTACGCCCTCCCGCCCGATCCGCGAGTCCAGTGTCGCGGTCGCGCTGGGCCTGATTCTTCTGCTCGCCCTGGCGCTGGCCATGCTGGCCGCCCTCATCGGGCGCGGCAGGGGCAGAGAGTGACTCTGGCCGCCAGCCTCTTACGCCTGGGTGATCACCTCCATCCCCCCCATCCAGGGGCGCAGGACAGGCGGGATAACAATCGAGCCATCGGCTTGCTGGTAGTTTTCCATGACGGCGATCAGCGTGCGCGGCAAGCCCAGGCCTGATCCATTCAAGGTGTGGACGAAACGTGCCTTGCCTCCTTCCGCCGGCCGATACTTGATATTCGCCCGCCGCGCCTGAAAATCGGTATCGTTGGAGACGGAGGAGACTTCCAGCCATTCGCCCAGGCCCGGCGCCCACACTTCCACATCATAGGTCATCGCCGCGCCAAAGCCCAAATCGCCGGTGCAGAGTTGTTTGACGCGGTAGGTCAGGCCCAGTTCCGCGCAGGTCTGTTCGGCATCGGCGAGCATTTTTTCCAGCATGGTCGCGGAATCTTCAGGACGGCAGTAAATGTACATTTCCACCTTGTCGAATTGATGGCCGCGCTTAATGCCGCGCACATCGCGCCCGGCGCTCATCTTTTCTTTGCGGAAGCAAGGGGTATAGGCGGTATACCGCAGGGGCAACTGCCCTTCCTCTAGAACTTCGTCCATGTGCAGGCCGGTCAACGGCACCTCGGCAGTCGGCACCATCCAGCGATCCTCTTCCACATCATGGTACAGGTTATCGCGGAATTTCGGCAACTGCCCCGACTTGAACATGGTTTCCTCTTTGACCATGAAAGGAGGATAAATTTCGGTATACCCCTGTCGAATGTGCAGATCGAGCATCCAGGCGATGAGCGCGCGTTGCAACCGTGCCCCGGCCGCGCGCAGCACATAAAACCGCGAACCGGTCAGTTTGACGCCGCGCTCGAAATCCAGAATACCTAACGCCGGCCCCAAATCCCAGTGTGGCTTGGGCGCGAAATCGAACGTCGGCAATTCGCCAACTGTCCGCACGACAAGATTGTCGTTCTCGTCCTTGCCATAAGGGCAGCGCGCATCGGGGAGGTTGGGCAGGGTGGCCACCAGCGCCTCCAGTTCTGCTTCGACTGCGGTCACCTCTTTATCCAGCGCGGCAATTTGCTCGCCCACGGCGCGCATGGCCTCGATTCTGGCCTGCCGTTCGGCGGCTTCCTTCATCCGTCCGATTTCCCTGGAAACAGCATTGCGCTCAGCTTTGAGCGCCTCGACTTCTTGCAAGAGCGCGCGGCGACGCGCGTCCAGGCGCAGGACAGCCTCCACGACAGTTGTATCCATTTGACGGTCGCGCAATGCCTTGCGCACCTCATCGGGGTTTTCACGAATCAGATTGATGTCCAGCATAGGCGTTATTCCCTTTGAACTCTTCCATTGTGACATGGCCTGGCTGGCTGATTCCCTCGCGTTTGAGCACCTTCCAGAGAGTCAGGAACAAAATTTTCAAATCCAGCCAGAATGACCAGTGATCCACATACCACACGTCCAGGCGGAATTTCTCCTCCCAGGAGAGCGCATTCCGTCCATTGACCTGGGCCCAGCCGGTAATACCGGGCAATACATCGTGACGGCGCATTTGCTCAGGACTGTACCGCTCCAGATACTGCATCAGCAAAGGACGCGGCCCAACCAGACTCATCTCGCCGCGCAAGACATTGATAAGTTGCGGCAGGTCATCCAGGCTGGTGGAGCGCAGGAAGCGGCCAAACGGCGTGAGCCGCTCCGCATCGGGCAGGAGGTTGCCGCTGGCATCGCGCCGCTCGTTCATCGTACGGAATTTGTAGATCGTAAAGGGCCGTCCCTTGTAGCCAGGCCGTACCTGCCGAAAGAGGACGGGGCGTCCCTGGAACACCCAGACCAGCAACGCCAGAACAGCCAGCAATGGTGAGCACAGCACCAGGCCAACCCCGGCCACCAGGATATCGAATATGCGTTTCGACCAGTGCATAGTGCCATTCTACCAGCCTGCGCTTCACCTGCGCCGCGAAGCGCAGCGGAGCGAAGCGCCGTCAGATGGAAGCACGTGTTGGGCAGACATCATCGTTTCCACTCAATATGGTCGTTGATGTGATGCTTTTCAAATGTTTCAAGAATTTCTTCACAGAAGCGAATCGTTGCTTCATCTCCCAATGATTCTGCCAGTTCGTACAGGTGGATAAACATCTTTTTGCCAGTTTCGGTTTGTTTGTAATTTTTCTTCCGGAAGTTGTGAATTGAACAAAGGGTCTGACCATTCGCCACTTCCGCCTTGCCGCCTAAATCTTTCGGAATAATATGGTCAGCGTGGATTTCATAGCCGTCCTGTCTGCCGCGTCCACAAATTACGCAACGATAGTTATCCCGTCTGAAGATTTCTTCCTTTTGCTCTGGTGTAAAATCTTCCAGCTCACGCTCACTAACGGCTTTGGGGTCGTACCTATAAACGCCTTTCCTTACTTTGATGAGAACACCTTTTTGATGTAGTGCCCGTATCACACGCCAGGGATCGCGTGGTGGAGTATCATGGGACTTCAACCATTGTTCTGTCACCCAATCTACAACCGGTCCATGCTCAAGGTCTTCGTTCGGGTGGGCGTAAAAATATTCCATAACCAGCTCACTGATGGTTTTACCGGTCATGCGCTTCTCCGAGGGGCAGATTTTGTTGTATCAGTTCCGGGGCAGATAGAATCCGCTTTTTCGCCAGTTCACAATATTGAGGGTCAATTTCTACGCCTATTCCGATCCTGTTTAGCATGGCTGCGGCAATCAAGGTAGTACCGCTGCCCATGAACGGATCCAACACAGTATCACCGACAAAACTGAAGAGCTTGATGCAGCGCCGCGGCAACTCAAGAGGAAACGGGGCTGGATGTCCTATCTTTTTCTTGCTTTCACCGCTAAATGTCCAGACGCCGTTTGTCCATTCCATAAATTCAGATCGAGTTATATCTGACTTTCCGCTCCCGCTCGTTTTGCGCCAGCGTTTCTTGTATAAGACCACGATCAGCTCAACAGGGGCGATCACGAACGGGGCGCTTGCACTCATCCACGAACCCCATGCCGTTCGCCGCGAGATATTCCCTTCGTTCCATATGATCGTGGCGTGATATTGGAAACCAACCTGTTTGGCAATGGTAGTAATATCAGCCCCCACACTTTGCTGACCGCCCTTGTTTTTATCCAGCGGAATGTTCAGGCAAAATCTCCCGTCTTCTTTCAGAAATTGAAAACATCTTGATAGCCAGGCGCGGGTAAACTCTAAATATTCAGGATATGAAATGTCGTCCTGATGAGAGTTGTATTGAA
>DAOTVX010000068.1:0-13589 GCA_034436275.1 Anaerolineales bacterium | reverse complement strand
GCACGTCCAGGCGCTGATGCGCCGCAAATACGGCCTGGCCTTCCTCTTCTTCCGTCTCCTCGGCCGCGGCCGCGCCTACACCGCCCTCGCCCTCCGACCGCAGACGGCAGACCGCTGACCGCTCTCGACTATCCGACTATCAACTACTTGACTCCCATGAAACACCGCTTTTTTCCGCATCATCGCTCTTGTTCTTGGAATCCTTCTCCTGCTCCTGCTCGTCGGCCCCTTCCTCGTCCCCGTCCCGCCGCTGGAGGGGACGAAGCCCATCGAAGAACTGGCCGACGCTGATAGCCGCTTCGTCGAAATCAACGGGCTGCGCGTGCATTACAAGATGAGCGGCCAGGGCGAGCCGGTTTTCGTCCTGCTGCACGGTTTCGGCGCCAGTTTGTACTCCTGGAACGCCGTCATGGAGCCGCTCGGCGACCTGGGCACGGTCATCGCCTACGACTGCCCGGCCTTCGGCCTCACCGAGCGCCCGCTGACCTGGGAAGGCGAGAGTCCCTACAGTCCGCAGGCGCAGGTGGACCTGCTGCTCGGTCTGCTCAACCATTTCGGCGTCGAACGGGCCATCCTGGTCGGCAACTCGGCCGGCGGCACGGTGGCGATGAACTTCACCTTGAAGCATCCCGACCGGGTGCAGGCGTTGATTCTCGTGGACCCGGCCGTCTATGGCGGGGGCGGCGCGCCGTCCTGGACCCGCTGGCTGCTGTGCACGCCCCAGATGCGTCACCTCGGCCCGCTCATTGCGCGTCAAATCCAGACCCGCGGCCCGGAACTCATCCGACTGGCCTGGTACGACCCGACGCGCATCTCCGAGGAGACCCTCGCCCTGTACAAAAAGCCGCTCCAGGCCGAGAACTGGGACCGGGCGCTCTGGGAACTGACGATTGCCAGCCAGGAATCTGACCTTGCTGAGCGCCTGGACGAGTTCACCCTGCCCGTCCTTGTCATTACCGGCGAAGTGGATAAAATTGTACCGACCGAGCAATCCGTCCGCCTGGCCGGGGAACTGCCGAACGCCCAACTGGTCGTCATCCCGCAAGCCGGTCACGTCCCGCACGAAGAACAACCCGCCGCGTTTCTCGAAGCGGTGGAGGCGTTCGTCCAATCCCTCCCGTAAACTCGTTCACCAAGAAAGGAAAAGCCTATGTCTGCCCAAAAATCTCCTTCCCCTGCCGAGGCCTCCGAAAAGACCTTTCGCGGCCTGCGCACCTTCAACCTGGTGATGGGCTTCCTGCACCTGATCCAGAGCGTGATCATGCTCATCATCACCTTCAATCTCGACAAGACCTACCCCATCTTCACCAACTACCTCAAGTTCGACCTCGCCACCCGCTCGCTGGTCACCGACCCGCGCCTGGCCTACGAGGTCAACTTCGGGGTAGGCGTGGCGCTCTTCCTGCTCCTCTCCGCCATCGCCCACTTCAGCCTCTCCACTTTCGGCTACAATTGGTACGTGGCGAACCTGAAGAAGGGCATGAACCCCGCCCGCTTCTACGAGTATGCCCTCTCGTCTTCGCTGATGATCGTTCTCATCGGTTTACTGGTCGGCATCAATGACCTGGCGGCAGTGATTCTTATCTTCGGCCTGAACGCTTCGATGAACCTGTTCGGCCTGCTGATGGAGAAGCACAACCAGACCACCCCCAAGACCGACTGGACGGCGTTCATCTTCGGCTGCATTGCGGGCATCATCCCCTGGATTGCCATCCTGTGGTACTTCCTGGGCGCGGTCAACATCGGCGGCGATGTCAAACCCCCGGCGTTCGTGTACGCCATCATCCCGACCATCTTCGTCTTCTTCAACATCTTCGCCCTGAACATGTTCCTGCAATACAAGAAGGTCGGCCCGTGGAAGGATTACCTCTTCGGCGAGCGTGTTTACATCATCCTCAGCCTGTCCGCCAAGACGGTGCTGGCCTGGATGATTTTCTCCGGCGTCTTCGCACCGTAAACGTGTTGCCTCTTCGAATGGGCTGGAAATCCTGCTCATCCTGCGACAGGCGGGGGCTTCCCCTCCCCCGCCTGTCCTGATTACAGCCACAGACTGAAAGCCGGCGTCACAGTCTGCGCGGTATTCCGTTTTGTCATCCGCCAGCGAGCATGCGTCAGGCAAACGGCAATCCTCGGCGCAGGTAGCGGATCGATAGCCCGGAATCGTTACGCTAGCGCCAGATAAACATTTGAATCCATACCACGCTCAGCGCCAGCGAAATCAGCGTAATGAGGGCGCCCGCTCTGGTATATTCCCCAAACGTCAATTTGATTCCGCGACGGGCGGCTGTTTCGGCCACGATGAGGTTAGCCACAGAGCCAAGCAGGGTCAGGTTTCCTGCCAGCGTGGACGAGGCCGCCAACGTCAGCCAACCCGCGGCCGGGTTGGAAAGCGACGCCACCGCAGGCCGCAGCAGTAACACAGCCGGAACGTTCGAAACCAGATTCGATAACGTCACCGAAATCAGGGAAAGCGCCAGCGCGTCATCGCGCAGGTACGGCAAGAGAGCCTTGAAGATTCCATCCGTAAGATGGTTGAGTTCGATGACCCCCGTCAGGATAAAGAGGCAGGCAAAAAACACAAGTAGATTCCAGTCCACTTGATTCATTACTTTCTGGGGCTTGACGCGCCGCGTGAAAAGCAAAATACAGCCAGCGATGAAGGCGGCCTCGGCAATCGGCACACCCAGCACAAAGGCAAGCAGCAGACCTGCCGTGACAATCAGACTCTTGATAAGCAAAGGACGAAACAGTCGCAAAGGGGGAATCTCCACCTGCTCAAAGCGAACGGGCGAAAACTCCTCCCGATAGAAGCCAACCAGAATCAACCAGATAACGCCCAGCCCCAGCAGGGCAACCGGCGTGAGCGCTCTCGCAAAATCGAGATAAGAAATCCTCGAGGCGATGCCAATGATCATGTTTTGCGGGTTGCCCGTCAGGGTAGCAACGGAACCGATGTTGGAGGCGGCAGCCAGAGCAATGAGATAAGGGATGGGATTACGCTTTGCGGCGAGGGTGATGTCGAGTATCAGCGGCGTGAGCATCAGGCAAATGGTATCGTTCAGGAAAAGCGCGCTGAGAATCCCTGCCACCACAATTTCAAGCGCGAGCAGACTACGCGGCGATTTTGTCCAGCGCAGAATAAACGCTCCCGCCAGGCGAAAGAAGCCTGCCAGCTGCAGATTAGCGTTGACGATCATCATGCCAAACAGCAGCATAAGCGTATTGAGTTCGAGCAAAGAAGCCAGTTGATCGAACCCCAGCAAGCCCAGCCCCAACAGCGCGCCCACACCAATCAGCGCAATGGTAGTGCGGTTAACGCGCAGATACGGAAGGCCGCCTACAGCAATGCCCGAGTACGTGATAAGAATGATAACTGTGGTCAACCAGAAAGACATCAGGCACGCTCCACTTTCAAAATCTTTCCTGCGCTCCACAAGGCAAACGCGCCCATACACATTGGCACAAAACGATAAGCTGCCAGGAAATTTTCCAGCGTCACGCCGGCGAAGAGACCTCAGGTACCTTCCGCAAAATACGACGACTCTTCGGCCCACCTGCAGGCCGAAAGCTGGCGTTAAAGTCCTGTTGGATTACTTTGCCAGCGGAACACGGCGCTGATAGATACCTGCCTGATCGGAAAACCCCAGGACAGCACTGACCGGGCTACACGTCCTCCCTCCGACGTTGCCGGGTTAACTTCTTCAACCTTTCCACTTCCGGCGGCGCTAATTCCCGCCATTGGCCTGGTTTCAGGTTACCCAAAGACAAATCGGCCATGCGTACACGCACGATACGTACCACCGGCAAACCGGTCTGCCGCCCCATCTCGCGTATCTGGCGCTTATGTCCTTCGCGCAAAATGACGCGTAGCCAGGCGCCTTTGCCGAATTTGCTCTCCAGCCTGACCTGCGCCGGCTGGGTGCGATAGCCATCCTCCAGCACGACGCCGTGACGCCAGGCCTCCAGTTGTTTTTCATCGGGCTGGCGCGCTACCAGAACGCGATATTCCTTCTCGTGCTGGTAGCGAGGGTGCGTCAGACGATTCGCCAGTTCTCCATCATTGGTCAGGAGCAACAGGCCCTCCGAATCCACATCCAGCCGCCCGACCGGGTACAGCCGGCCCGGAAGGGGAACCAGATCGCGCACTGTTGGACGGCGATCGGGCGCGGAGACGGTCGACAACACGCCGCGCGGTTTGTAAAGTAGGATGTAGCGAAATTGCTCCGGCGCGGGCACCGCAACGCCATCCACCGTGATCGCGTCCGTAGCCGCGTCGGCTTTGTCGCCCAAAACAGCCACCCGACCGTTGACGTGCACCCGGCCGGCAGCGATCAATTCCTCGCACTGCCGCCGCGATCCGTACCCGGCGCGTGCCAGAATCTTCTGGAGTCGTTCCACCATAGGCGAATAATTATAACAGAACAGGCGTTATTCCAGCCCGAAAACTACCTGCTGTGGACGCACCAGCAACATGGACGTTTTGATAACCCCCATTGGAGGCAAAAAAGGATTGGTGATTTCAGCCTCGTAAAGCGAAAGCCATGTCAGGCGGCTGATCGTGGTCAGGGAGGTACCAAAGTCCGTCTGCGTAGAAATGCGCACCTTGCACTTCAACAGGAAAGTCCCCAGAATCACATTCACCGGCAACATCAGACGATGGGCTTCATTCGGATCATAATCCAGGGGCTCTTCCGCAGGCGGTGCGAGATGAAAACCGTAGATAAGCCCACTGTAGAGATACAGCTCCGGTAAGGAAATGACCTTTGGCACTCCGCAAAGAGTCACCACCTGCGCGCGGAGCAGGTGAATGTACTCGGGCGCCGCGTCCGTGCGCAACCAGATGCCCACCCGCACCATCTGCTTGGTGATGACTTCGCCGCGCACAAGACCGTTCGCGGTATAGATAATGACCGCGGTTGCCTTTTCATCCGCCGCAAGCGTGTACATACCAATACCTCCCAGAAACATTATAGAGGATTTTCTCGCCGGGATTCCCTTGAATGACTTTTTTGCAAGGACCAGTCTGCAACAAGAACTTGCAGCATGATAGCCGCCGAGGCAAACTGTCAACGAATGCCTGACCACGAGTAAACGAATCGCCGCGCTGCACTCGTTGATTCGCTGTAACTACCTGCCCACCATGTCATTGCGAGCCGCCATAGGCGGCGAAGCAATCTCAAGTTCCACAGAAGCCATAAGAACATTCATGAGACTCGCGCGGGGATTGCTTCGGCGGCGTCTCGGCGAGCCTCGGCGTGGCCCTATCGCCGCCTTGCAATGACAGGGAGTAGGTAATCGAACATTGTCGAGGTAGTTGCCTTTCCTGAGCCATGCGATTTTATGTGTAGAACTTGCAAAGAAAATGAACGCGCCGCCGCTGATCTGGCGTGCTATGATGATAGTGAGAAAAAATTACATCCCCCATGTTCAGGAGAGAAGAAAATGGCTAAACGATGGTACTTTTCTTTGCTGACCTTCTTGCTAGCAACGGCGTTGGTATTTAGCGGCTCCATGCCAGCGGCAGCGGCTAAACCGACACCGAAGCCAACCGCGACGCCGACTTCCACGCCACCCGCCAGAACTCCCATCCAGATTTTCGGCGTATGGCACTGTGGCAACCATTATTGCGATTGGAGCATTGTGCGCGATATTGCCGAGTTCGATCAGGCCAATCACTGGTTGATCGATCGCGGCGACGGCCGACCCTCCGTCAATTTGGTAGTCCTGAGCTTCGTCAACCCGTTGAAAATGCTCAATCGCACCGACACCGGCCTGTACGGCATGATTCCGGCAGGCATGACGGCGGAAATTGTGAACTACTTCAAGAGCCGGGGCATCCGCGTCATGCTATCCATCGGTGGTATTACTTATACCGACGATTGGGATGCGGCTCTGGCTGCCAATCCAACACAACTTGGGCTCAACGCCGCAGCCGTCGCGCAAGCCCTGGGGGTGGGAATCGAAATCGACTATGAACGTACTACCGACCCCAACCTGGCCGGCCTGCAGGCTTTCATTGACGCCTACCGTTCACAGTTGCCTTACGATCCAAGCGGCAATAACCACGCGGCTCGCCTGACGATAGACCTCGGGGCGGGCGATCGCTGGCTCACCGCCATCACCCGTTACGCCACCGCGAACTGGTTAACCACAACCAACCCGGTGCTCGATTACGCCAATGCCATGGTCGCTGGCACCTCCTCTGGCACACCGGCGGACTGGCAAGAGCATATCAGCGGCAAGCCCAATTATGACCCACCGGTGCCACCGCTGGCCCCGGCAAAATTGACTGGCGGCCTCTACCTGAAAGGCAACATTGCCAATTGCAATAACTTCGCTTCGTCGGAGCAAGCCGCCTACGCCGATTACGTCCAGACCGTCATGCCCGATGGCGCCGGTACAACGCCCGGAATGTTGGGCTTCATGTTCTGGGCCGCGGAGTATCCTTCGGCGCGCAAAGGCTACGTGGGCACAGTGCCGCCCAATACGTGCGAGGCTGGCATGGGTGTGGCCGCGACAGTCTTCAATATTCCTATCCCAATGCCGCCCTTGCGTCAGGAATAAACTGCAAACCGGCCCAGGCCGTCACACGGAGCCAGGCGGAATCCACCACCGCCTGGCTTTTTCGTTCGCGGCTTGCCGGCAAACGATGCCCCTGGCTCAGCGCCTGTGAGCGCCAGCCACCGACGCCGCCCGCGCGGCGTGAACCTGCCGCCTCAACGGGGAAATGGTAAAATGTGCCACAGGATTGTTCGCCAAACCATCATCGCCGGGAGATTTTTGCATGGCTATCGTTTGTCTGGATTTGAAGTTTCACGGTCAAGCGCGCGCTATCGCCGCGTATGCCATCCCTTATACGCAAGGAATCGTGTTGGTGGATTGCGGCCCGGCTTCCACCCTGACCGGCCTGCAAGCGGCTCTGGAGGCCGCCGGCCTGGACTGGCGCGCCGTGACCCACGTCCTGCTGACCCATATTCACCTTGACCACGCCGGGGCGGCGGGCATTCTGGCGCAGCAGGGAGCGCAGATTTACGTTCACCCGTTGGGCGCGCCGCATCTGGTCAATCCGGAAAAATTATTGAACAGCGCCCGCCGTCTCTACGGGGAGCATCTGGAATCCCTGTGGGGAGATTTCCAGCCGCTGCCCGCAGAAAGCCTGGTCACCGTGCAGGATGGACAGTCAATCGCCATCGGCGAGCTGCACGTTACGGCTTTGCACACGCCCGGCCATGCCGAACACCATGTGGCTTACCTGTTCGAAGACGTGTGCTTTGCCGGCGACCTGGGCGGGGTGCGGCGGCCCGGGCCACTTTACCTGCGACTGCCCTTCGTCCCGCCGGAAACGCACCTGACGAAATGGCGAACGAGCGTTCAGCGTTTGCAGGAATGCGGCGCGCGTCAGGTGGCTGTTTCACACTTCGGCCTTTACCCCGACGCCCCGGCGCATTGGGCTTTGCTGCTGCGTTTGCTGGATGAGACGGAAGTCTGGCTACGCGCAAACATGGACGCGAACCCGCCGCTGGAAACCCTGACCGCCCGCTACACCTCCTGGCTGCGACAACAGGGGCTCGCTCTGGGAATCGACCCCGCCGTACTCGACGAGTACGACCAGGCCAATCCGGCCTTGATGAACCTCCTGGGGTTGCAACGCTACTGGCAGAAAGTCATTCAGGGAAAGTGATGTCTTTCACAGGACAGTCAGCCCGTTCCTCACTTGACGGGAAGCCGGTTTGGATAGATACTTGATTTGTCATACAAAAGAGGAGCCTATGAAGCTGCGCCACTTCCTTGCCATTGCCGATTACTCAGCGGCGGAAATTCAGGAATTACTCGATCTGGCAATGACTCTCAAACGAGAGTATTTTGCCGGTGGGAATCCACCCTTGCTCAAAGGCAAGGTGCTGGGAATGATTTTCCAGAAACCAAGTCTACGAACGCGCGTTTCCTTCGATATGGCCATGCGCCACCTGGGCGGAGATGCTCTCTACCTTTCGCCGCAAGAAGTTGGCCTGGGCCAGCGCGAGGCGATCGCGGACGTGGCGCGCGTACTCTCCGGCTACGTTCACGCCATCATGGCGCGCGTTTTCGCCCATGAGCACATTCTGGAACTGGCGCGTTGGGCCTCGGTGCCGGTCATCAACGGTTTGAGCGATTACAACCACCCCTGTCAGGCCCTCGCAGATGCCCTGACCATCCAGGAACGCTTTGGGCGCGCGCCCGGCTTGAATGTGACGTTCATCGGCGATGGCAACAATGTGGCCGTCTCGCTCATGCACATTTGCGCCAAACTGGGCTGGAACTTTACCATTGCCAGCCCGCCCGGTTACGATTTGCCGTCACAAGCGATAGCCGCCGCGCGCACCTTCGCCGCCGAAAGCGGGAGCACGTTGCGTTTCCTCCGCGATCCGCGCCAGGCAGTGCGGGGGGCTCAGGTAATTTACACCGATACCTGGGTCAGCATGGGACAGGAAGAGGAGGCCGCCAGGCGTCAGGCTGTTTTCCCACCCTATCAGGTCAACGCCGATCTGGTGGCGCAAGCCGATCACGAGGTGATTGTCATGCACTGTCTGCCGGCCCACCGCAATCAGGAGTTGACCGACGAGGTAGCCGACGGCCCACATTCGGTTATCTTCCCCCAGGCCCACAACCGCCTGCACGCTCAGAAGGCGATTCTGGTACGTTTATTTGGCATACTGTGATGGTTATGTTCCTCTAAAAAGCCCTGGACCGTCTCTGCGGCAGTTATCATTCTCCCACCTCACAGGCTTTACGCAGAGACGGTTTTTCGTGTCACTCCACCACACTGATGCTGAAACGGTTTGCCTATGAAGGCAGAAGATTACATTGCGTTGGAAAGACAATATGGCGCCCGGAACTATTCCCCACTGGAAGTTGTCCTGACGCGCGGGGAGGGAGTCTGGGTGTACGATGTAGAAGGGCGGAAGTACCTTGATTGCCTGAGCGCTTACTCCGCGCTCAATCAAGGACATGTCCACCCAAAAATCCTGGCCGCCTTGCAGGAACAGGCCGCGCGTCTCACGCTGACGTCGCGGGCGTTTTATAACGACCAGTTGCCCCTGCTCTGCCAGGAACTTTCCGCCTTGACAGGCTACGAGCGCTCCCTGCCGATGAACAGCGGCGTGGAAGCCGTCGAGACCGCGCTGAAACTGGCGCGCAAATGGGGATATTGCGTCAAGGGTGTACCGCGCTACCAGGCAGAAATCATCGTCTGCGCCGGCAATTTCCATGGGCGGACGATTACAGCCATTTCATTTTCTAGCGAACCGCTCTACCGCCAGGAGTTCGGGCCCTTCACCCCTGGCTTTGTGACTGTTCCCTACGGCGACGCCGGGGCGCTGGAAAGCGCCATTACACCCAACACGGTCGCTTTCCTGGTGGAACCGATCCAGGGGGAAGGCGGCGTGATCGTTCCGCCGGAAGGGTATCTGAAAGCAGCCGCAGAGATCTGCCGCAAGCATCATGTCCTGTTGATTGCAGACGAGATTCAGACCGGTTTGGGACGTACCGGGAAACTCTTTGCCTGTCAACACGAAGAGGTGCGTCCTGACATTACCATCGTTGGCAAGGCGCTGGGAGGCGGTTTTTACCCGGTATCGGCAATCCTGGCCGACGCGTTTCTTCTCGATTTGTTCACTCCCGGCGAGCACGGCTCGACCTTTGGCGGCAATCCCCTGGCGGCTGCCGTAGCCCGAGCGGCTTTGCGCGTCATCGTCGAGGAGAACCTGCCACAGCGCGCGGCTGAACTCGGCGCCTATTTTCTGGAACATCTGGCAGAAATTCCCAGCCCGTACGTCAGGGAAGTGCGCGGCAAGGGCTTGTTAATTGGCGTAGAATTGAAAGCAGAGGCCGGCCCGGCGCGCAGCTTTTGCGAAAAATTGCGCCAGGAGGGTATACTGGTTAAAGATACACACGAACGAGTGTTGCGCTTCGCTCCACCGTTGATCATCGAACGCGAGACGATTGACTGGGCCTTGCCGCGCATCCGGCATGTTTTGACAGCCAGCAGGTCAGATAAGAGGTAATACCAAACACGCCTTCAAAGACCATGTTTTGACGCGCTGATATACACTTGCTGTAACTACTCAGTCCTGTATCAAAACCGTTGTGCATGTCATGGCGAGGAGCGCTCTTTGCGACGAAGCAATCCCCAGGCGAGTCCATTTAGCCTGATAAACGGGAGATTGCTTCGCCAAAAAAACGGCTCGCAATGACATGGCTGAGTAGTTACCACTCGCTTAGGGAAGCTGGCCTTTGGGATCATGATTGGTATGAGATGTGGGCAATCACCAGCGAGATTCTGCCGGCGGTAACATTTTCATCTGACCTGACACGAAGGGACATACATACCTGAAATTGCGGTATGATTGGCGTGATGCGCAAAATCTGGCCTTTCACCTTTTACTTCTTTTTCTTTGCCGCTTTCTCGGCTCTGATGCCTTATCTGGTCCTTTACTATCGCTGGCGCGGCCTGAACGGCCTCCAGATTGGCCTGCTGACCGGTCTGACGCCGATCATTACCACCTTCAGCGCGCCGTTCTGGACCAGTCTGGCTGACTCGCGCCGTCGTCACGGCTTGATCCTGCGGCTGAACATGGCCGCAGCGATCCTGATCGTCCTGCTGATGCCGGCAGCCAGGACGTTCCTGACGTTATTCCCCCTGATTCTTCTCTATACCTTTCTGTTTGCTCCCATCTCTTCGCTCGCCGACAGCGCGACGCTTTCCATGCTGGGCCAACGGCGCGAGGAGTATGGGCGCATTCGCCTGGGAGGAACGATTGGCTGGGGAGTGGTTTCGGCCATTGCTGGCGTCGTCATCGAACGCTACGGACTGACCTGGTCTTTCTGGCTTTACGCCATCAACATGAGCCTGGCCTGGGTTATCAGCCGACGACTGGCCTTTGGTCCGGGAGGTGAGCATGTCTCCATCCGCCGGGGATTCCGTCTCCTGTTATCCAACCGGCGCTGGCTGATTTTCCTGGTAACCGTTTTTATTGCCGGCATGGGCATGTCTACCGTCAATACCTACCTTTTCCCTTACATGGAGGAGGCAGGCGCCCGCAAGAGTTGGATGGGGCTGGCCGCTGTCATCGCCACGATTTCGGAAATACCGGTCTTTTTCTTCTCCAATCACTTGCTGCAACGCCTGAAAGCGCGCGGCCTGTTGATGCTTTCAATGGCTGTCATTGGTGGGCGGCTTCTGCTCTATTTCCTCTTCCCCTTTCCGGCGGCAATTCTCGTCATTCAGGGTATTCACGGTCTGACCTTTGCCGCCCTCTGGGCCTCCGGCGTTTCTTACGCTCATGAAAACGCGCCACCCGGCATGATCGCGACCGCGCAGGGCCTGTTCGGCAGCGTCGTGATGGGCTTCGGTTCCGGCGCGGGGGGGATGGTTGGCGGCGTGCTCATCGAACGCTTTGGCGCGGCCGGCATGTATGGCATCATGGGCCTCATCGTGCTGGCAGGGCTTGGACTGTTTGCCTTGCTGGAACGGTTGTGCCGTTCCTGCCCCGCGGTAGAGACGGAAGGATGAGATTACGGATTCACTTCTCCAAAGCCGATGCCTTACGCTACATCGGTCATCTGGATTTGCAACGGTTGTGGGAACGTGTCTTGCGCCGCGCCGGCTGCGCGTTGGTGTACAGTCAGGGGTTCCATCCTCAGCCAAAAATCCAGATCGCCTCTGCCCTCCCTTTGGGCTTGATTGGTCATGATGAACTCGTGGACGTCTGGCTGGAGGAAGGGAAGATGCCGGCTGCCTCACTGACGGAACTGGCGCAACGATTACAGGACGCCGCGCCACGTGGCCTGTACATCCGTTCGGTTGAGAACGTGGACGAACGCGCTCCCGCTCTGCCAACCCAAGTCCTGGCCGCTGAGTACCGCGTGACCTTTATCGGTCAGGTCACAGCCGACCTGCCACAACGGGTGGAGGCCCTGTTACGTCAGAGCACGTTGCCGCGTCGGCGGCGCGAACGCGACTATGATTTGCGGCCTTTGATTTTTGGGTTAGAATGGAAAGAGAATGCGCTGTACATGACTCTGGCAGCTCAGGAAGGCGCCACCGGCCGGCCAGACGAGGTCCTGGCCACGCTGAACCTGCCTATCGAAGAAAGCCGCATCGAGCGGCTGCGCCTGATTCTCAAGTCCTGATCAGGCTCAGGCGCCATGACTCCACAAGGAAAGGATAAAAAGACATGTCAAAGATCGCTATCATTACGGATACCGACTGTAGCCTGCCGCTGGAGATTACGAATCGTTATGGCATTGTTCAGGTGCCCATCACCATCCAGTTCGGCAAAGAGAGTTTCCGCGCCGTGTACGATCTGGACGATGCAGCCACCTTTGCGCGCATTGACCGTGAGGGGCGCATTCCGACCACGGCCGCGCCCGCCCCTGGTCAATACGCCGAGGCTTATCGCGCCGCGTTTGAGGCTGGCGCCGAAGCGATTCTCTGCTTTGCCATCAGCAGCACCATGAGCGCCTGTTATCAGGCGGCGCTGACCGCGCGCGAGATGTTCCCGGAGCGCGAAATCCGTGTGGTGGACACGAAGACTCTTTCGCTAGCGCAAGGATTCATGGTGCTGACCGCGGCGGAGGCGTTGAGCCGGGGGGCTTCCCTGGAGGAGGCCCAGGCCGCCGCCGAGAACGCAGGCGCACGCACTCATTTGTTTGCCGCTCTGTCTACACTGAAATACCTGGCCATGAGTGGACGCGTTGGACATCTGGCCGCGGGCCTGGCTGGCCTGCTCGAAGTGCGCCCCATTCTGACAGTGATAGATGGCAAACTGCAACTGTTGGAACGCGTGCGTACCCAGCGTAAGGCATGGGAGCGCGTGATCGAACTGGCCGTAGAGGCCGCGCGCGGCAGGCGCATCGAGCGTATCGGTTACCTGCATGTCAACGCGCGGGAAATGGCCGAACAATTTGCGGCGCAGGTCGGCGCGGCGTTGCCCTGTCCGGCCGCGCCGATTTATGCCGACATGACGCCCGGCCTCTCCATCCACTCCGGGGCCGGGCTGGTGGGCGTCGTCTTTGTAGCAGCAGAGAACGGCAATTGATGAAGAAGTCAGTCCTGCTTATCCACGGGCGCGGGAACGTTTTGTGGAGTTGCCTTTGCCATGCGAGCCGTAAGCGCCACCGACGCGCGCTGGCTTTTGTGCCCATCGCGTACGCGCCGTGTAGGGCGGGTCATGCGAGGAGCGGCTGGCCGTTTTGCGTACCCCCCCGCCGGTTAGGCGCCAAAAGGCTGGTTTTGGGCGGGGGGTACGCAGACTGCGCCGGGCCTTGTGTTTTTTGGCAAGAAGGTTTGCAAATTTTGAAGAGAGGAGGTAGAATAACTATGTGCTGGCCCTTGAATATGCAAAAACAGGAAACTCATTTTTGACCGGGAAACAAGGGGTCAGAATCAAAAAATGCCCGTAAGGGCATTAAGACGTAGTAATAACTGTACATCCACGTATGCATTACCACCGTAGCGTCAGAATCAAAAAATGCCCGTAAGGGCATTAAGACGGTATAGCAGCCTTGGCGGTCGCCCTGGGCGTGTCTGCCCAGTCAGAATCAAAAAA
>DAOTVX010000067.1:0-16512 GCA_034436275.1 Anaerolineales bacterium | reverse complement strand
CGTACTCATAATGGGTCACGCGCGAGGGGTAGTCGGGCAAGGGGGCTTCGATGCGTTCGAGAACGTTGCCCAGGGCGTCGTAGACGGTACGGGTGAGGCTACCGTCGGCCTGGCGCACGGCCACGACGCGGTCGAGGGCGTCGTAGGTGTACTCCGTGCGTTGACCGTTGGCGTCGATGACGGCGGTGCGGCGACCCAGGGCGTCGTATTCATAGCGCGTGACGTTGCCGCGCGCGTCGGTCACGGCAATCGGGTGGCCGGCGGCGTCGTAGGTGTTGGTTGTGGCATAGCCGCGGGCGTCTATGGTTTGAATCAGGCGGCCGGCGGCGTCGTAGTAGTTCTCGGTCACGTTGCCAAGAGGATCAATGGTGCGAATCTGGTGACCCAGGGCATCGTATTCGTAGTGGGTGACGTTGCCGCGCGCGTCGGTGACGGCGATGAGGTTGCCAGCGGCATCATAGGTATTGCGGGTGACGTTGCCCAGCGGGTCCATAGTCTTCACCAGGCGGCCTGCCGCGTCGTACTCATAGCGCGTGGTGCGGCCCAGGGCATCGGTGGTGGAAGCCACGCTGCCGTCGGCGTAGTAATCGGTGCGGGTGACGTTGCCCAAGGGGTCAATCGTCTTGACCAGACGGCCGGCAGCGTTGTATTCGTAGCGCGTGGTGCGCCCGAGGGTATCGGTAACGGCGATTTGTCGCCCGGCGGCATCGTACTGGTATTCGGTCGTAATGTTCCACTCGTTCTGGTAATTCTTGGGATAGGCAGGGTTGTAGTTGCGAATGGTGCGCGTCAGCCGCCCGGCGTCATCGTACTCGCTGCGCGTGACCCGGCCGTAGGTATCAATGACGGCAATCTGGTTGCCGCGCCGGTCGTAGCGGTATTCCGTGACGATGTTCCACCGGTTTTCCGCGTTTTGCGGGCGGGAAGGGTCGTAGTTGCGCACCGTGCGCACCAGGCGGCCGGCGGCGTCATATTCGTTGTGGGTGACGCGGCCCAGCGGGTCAACGGTATCCACCAGGCGGCCCAGATCATCATAGGTGTAGTACCAGGTATTGCCGGCCGGGTCGGTCATCGAGGTGCGCTGGCCATGCTCATCGTAGGTGTAGGAGGTTGTTTGACCGACGGGGTCGGTGACCGAGGCCAGGTAGCCTTCGGGAGTGTAGGTGTAACGCGTTTCGCCGCCCAAGGCGTCGATGGCGCGCACCAGACGCTTGCCCTCGTAGAAATATTGGGTCAGGTAGCCGCGCGCGTCAATGATAGAGGTGGGATTGTGGAGGGCGTCGTAAGTAATGTCGATCTGGTTGCCGGCCGGGTCGATGACGCGCGTCAGGTCAGCGCCGTTAGCACTCCAGGTCAGGCGTGTGGTGGCGCCGCGCGGGTCGGTGATGGTCGTCGGGCGGAAGTCGGCATCGTAGGTTTTGGTGGTACGCTGCCCAAGCGGATTGACTTCTGCGGTCAGGGTACGGCGGTCATCGTAAGTATGGAGGCTCTGCTGGTTCAGGGCGTTATAAACGGTGCTTGTGCCATCGGTGTTGTAGATGACACGCACCATCAACTTGCCGCTGCCGTCGAATTGACGGTAGGCTCTGCCAGCCATGTCGTATTCCGTGGCGACGACGTTCTTGCCGGCCGGGTCCACGTAGCGTCTCATGCGGTGAGCCGAATCATAGGCGAACTGCCACGTCTGGCCCAGAACATCGGTGTAGGAAACCAGATCGCCGTGTGCGTCGTAGGTAAAGGAGACCTGACGGCCGCTGTGGTCAGTGACGGCAGTGATGCGCCCCTGATCGTCATAGGTCAGGTCGAGGAAACGCGTTCCCTCATCGGCGCTGATGCGCGTCAGGAGGCCGGTTTCATCGTAGGCATAGGTTATCTCATGTCCTTCCGCGTCACGGCGCGCCAGCAGACGGCCCTGAGAATCGAAGAGGAAGGTTTGTTGTGTGGAGGAAATGAGCGTATAGCCGCCATCCTCGTTGCGCGTCAGCGAGGCGGTCACACCCGGCCCCGGGGCGAAAGCATCCTGGCCAGTAATCCGGAAGAGGTATTCATTGCCGACCACGCCGCGGAAGAGCACGAAACCGGCCATGCCGTCCGGGTCATCGGGGAACACCAGGCGGGCGGCGTGGTTGTGTGTCCAGCCGAACCCCAGGGGTTTGGTGTAATGCCCAACCGTGGCCGAGGAGTAGGAGCGCTGGAAGACCAGATCGCCGGCGGTGGTTGGGATGGAGAGGTCAACGATGGTGTAGGAGAATGCGCCGGTGCGGGTGTTGATGGGATCGCCGCCCTGGTGGTCCTCCGCCATACCAGCGCCGCCATGACCGGGCCCACGATCGGGCCCATAGCCAAAACCATCTGCTGAAACCGCCCCACCGCTTTCGATGGTCATGGAATCCGCGTTCAGGGTCACTCCCTCACCGCTGGCTTCATCGCCTTTGAGCAGCAGGAGTCCCTGGCTCTGTACCACGATGCGATCGAACCTGTAAGAACCGGCTTCCAGATAGCACGTCTCGCCGCTTGCTACCAGCAAATCACCACTGGTTGGGCACGGAACCTCCTGATTCTCGCTGCGCGGCAAGGTAATCGCTATCTCTCCCGGCCTCACGCCACGCCTGGGCGTGGGGCGCGTCAGGCGCGGTGGTTGGTAGCCCGCTTGCCAGGCAACGGTCGGCGACGCGGGCGTTTTCGCCGTCGCGGCCGCTGCGTGCGCCGCGCGCGTCGCCGAAGGCACAAATCCATTCAAGACTACGGCAAGCAGGAGCAGGAGATGCGCCCCCTTGTTCAAGATAACTCTGGCATGACCAGAAACAGGACGACGAGGAGAATCAACAGCCATGCAATTCCTCCTTGGGCTTTGCTATCAGAGCCGCAAATTCTCCTCGAAATTTTCCCCAATTACCCGAATAGTGTGTCTTATATCACAACTTTACAGGGTAGTGTATCTTTCCTTCAGGAAATTCCGAGAACGAAAGTAACCAACCCCCACTGCCATCTTTGTCATTGCGAGCCGCCGCAGGCGGCGAAGCAATCCCCTTGCTTGCCGGGAGATTGCTTCGCTACGCTAGCAATGACAAGAGGCAGAGGGTTCTCCATTAGCCATGGTAGGTAGTTACGTGTGCACTCAAAAGCTATTGCACGCCATACGAAAACCCTGTGATGTTGCCGGTTTTTGACATTCACAGGCTCTGTGGCGATGATGTCATGGCGAGCCGCCCAGGCGGCGAAGCAATCCCCCTTGCCTGCCGGGAGACTGCTTTCCCTACGCTCCGCTCGTGGCAGGCGGGACATGCGCTTCGCTCGCCGTGACATACGTTGAGAGTGTTTGCAACAGAGCAACTTTCGTACTACAACTTTTGCGTGGATACATCGAACAGGGTATGGCACATTTTTCAGCGAAAACGCCATTCCCTGCCGTAATCGCATTGAAGGGTGAACCGTCAACGAATGCCTGACCGCGAATAAACGAATGTCCGCGCCGCATTCGTTGATTCGTTTTTTCCTGACAGGCTGGAGAGCCTGTGCTACGGACGTTCACTCTGCATTCGTTTGATTGTTCCCCATTCGTGGACGACCTGCTTCCGACAGGCTGGAAAGCCTGTGCTACGGGCATCCACTCTGCATTCCGTTTGAACCGTCCTCAAGGCCTTGCCGGCGGAAGGAGTGCCTGTAGAAGTTCGGTTCTCCAGGCATGGCGAATCGGATCATAGATGCCGAAACTGCCGCAGAATTCCCAGTAACTCCACGAGAAGCCATTTGCCTCGGCCTGGCGGGCGACAAAGCTGGTCCAGCGCTGGCGAGAAGCACGATCGGCTTTCTGGTACGCGCCGAATTCCCCCAGGTAAACCGGCCGGCCCTGTGCGCGCGCCCAGGCCGCCACCTGAGCAAAGTGCTCCTGAATGGTCTTTTGCTCCTCAGGCGTGCCCTCCCAGCGCGTCCCTAACCAGGCATCGCTGCCTTCTATCCATTCAGCCCCCTGATGAGTAAACGGGAAGGGCAAATAGTAATGGAACGTGACTATCAGGTAGGGGTCATCCGGGGGTAACTGGAGGTCAGGCAGGGCATCAAAGGCATTCCAGTTCACCGGCCCAACGATGACAGGGCGCTCAGGATTGGTACGGCGGATGACGGCCAGGGCCTCGGCAACAATTTCGTTCCAGACGGACGCCGAGAGAGCAGTATTCGGTTCATTGAGCAACTCGAACATAACCTCTGGCGGATAATCCCGGTAATGTTCAGCAATTTGACCCCAGAGCGCAAGGAAGCGCTCCTTATGCTGCGCGGGCACATCCATCATCTCAAGGTAATGGTGCATGTCCAGGACGATGGCCAGATTACGCTTTAACGCCTGTTGCACAGCCCAGTCCACGCGAGCAAGAAAGGCTGGCGAGATGGTATAGGGAGGTTCTGGGTCCGCATGTGCCGAGAAGCGCACTGGCAAGCGGATAGAATCAAAACCGGCCTCCGCCACTTTATCGAAATACTCCTCCTGCAACGTGATTCCCCATTCCCCCTCCTGAGGCGCCTCCAGCGCGCTCAAATTAACGCCACGTCCGAGACGGGCATTCCAGGCGAAGACAGACACGGATTCGGCAGGAGTAACCACAGGAGTTGCACTGGGAACGAGGCGATCAGGGGATGGGGATAGCGCGGGGCTGGCGGCGGATTCTTGCCCTGCACAGGCCGCCGCGACAATGATCACGAGCATGGCGACCGGTAAACGTGAGCGCAAGGAGCACCAATTCCTGAACGACACGCGCGATCTCGACACTCAAGAAACCAATGCCGTCGGCTTGCGCCGCCGACGTGTATACAGGTACAGAAGAAGGGTGCCAACCGCCATCGCCGGCAGGATAATCAGTCCCGCCTCCGGCCCAAACGCGCCTCCCGTCCAGAGTTCCGGACCACTTACCGCCATCTGCATCAGGCGATATGTTTCCAACCCACTGACCGGGAAGCCAAAGACGACGCCCTCGAAGAAGTTCCAGCCAATATGCAATCCAATCGGCAGCCACAACTGACCACTCCACAGATAACCGCAGGCCAGAAACAGGCCGGCGCAGAAAATTCCCAGCACAGCCGCCCAGGTTGCATGAGGGTTTCCCAGATGCAAAACGCCGAAGATCACAGAGGAAATTACCGTACCCCACAATAGATTGGTGCCGCTGGCAATCGTCTGCAAATGATACCCCCGGCTGAGCAGTTCCTCCTCCCAGCCCACCATAACAAACACGAGGAAATAGAGCAACGTATTACCGGCAACCTGTCTGAACCCTGCCAGGGGGGAATGCCCTGCACGCTCTGTTTGCCAGGCAAAGCCCTCCACCCTGGCCCAGCCCAGCGCCTGCATGGTCAGAGAAATCAGCCCCATCATAACCAACGTGATGAGAATGCCGATCAGGATATCGAGAAGCGCCTGACGATCCAGACGAAGCCCCAGGCTGACGAACGAGCGCCGGTCCAGGTAGCGACGCGCAACCAGGACCGAAAACGTCACGGCCAGGAGATTGGCCACTTCTGACAGCAAACGCATCAGCCCCGAAGCAGACGGCGACTCTCGCAGGAGAGCAAAAGGCACTCCCGCACAGACAATGGCGATCAGGAAGAGCAGCGTTTGCAAAAGCAGCCGCCAGCCAGCGCGCAGGCGCGGCTCGGACGGCGAAAGAAAAACAATCTTCAGGAAATTGCCAAAAGTGGCCATCATTTTGCGTACCTTCACTGGAAAGCATTGAACCACTGGCATCAGACGACCTTTCCAGGCCGCCCGATCAGGCCGAGAAGCGGCCTTGCCCTAGCGTGGACGTTCGGCCTTTGGCGGTGGCGACTGGCGTTGCGCGCGGCGTTGACGTGCTTTCTCACGCATCTGGCGCAGCAAACGGAAGCGGTTGCTCGTCGGCGGTGGAGCGGTTTTTCGACGCAAACGGTAACCAATCCAAAGGGCCGCGCCGCCGCCCAGCAGAAAAAGCGGCTGCGCCGACTGGCCCGCGTAGGAAAGGGTAAACAGGATTACCAGAAGCAACCCCGCCAGGATAAAGAAATTACCCAAACGTCGGGGGAGGGGGATGTCTTCCATGAGACAGGATTATAACGCGACTCAGCGTACCAGCGTGCGAATCTGCTCGCGCATGTAGAGAGGAAGATAGTACAGGCCACCGGCATTCTTGCCCGTCGCGCCCGAACCTTTCCAGCCGCCGAAAGGCTGAAAACCGGGCCAGGCGCCGGTCGTCGCGCCCTGAGGACGGTTGGCATAGGTCACGCCAGCCTCGATGTGGTCAAAGAACCAGACGGCTTCCTCTTCTGTGCCGTAAAAACCGGCCGTCAGGCCATAGTTGTTACCATTCGCATGACGCATGGCCTCTTCCAGACTTTCAACCCGCGCCAGCATCGTGACGGGAAGGAACATCTCGTATTTCCACAAGCGGTGTTCCAGCGGCAAATCCACCACCAGCGTTGGCGCGCAGAAATAACCCTGCGCCAGGGCGCCCTCGGTCAACACCCGACCGCCTGTCAAACAACGACCGCCCGCCGCCTCAATCTCGCGGATAAAGGCCTGATAATCCGTGTAAGCGTTCTGGTTGATAACGGGGCCAAGAAAGACCGGCCGCTCTGTGGGGTCTCCGATAGTCAGTTTTTCGGTCAGGGCTTTCAGACGTTCCAGCAAAGCATCATACACCGGCGCCTCGATATAGACGCGCGAAGCCGCGGAGCATTTCTGACCCTGTAAGCCGAAGGCTGAGCGCACAATACCGGCCGCGGCGCGCTCCAGATCAGCTTGACGCGAGACGATCACCGGATTCTTGCCACCCAGTTCAAGCACAATGGGACGAACGTAAGGCCCGCTGGCATACTGACGGAAGATGCGCATGCCCACTTCGTGAGAACCGGTAAAGGTCACGCCGTCCACGTCAGGGCTGTTCACCAGAGCCTGCCCCAGCGTGCCGCCGGGCCCGGTGACGAAATTGCAAACGCCTTCGGGCAAACCGGCATCGCGAAAGCACTCGACCAGCAGGCGCACCACCCAGGGAGTATCCGAGGACGGCTTGATGACAACCGTGTTGCCGGCAACCAGCGCCGCGCCAACCGGCCCGCCGGTCAGGGCGCAGGGGAAGTTAAAGGGACTGATAACCAGCCAGACGCCGTAGGGACGCAGCACGGAGATGTTGGTTACATCGTATCCCGGCAGGGGATCCTTGCCCATTTCGCGCACGAAGCCATTGTTGGCTTCCATCTGATCACAGGCATAAGCAATCAAATCGGCACATTCCTGCACATCGCCCAACGATTCCAGACGGTTCTTCCCTACCTCTAGTGACATGGCAGCCGCCAGATGGTAGAGGCGTTCCTCGATACGCGCCACCACCCGGCGCAACAACCGCACGCGTTCCTGCCACGGGGTGCGACTCCACAAGGGGAATGCCTGCCGCGCGGCTGCCAGAGCCTGCCGTGCATGGCTCTCCTGGCCTTTCTGCATGACCGCCAGCACCCAGTCCGTATTGATGGGAGAGCGATCTTCAAATTTTTCCGCCGCGAAGACATCCTGATTGTAGATGAGAAGACCATACTCTCGCCCCAACGCAGAACGCACCTCAGCCAGCGCGCTCTCAAAACGGGTATGCAGTTCTTCGGGGGGATTGAACATGGTCGCGTAGGTAAGCTTAAAAGTGGACATGACAGCCTCCGCAGGGCATAATCTCGCCAGCAAGGCGACCAGTATTGTCAGGTAACTATTCAGCTCTGCATCAAAGCTGTTGTGTATGTCATGGCGAGGAGCGTTCTTTGCGACAAAGCAACCTCCAGGCAAGTCAGTTTAGCCTGATAAATGGGAGATTGCTTCGCCGAAAAAACGGCTCGCAATGACATGGCTGAGTAGTTACATTGTCAGACATATTGTAGCATAAGAACGGGATCCGCGCGCAAGTATCTAATCGCCGGAAGAGACGGCCGCATGTCTCACTCCCGCCAGCCGCGACCATCGCCGCCACGCACAAGGCAAGCCCCTGCGCGCTGGAAGAACGCTCATGGCGGGCCTGGAATCAAGAAAAGTCCTGCCGTCAGTCTCAATCTCCAACAGGAATCCTGCTTCCCCTGGGGCCGCGCTTCCTGACCTGCCCCCTACCCGCCTCGAGCAAGCGCCACAGGCAAAAAAGCCGCTCCCGACAACCACCCGGCAACTGACAGAGCCTCTGTCACCTGCTGAGCGGCAAGCCCGCTATCTCTGGACAATTTCCAGTTTCAGGAAATGGGTTGAGCAGGAAATACAGGGATCGTAGGCGCGCACCAGATGCTCGCAGGTCTGGGTGGCTTCGGCATGAGGCTTGTGGAGCAGTGTTGGGGCAATAGCCCACAAATCAGCCTCCATACGGGCATAGTTCTGCGCCGTTGGCGGAGTAATTCGGGCAAACTGGACAAACCCGCGTTTATCGAGGATGTAGCGGTGATAAAGCAGGCCGCGCGGCGCCTCCGAGGCTCCCATGCCCTCGCCGGCCCGCACGTTAATTGCGGCGCGGCTTGCGCCGCGCGGCTGATAGGCGCGTGTCAGTTCCAGGGCGGTATCGCAAACCTCTACCAGTTCCAGCGCACGCGCTATCAGACCCCGATACGGATTTTTTATCGGTAGCGTGAGGCCGATTTCCTGTGCCATAGCCTGGGTGGCCGGGCGCAACCGGGCAAAGTTCAGGTTCAGGCGCGCCAGTGGACCCACAAGATAGGGTTGTTTTTCGACCGTCTGACTGTGGAGCGCCGTGGAATGACGCACCTGATATTCCAGATAGCCTTTCTCAAACTCCTTTGGGCGCAGACGACGCCCGGTGGAAGAGAGCACCTCGCCATCGTAGATGGCATATTCATCGGCGCGAGTCAAGGCAACGAACTCATAGTCCTGCTCGAATTCAGGGTAAGGCAACGTAGCCGCCCAGCGCACTGTCTGGCGCGCGGCTTCCAGCGCCCACTCCAGTTCAGGGATAAGAGCGCGCAGCGCGGCCGCGTCCGGCCAGCGATAGAACCCTCCCACACAAACGTTGACCGGATGCACCGATCGCCCGCCGATGATCTTCAGGAGTTCATTGCCCACCTTCTTCAGGCGCAAAGCGCGCTTGACCACCTCCGGCGCAACAGCCGCCAGCGAGAGTGCACTTTCATGACCGGTCAAATCGGGGCCCTGCAACATGTACACATGCAAAGCATGGCTTTCAATATATTCCGCGCAATAGAGCAGGCGGCGCAAAGCACGTACCTCGGCGCTGATGTCAACGCCTAACGCCATTTCCAGGGCCTGCACCGAACTCATTTGATAGGCCACCGGACAAATGCCGCAAATGCGCGCGGTAATATCGGGCACCTCCTGAAAGTAACGACCTTTCAGAAAACCCTCAAAGAAGCGCGGCGGCTCATAAATATTCAGCTCAACATGGGTGACCGAGCCGTCTTTGAAATGAATGTAAAGGGCGCCTTCCCCTTCCACACGAGATAGCGCTGCGACCTCAATGTTCTTCGTCATGTTCGTCCTCGCTCCATTTCCATTCTGGCTGCGGCCTCACGGAAGGCCGGAGCATTGTTGCTGATATGGCGCAGAAGATGAACCACCTCGCCAGGGTAACGTTCCAGCGGCAAGAGCGTTTGAGCCGCTGCCTCCATGTCAGCATGGGGCGCCGGCCCAAAGCAACCATAGCAGCCACGTCCGTTGGCCGGACACAGAGCGCCACAGCCGGCGCGCGTGACCGGGCCCAAACACGGCACCCCCTCCGCCACAACCACGCACACCGCGCCACGCCGTTTGCATTCCAGACAAACACTATAGCCGGGTAGCGTGGGACGACGCTGCTGCAACAGGGCCTGAACGACCTCCACGACCTGAGCCTTGTTGACCGGACAGCCCCACAGTTCATAATCCACCTTAACATGCTGCGAGACAGGCGTCGCCTCGCGCAAGACTTGCAGATATTCCGGGTGCGGGTAAACCGATTCTGCCAGGCGCTTGGAATCAATCAGATTGCGCAAAGCCTGGATTCCGCCAGCAGTGGCGCAGGTCCCCAGGGCAATCAGCGTTTTAGCCTCCTTGCGCACTTCCTGAATGCGTTCCTGCTCGTGCGGCGTAGAGATGGACCCTTCTACCAGAGCAATATCATAGGGGCCGGGTAACACGCGGCTGCGCGCCTCCAGGAAATAAGCAATCTCAACGACCGAGGCCAGTTCGAGCAATTCATCTTCCAGATTCAGGATGGACAACTGGCAGCCATCACAGGAGGAAAACTTGTAAACGGCGACGGTTGGCTTGCTCATAGTTCCTCCACGCGGTAATAGGGCTCAAGTTGGGCATAACTGAAAACAGGCCCATCTTTGCAGACGAAGTACGGCCCCATCTGACAGTGACCACACGAACCCCGTCCACATTTCATATTGCGTTCCATTGAAAGGAAGATGCGCTCCGCTGACACACGTCGCGCCAGCGCTTCAAAAACCACAAAGCGCATCATGATTTCAGGGCCACAGGAAAGCACCACGCTGCGCGCCGCGTCCATGCGGATCTGGTAAAACAGCATCGGGACGACCCCCACCAGACCCTGCCAGGTGGCGTCAGCGCGGTCCACTGTCACCAGCATTTCAACCCCGGCCGCTTCCCAGGCACGATACTCGTGGACAAATTGCAGATCAGCAGGCGTGCGCGCCCCATACAGGACGGTAATCTTGCCAAAGTCGGCGCGATGGTTGATGAGATAGTACAACAGCGAACGTAACGGGGGCAGACCAATCCCGCCGGCCACCAGATACACATCCTGCCCCCGGCACAGTTCCACCGGCCAGGCGGTGCCAAAGGGGCCGCGTACCCCCACGCGATCGCCAACCTTCAACCGCCCCAAAGCATGGGTCACATTGCCCACATGGCGGACGGTGTGGCCAACCTGCTCCCGCTCTTCCGGATCAGAACTGATAGAGATGGCCGCCTCGCCATAACCGGGCACATACAGCATGTTGAACTGGCCCGGCTGGAAACGATAGGAAGCGCGCAGGGAACGTTCACAGAAACGCAGCCAGTACGTAGCAATACCGGGCGCTTCCGGCGTAATGTCCACAATCTCGGCCCATTGCGGTTGCATGGGCTGTTCGGGGGTAAAGGCGGCAGTCGTTGCTTTCATGCCTCGCTCTCCTGACGAATAGCAGCCAGTTCTTCCGTGATGTCAATCCGGGCCGGGCACCAGGTAATGCAACGGCCACAACCCACACAGCCAGAGGTGCCAAACTGGTATTTCCAGGTAGCAAACTTGTGAATCAACCACTGGCGATAACGCGCCAGCGTGGAGGGACGGGAATTCCCGCCGGCCACGTAAGAATAGTCGGGGTTGAAGCACGAGTCCCAAACGCGCTCACGATGGGTAACTTTGCCATTCAGGGCCATCACCTCGCGCGTATCCCAGCAGAAACAGGTGGGACAAACCTGAGTGCAGTTGGCGCAGGAAAGACAACGCTGAGCCACCTCCTGCCAGCGTCTGGCATCCAGATGCTTTAGCAGCAAATCGGGCAGGCCCTCCACATCCGCCACATGACGCCCCATTGCCTGACGCGCGGCTTCCAGCCCCTGCTGCGCTCGCAGCCTTTGCTCCTCGCGGACCGCCTGATAAGGCAAAGAGGCCATCAGTTCACAGCCTCGTTCACTGCCCATCTCGACCAGAAAAACGTCCTCCAGTTCGGTCAGGCACAGGTCAAAACCATTGCCGGCCTGCGGACCGGTGCCCATCGAAGCGCAGAAGCAAGTGTCGCCGGGATGTAAACAGTTGACCGCCAGCAGGAAGACGCGCTCGCGACGTGCACGATAAACCGGGTCCTGCCAGTCAGCGCGCAGGAAAACGCGATCCTGAACCTGAATGGCCGCCAGTTCACAAGGGCGCACGCCGACGAACGCCAGCGCCGGCGCCTCCTGGCTGACGGGGAGCAATTGCCAGTTCTTCCCCTCCCGCTGCGCCCTCAGAATCTCGCTCACGGGGGGAAAGAGAAATTGCTTCCACGACTGCGGTCCAGGCGTAATGTCAAAATAATTCGTCCCATCGCCGGGAATCAAACGGTAGTAACCGGCGTTCTGCTCGCTGGTATAGCCGCGCGGCAGATCATCAGGACTTTCCAGCACATCGTACACGATTGCCGCCTCGCGCACGCGCGGGCCAACCGGCTGGTAGCCCATCCGCCGCAGGCCATCCAGCAAGGCTCCCAACGCCTCTTTGGACAGGGATACACTGGCGCCAGGTTTCAGAAGCGATGTCATGATTGCGACTCCTCGCCAGGGATAGGGTTGGCAAACATGTCCAGCAACTGCAATCGGGTGGCCCAGAGACGGCTGGCAATGACATTAGCCACCTGTTGCATAAAAAGATAGCCAAAATGGTGATCTTCCTGACAAAGTTGCTGCAGCCCGGCGGCTTCCAGCGCAACCAGACGGGAAGGTAAGACCGCACGCGCCGCCGCCGTGCGACGCTGGATAACCGGCGTGACGCTCGACCAGCCGACCAGATCAAACGGTTCAATCGTGCTCACGCGCACCCGTCCACGTCCGGGAACGGTAATCTCGAGCGCAATACGCCCTTCCAGCAAGATGTAGAGGTAGTCTTCGCGATCCCCCTCCAGAAACAACGCCTCACCGGTCTTTTTCTCAACCCGATGAGCCAGTTCCAACACCCTGGCAAAGTGCGCCTCGCTCAACTCGCTGAGCCAGGGTACGCGGCGCAAGGCCTGCGCCAGAGCCTCTTTTTCCTCCATCGAGCGCCTCCTCAGATTCGCCAGCGGAATACCATGACAAAGTTTATCACATTTTTCACGAATCAGCATCAACATGTGATATTTATCACAAGAAAACAGGATAGATGCGACCTGTTGACCGGGCAAGGTGGTTGTCTCGACCCGCATGTCCGTTGAGCCGCGCAAATAGGGTAAAATGGAACCGGAAAAATGACCATGACGGAGGCGAAGATTTCCCGGCGTTGTTTTTTTCTTGCCTTGCTGATCGGGATGGCGGCCTGTGTGCGTCCGGCGCCCGGCAATCCTGCCTGGCAGCCACTGGCTCCCGGCGCGCCGACGACCGAGGGAAGCGCGGCGCAGCCCGCCCCCGCCGTCACGGCAACGGCCGCATTCCGTCTGCCACCAACCCGGCAGCCGGGCGCACCGGTGTCCTCGCCCACGCCGGATACGCCGCACTTTGTCGCGCCAACGGCCGGCAGCGCGCAGACGTATGCCGTCCAGGCGGGAGATACCCTGAGCAGCATTGCCGAAGCGTTTGGCCTCAATCTGGAGCAGTTGATTGCAGCCAATCATCTGACCAATCCCGACCGGCTGGATATCGGTCAGGTGCTGGTGATTCCACAGGTCACACCACAAGCGCCAGGACCGGCGTTCAAGATCATTCCCGATTCCGAACTGGTGTATGGGCCAATGAGCCTGACTCTGGACGTGGAGGCCTTTGTCCGTCAACAAGGCGGTTACCTGGCAGGGTATCAGGAAACCATCGGCGAACAAACTCTGAACGGCGCGCAGATTGTCCTGCGCGTGGCTCAGAATTATTCGGTCAACCCGCGCCTGCTGCTCGCCGTGCTGGAACACCGTGCCGGCTGGGTCACGCAAAAAACGCCCCCGGCGGCGACGCTGGACTGGCCATTGGGTATACGCGACGGTCGTCCAGCCGGCCTGTACCGTCAGTTGACCTGGGCCGCCAACACGTTAAATCGCGGCTATTATCTCTGGCGCGCCGGCGGCGTACCTCGCTGGGTGCTGGCCGATGGTCAGGTGGTGCCGGTGAACGCGACCATCAACGCCGGGACCGCCGCTGTCCAGTACCTCTTCGCTCAATTCGACGAATATCCCCAGTGGTTGCAAGATGTCTCGGCGCAAGGGTTGCAGGCGACCTATCAACGTTTGTTCGGCTATCCCTTCGATCTGGCCATTGAGCCGCTGGTCCCGCCCGATCTACAGCAACCGCCGATGCAATTGCCGTTCGAACGCGGCGCACTCTGGGCATTTACCGCCGGCCCCCATGGCGGTTGGGACGATGGTTCGGCCTGGGCGGCGCTGGATTTTGCCCCCTGGGGGATGCGCGGTTGTCTGCGCAGCGACGCCTGGGTAGTTGCCGTGGCCGATGGCTGGATTGTGCGCGCCGCGGAGGGCGCCGTTGTGCAAGACCTGGACGATGGGCGCGAACAGACTGGCTGGGCCGTCCTTTACCTGCACATCGAAAGCCGCGAGCGGGTCGCGCCGGGCGTCTATCTGCACGCCGGCGAGCGTATTGGTCACCCCTCCTGCGAGGGCGGGGTGTACACCGGCACCCATCTGCATCTGGCGCGTAAGTTCAACGGTGAGTGGATACCCGCCGATGGTCCCGTGCCGTTCAATCTAGACGGTTGGGTTTCTGCCGGCGCCGGTCTGGTCAATGAGGGGTATCTGAAGCGCGCCGGCGTTACGCTCCAGGCCTACAATGGCAGCGAGAGCATCAACCAGATACAGCGATGAGGTCGGGTTGCTTTCATCCAGCCTCAAGGTGAATCGGGTAGAATCTTATTCATGCGCACCTCTTTCCGCGGCATAGCGGCCTGGGTCTGCCTTTGTCTGGGGCTGGTCGCGTGCGGGCCGCTCTGGGGGACCTATGACTGGCCAACGGCGACGCCCTGGCAGCTGGACTCTTCCCCCGTCAGCGCCCCTCTCTCTTCCCCTACCGCGCCGCCGTCAACGCCGTCGCCCACGCCCGACCCAACTCCAACGGCCAGGCCGCCGATTCTGTATTACACGCAGTCGGGCGACTCACTCAAAAGCGTTGCCGCCCGCTTCGGCGTTAACGTGGACGAGATTCTCTCCCCGCTCCCCCTGCCGCCAGCCACCCGTCTCCTCGACCCAGAGACGCCTTTGCTGATCCCCGATCGCCTGACGCTGACCACGCCGGATATACGTCTCATACCCGATAGCGAGGTGGTGTACTCGCCTTCAGCAATTGATTTCGATATCGAGGCCTACGTGCAAGCGGCAGGGGGCAAACTCCGCGACGAGAAATACTACGTGAACAACGTGGGCTGGCTCAGCGGCGCGCAGGTTATCCAGAAAATCGCGATCGAGAGTTCGACCAATCCGCGTTTGCTGCTGGCCTTACTGCAACACGAAAGCGGCTGGGTGTACGGTCAGCCTTCTACAATTGTCCAGGAGGATTACCCGTTCGGGCATATCAACTACCTGTATCGCGGCCTGTACCAGCAATTGATCTGGGTGGTCCAGCAACTTTCTCTGGGCTACTATGGCTGGCGCGAGGGGACGCTGACCAGCCTGACGTTTCGGGACGGCGTTACCTTACGCCTGGCGCCCACGTTGAACGCCGGCAGTGTTGCCCTGCACTACTACTTTGCCCAGCGTTATACCTACGCGGAATGGTTGCGCGCGATGGATGTTAACGTTGGTTTTCCGGCGCTGTACCGCACCATGTTCGGCGATCCCTGGGTACGCGCCCAAAGCGTGGAGCCTGTCTTTCCCCGAGGCGTGGAACAACCGCCGTTGATTTTACCTTTCCGTCGCGGCGAGGCCTGGGCTTTCACGAACGGCCCGCACGCCGCCTGGTATGGACGCAGCAAAGAGGCCGAGGTGCCTCAGCCACGCGCCGCCCTGGATTTTGCGCCAACGGCCACGGAGCCGGGTTGTGTGGAAAGTTCCAAAGCGCTTCTCGCCGCCGCGCCTGGTCTGGTAGTGCGCACCGGACCAGGCCTGGTGGTGCTGGACCTGGACGGCGATGGTCATGAGCAAACCGGTTGGGTGCTGGTGTACCTGCACGTCAGCGCCAGGGGAAAACCGCCGGTTGGCGCCTGGGTCAATACCGGCGACGTCATTGGCTATCCCTCCTGCGAGGGCGGTTTCGCCACCGGCACGCACGTCCATCTGGTGCGCAAATACAACGGCGAGTGGGTGCTGGCTGCCGGTCCGCTGCCGTTTACGCTCAGCGGCTGGGTATTACAGCAGGAAACGCCGGCCACGAAAGCCCGCCTGGTCAAAGGCAATCAGGTGGTAACAGAGAATCGGTACGGCATGAAGGAAAGTGAGATCACCCGGCAGAGCGACGAGTGATGCGCTCCCCCAAGGCCTGGCTGAACAGGAATGCGCAAGAGCGTCCCGAAGCCAGTGGACGGTTTTAGCCTGTGTGAGTGAACAGAGAACTCTGTCGTGATAAAATAAACGCATGGCTACCCGTCCTCTGGTCAGCGAGCAACGGCAATACAGTGTGCTTGATGTTCGAGCGGCTCGCCAGATTGCCTCGGTATGGCTGGAACGCGCCCAACTGGAAAGGGCAGTAGATTTTGGGCTGCCGGAGATAGATGACCGCTATCACGTCTGGCGGGTGCCGTTGATCCATAAAGCCAGCGGTGAGCGTATCGGGGAAGTGGTGATTGATGCCTATACTTCGCTGATTCTGGAGGACAAATCCACTGCGCCAGAAATTCTGGAGGCGCGCCTGCTTGGAAGAAAAGAGGCCAAAGCGCCGCGCAAAACGTCTTCTCGCACGAAGACTTA
>DAOTVX010000066.1:0-15860 GCA_034436275.1 Anaerolineales bacterium | reverse complement strand
GGAACGCGCAAGGTGTCAGGAGGTGGTGTGATGCGTGCGCGACGTGCGTTGCTGTATATGCCCGGCGATGACCGTCATAAAATCGAGAAGGCGATTGCGTCAGGTGTAGATTGTATTTGCATGGATTTAGAGGATGGGGTAGCCTGGAATCGCAAGGAGGAAGCGCGACGTACTGTCGCTACGGCGCTGCGCGAACTGGATTTTGGTCGCTCCGAACGGCTGGCGCGCATCAATGCCGTTGGGTCTGGCCTGGAAAGCGACGATCTGGCCGCTGTGTTACCTGCCCGGCCGGATGGAATTGTCGTGCCGAAGGTCGAAACGGCAGAACAACTGGCCTGGGTCAGCGAA
Organism: Anaerolineales bacterium; assembly: GCA_034436275.1. GTDB lineage: Bacteria > Chloroflexota > Anaerolineae > Anaerolineales > Villigracilaceae > DAOTVX01. Next base: position 15,512 of record DAOTVX010000066.1, on the reverse strand, counting down.
CGGGTGGAGGCGGTGGAACGGGCCCAGGGTTGGCCACTACATGCCATTTGCTTGATTGCAGTTATCGAAACGCCCAAAGCAGTGCTTAACTTGAAAGAAATTGCGGCTCATCCTCGTCTGGAGGCGTTGATTTTCGGCGCCGAGGATCTTGCCGTCGGCCTGGGGGCAACGCGCACGCGCGCGGCCTGGGAAGTCTTCTACGCACGCAGCGCCGTGGTGTTGACGGCCGCGGCGTTCGGCTTGCAGGCGATCGACATGGTCTCGATCGACTTTCGAGACATAGAAGCGCTACGCGCGGAAGCGCGCTTTGGTGCCCAACTGGGGTATGTGGGCAAGCAGGTGATTCACCCCAATCAGGTTGGGCCGGTGCAGGAAGTTTTTACGCCGGACGAGGCCGCGATTGAGGCCGCCCGTCGGCTGGTGACGGCTTTTGAGGCCCATCAGCGCGAGGGGAAAGGCGCCTTTGCCATCGATGGACGCATGGTTGACCTGCCGCTGGTGCGCGCCGCGCAAAATGTCCTGGCGCGAGCGCAGGCGGCAGGGAAGATATGACGGTCTCTGGAGGCTATGCTGGCAGACCAGACAGGGCGCGGGGGCGTAGTCCCTTCCTGACCGTCGGCGGGCTTACGGAACTGACAAGCCGTTAGCGTTTGACGCAGGGGTACCTTCAATGTATAATCACGTTGCCTTAACATTTCCCGGCCTCTACGTAGGCATTCTGAGGTATCCATGGCGTTCCGGGGCAACCTGCGTGATTTCACGATTACTCAGCTGTTGAATGTCATCAACCTGGCCGGCAAGACCGGCACACTGGTTGTGGAAGGCCCAAGCGAAACGGCGAAAGTCTCTTTTCGTGAGGGGAAACTGGCTTATGCCCAGATTGGGGAAGAAGACAGTCGTCTGGCATCGGTACTGTATAAGGCGAACAAGTTAACGGCAGGACAATACCGCGCCATTCAGCAGCGCGCCGCGCATTTGAGCGATAAGGAACTTGGCCTGATGCTGGTCAATGCGGGCTACCTGACTCAGGATGAGATTCTCCTTCACCTGCAGCAGCACTTCACTGATGTTGTCCGGCGGTTGTTTACCTGGGTGGAAGGCTTCTTCCACTTTGAGAACGACATGCTCCCGCCAGACGATCGCATTACCGTGCGCGTGAATCTGGAGAATCTCATCATGGAAGGTTCACGGCAACTGCGCGAACTGGAACAGTTGCAGGATGAGATTCCCAGTCTGGATATGGCGCTCAAATTTACCGACCGCCCTGGTGCAAACCTGCGTAACCTCAACTTGAGTGTGGAAGAATGGCGAGTGATTTCGTATGTTAACCCGCGTAATACCCTCCGTCAGATTGCCGCGGCCACGCGGATGAACGATCTGGAAATTCGGCGCATTGTCTATGGCCTGTTACAGGCTGGCCTGGTAGAACTGGTACGTCCGGAGCACATGCCGGCGCCTGCCGTGCGCATGTTCCCCACTGATAACAAGGAAGAACAAAAGTCGCTGGTCAATCGCCTGATCAATCGCATTCGTTCACTATAACTCATTCTTGAGGATAATCTATCATGCAGACGGTCAAAATTGTTGTCACAGGTCCGTTCAATGCCGGGAAAACGGAGTTTATTCGCTCGGTGAGCGAGATCGACGTGGTCTCTACCGAGCGCAAGCTCAGCAGCAGCGCCGAGAAAACGGTCAAGGAGTCGACCACGGTGGCGATGGATTTTGGGCGCATCACGGTGGACGACGACCTGGTGCTGTACCTGTTTGGCACCCCCGGTCAGCGGCGTTTCGATTTCATGTGGGAAATTCTCTCGGAGGGCATGCTGGGCTTTGTGGTCATGGTAGATAGTACGCGACCGGAGACCTTCCGTGAGGCGCGCTCGATTCTGGAAACTTTCCGCGCCTACGCTCCGACTCCCTACGTCGTGGCCGCGAACAAGCAGGACAAAAAAGACGCCTGGGATGTTGAAGACATGCGTCACGCGTTGCGTCTGGACTCGAAAGTCAAGATTTTGCCCTGCGTCGCGACCGATCGCGAGACCGTCAAGAAGGTCTTGCTGGAACTGCTCTATAGCATTCTGGCTGAGATGGAAGGCAAGGGAAAGTAGGCTTGCCGGGATAAGGAGCAACCGTGTCTTCGTTGACCACCGACCAGGGAATCGTGCATTATGAGGTGTACGGACGTGGCCGCCCGGTCATCCTGTTGCACGGCTGGTTGGGTTCGTGGGGCCTCTGGCAACAGACGATGGGGGTGCTGGGCAGTCGCTATCGCACCTACGCGCTCGACTTCTGGGGCTTCGGTGAATCGGGAAAGAAGCGCGAAAGTTACGCGGTCCAGGATTTCGTCAGTCTGGTAGACCAGTTCATGGAACTGTTGGGGATTGCGCGCGCCCCACTGGTCGGCCACAGCATGGGGGGGACGGTTAGCCTGTCGGTAGCGATTCAATATCCTCAGCGCGTCAGCAAAGTCGTTGTCGTTGGCTCTCCGATTGTGGGTTCTTCGCTCGCCTTCGCCTTGAAACTGGCCGGCTTGCGACCGGTGGCTTTTTTGCTGTTCAATATCATGCCAGTCTTTCGCCTGGGGATGCGTCTGGCCTCGCCGTTGATCTGCAAAGACAAACGTTTCCCCGATATGATGGATCGCGATCTCTCGCGCACCACACTGGAATCGTTCCTGCTCAGCATAGCCTCCCTGCGGCGTACTGATTTGCGACCGTTCCTGTCACAGATCAAGGTGCCGGTGATGGGAATGTATGGGGATAAAGACAATATTGTTCATCCTCGCCAGTGGCAACCCTTGCAGGAAGGTATTCCCCATACGCGCGTGGAGCGCTTCCCCACCGCCGGCCATTTTATCATGCTAGACGAGCCGGCGCTCTTTATGCAGAAATTGATGGACTTTCTGGATGAGCCTGCGGCATGATGGCTTCCGACATTGTCGTATCCACGTATCCTGATACTCTCTGGCGCGTGACCCTGGCGGCCACGGAGGAGATTCTCGGCTGTGAGGGACGGCGCGCCCTGGATATACCGGATAGCGCACGTGCCGGCGCCGTCTCGGCTTCGACCACTCCTTTGGAGCGCATTGACCAGCTGCAAGTCGCTTTGGAACGCGCCTATGGGCCGCGCGCCGGACGTGGTCTGGCATTGCGCATTGGCCGTGCTTGCTTCAAATACAGCCTGCAAGAACTCGGCTTGCAACTGGGACTGACCGGCCTGGATTTTCGTCTCAAACCGATGCCTGAGCGGGTGTGGACGGCGCTGGAGGCGCTGGCGGATTTCTTTTACTATGGCTGTCATCAGCCGGTCCGACTGGAGATTACCGAAGATACCTGGCGCTGGGTGATGGCCTATGACCAGGGGGGGAAAGCCGCGCGGCAGGGAAGCGGCGCGGCGGCCTGGGGCGCCTGTTCGTGGCTGGTTGGCCTGCTGCAGGAGATGGTTTACTGGGTCAGTGGTGGACGAATCTTTCTGGTCGAGGAAACCGAATGCGTCGCGTTGGGCGGGAAGACGTGTACGATTACGATCCGCCGGACGCCTTTGAGTTAAGCCATGTTAAAAGTTATCCTGCAGGCTCCCCGTCCGATACCGCCGTTCAATGAGCCGGCGCGTGATTTGCGTTTGCAAAACAAGCCGCTCTGGCTTTTGCAACGCGATTTGCTGGCGCCCTACGTCACGCGCGAACTGGAATTGCCGCCCGGCGCGCGTTTGCCGCTCACGCGCGAGCCAATGATCGTGTACCGCGATAACCTCTTCTTCGACAAAGAATACATTACCGAGTTTATGACGCGCGCCATACGTGGCCGCCGACCGGTGCGGGCGGCGTTTTCGCACAGCGATGCCGCCTTTCGCGAACATGCGCTGCCCCTATCGGTCTCCTATACCCCGGCTGGCGACCTCTACTATGCCGATTTGTGGTATTTCCCGGCCGGGCCTGTCGCCGATGTGGAGCCGCTGGTCATTGACTTGCAAGCACGCGAGATTGGTTATTACCACGTTCCTACTTACATGGCTACGGAGAGCGGCGATCTGGTGTATCAGGTGCCTCTGCGGGCTTTGATGGCGATTGATTGCTGGGTGCACGTCTTCATTGCCGATTGCGTCTTTGGCCTGTTTGCGCGCGGGGCGCGCTTCGAGGAGCGTCTGAAGCGCGATCTGGGTTTCAAGTTGAAGATTCTGGCCACCGCTCTCTATGAGGGGAAACAATTGCTGGAATGTTCGGCGCTGGTCAAGGTGGGCAAGAACTGCGTGATTGACCCGAGGGCGGTGATTCATGGCCCAACGACGATCGGGGATAACGTCACCATCAACGCGGGCGCGGTCATCGAGAACTGTATTATTGGCAGCAACGTGAACATTTCGCAGGATTGTCAGTTGATGCTCTCGGTGATAGGCGACGGCACTTTCCTGCCCTTTCGCGCCTCGCTCTTCATGACGACAGTCATGGAGAATAGCATGATTGCGCAAAATACCTGTCTGCAAATGTGCGTGGTTGGGCGCAACACCTTTATCGGAGCCGGGAATACGTTTACCGATTATAATTTGATTCCCGTTCCTATCCGTGCGCTGGATGGGAATGACAGGCTGGCGCCGGCGAATCGCCCCGTCTTGGGCGGCTGTGTTGGCCATAACTGTCGCATCGGGACCGGGATGATCGTTTTTCCCGCGCGCACCATTGAATCGGATGTGGTGTTGTTTGCCTCCCCGGAGCGGCGCATTATTGATCGCGATATCAGGTACGAGCAAAGCGATCATCATAAACTCAAAGGCGGTAGTCTGCACCCCCGTCTGTATCCTCGTCCAGGAGAAGCCGATCTTGCCTCATGGTAGCCAGTGATGGACACCTTTGCCTTCATCATCCATCCCATTGACCCCAAGCGCGATGTCAGTCGTAAATACCCCTTGCTTGGCCGCATGCTTACCGAACGGCAAATAGACTTCTTCTCAACTTTCTTTCCCCCGGTCTATATTTCTGAAATTACCGGTATCGTCTCTCAGGCCAGCGGCAAGGAAATCAAGGGCTGGTTTATTGCCTGTCCTTACACGCCGCGCCGCATGTTGGAGTTGCCAGAACGGACAGTTTATCGTAAGATTATTGAGACAGGCCATTTCGCCGAACGGCTTGGCGCGCAGATTCTGGGCCTGGGCGCATATACTTCCGTCATCGGCGATGCCGGGCTGACTGTGGCGCGCGCGCTGGAGATACCGGTGACTACTGGCGATTCGTACACGGTGGCGGTTGCTGTGGAGGCGGTACGGGAAGCGGCGCGCCGGATGGACATCCCGCTTCGGCAGGCGACGGCGGCGGTCGTTGGCGCGACGGGCGCTATTGGCCGGGTCTGTGCCGAATTGCTGGCCGGCGATGTTGCTGAACTGATCCTCATCGGGCGGCGAGAAGAGAAACTCGTAGCCCTGCGGGATCACATTCAGACCGTCACGGCGCCGCGTTGTGCCACCTTGCGGGTCAGCACGCGGGTGGATGATATTGCCGAGGCGCAACTGATTCTGACCGTTACCAGCGCCGTTCAAGCCATCATCCATCCGGAACAGTTACAGCCCGGCAGCGTGGTCTGCGACGTGGCTCGACCGCGCGATGTGGCGGCAACAGTAGCCGCCGCGCGCCAGGATGTGCTGGTCATTGATGGCGGCATGGTGGATGTGCCGGGCGAGGTGGATTTCCACTTTGACTTCGGCTTTCCCCCGCGCAAGGCCTACGCCTGTATGGCGGAAACGATGGTTCTGGCGCTGGAGGGCCGCTTTGAAGATTACACGGTCGGGAAGGAGATTTCTCGTTCGCGCGTGGAAGAGATTGCGCGGCTGGCCGCCAGGCACGGTTTTCGTCTCAGTGGCTTTCGCTCGTTTGAGCGTGCTGTGACCGAAGAACAGATTGAACGGGTGCGGCAGAACGCGCGTCGCGCCGCACGACCTAGTTAATCACGGGAGGGCTCGTATGGGAAAATCACGCTTGTTGGTTGTGGAAGACGACGTGGACATCGCCAATATGCTCAAGATTTACTTTGGCAGTCTTGGGTACGATGTCGAAGTCGCCGCGCGTGGCACCGAAGCGCTGGAAAGAACGCGCAGCGCCCTGCCACATCTTATCGTGCTGGACATCATGTTGCCGGATATTGATGGCTATGAAGTCTGTCGCACGTTGCGTCAGAGCACGCGCACCAGTCACATCCCGGTCATTTTCCTGACTCAGAAGGATGAGCGCAGTGATAAACTTCAGGGCCTCGAACTGGGGGCAGATGATTACATCACGAAGCCTTTTGACATCGAGGAACTGAAGCTGCGCGTTCAGGGCGCTTTGCGGCGCGCCGAGCGGGAAAGCCTGACCGACCCGCGCTCAGGCCTGCCCGCCGGACGGCTGATCGAAGATCAGTTGCGGCGCACGATTCGAGAAAACAACTGGGCTTACCTTGACCTGCGCATCAATTACTTTGAGCCATTTCGCGATGTGTATGGCTTTGTGGCTGGCGATGATGTCTTGCGCTTTACGGCCATGCTCATTGGCGAGGTGGTGGATGAACTGGGCACGCCCAATGACTTTATCGGCCATGCCGGCGGGGATAACTTCGTGGTGATTACGACCGAAGCGGCTGCGCCGGCGATTCGTCAACGGCTTAAGGAACGCTTTGCGGAAGAAGTGCAAACGCACTACAATTTCCTCGACCGCCAGCAAGGGTACATCATGGCGCCGAATGCCGAAGGCAAAATGGAAAAAGTGCCGCTGATGACGCTGGCGGTGGGCGTCGTCACCCCAACGATGCAATCCTTCGCGGATATCCGCGAGATTACCGAACTGGCGGCGGAAATGCGTCGGCAAGACGCAGCCAGTGCTGTGCTTAAAGGATAACCTGATCATGTGGGCAGGGCAGTCGGCCTCGCTGGGTATTGGCCTGCTCCTGACCGGTCTGGTGCTGGTACTGCTGGTCGGGGGACTGGTCTGGCTGGCGCGCCGTTGGCGACCGGCGGGCCTGACGACTGTCCCGCTGCCCCTGTCAACCGCCCTCCCCTCTTCTGAACATGCTTTACTTCTGGTTCTGGCCGGCGGACGGGCAGAATATCTCAATCCCACCGGTCGGGAATGGTTCGGCCTGCAGGCCGAGGAACCGCCGAATCTGGAAGTGCTGGCGCGTCAGGTGCGACCGCCGGATGAATTCCTGAACCTGTGTTTGCAGGAAGGGCAAGCGCGCCTGACGGTCAACGGTCGCCCGGTCGAAGCCGTCTCCTATTACCTTCCTGCGCCTGTGCCGGCGATGCTGGTTGCCTTGCGCCACGCCGAGAGCCGCGGCGCCGAGATTCCCCCTTCCATTTTGCAAATCCTCTCTGAATTTAATCAATCTCTGGTCACCCATATTGGTCTGGAGGACACGCTCAAGGCGATCCTGACCTATGTCGAACGATTACTCCCGGCGGATACGCTGGCGCTCAAACTCTGGAATGCTGCTGACCAGACCCTGACTCCCTACCATCTGGCCTATGATGAGAGCGGCGTGGCCACGCTGGAACGTGGACAACCGTCGCCGCCGGAGCAGTGGAGCCAGCAAATTCTGGAGGCCGGACGGTTGCTGTACCTGCCCGAACTGCCGGTCACGAAGGCCCCGGCAGGGGAAGGGGCGGAGGAGAGCGGCGTGCTGCGTTCTTTTGCCGGCATTCCTCTTCGTCTGGGAGAGGAACTGTTGGGTACGCTGGAAATTGGTTTGAAGATGCCCAAGGCCCTGGTGCCTACCGATCTGGAAGTGCTCCAGCTGCTCGCCGCGCAGGCCGCCGCGGCCATTCGCAACGCCACCCTGTTCGAGGCCGAACGCCGACGCAGCGCCGAGTTGAGCGGTCTGGCGAATCTGGCGCAGGCGATTGGGGAGACGCGCGACCCTCACGACCTGTTCACCCGCCTGGTACAGAGCATTGCGCCGCTTCTGGAAGTCGAGATTTCAGGTTTCCTGATTTACGATGAGGAGCGGCGTTTGCTGGCGGCCCAGCCGCCGTTTATCGGTCTGCCTTCGCAGACGATAGCCTTCTATCAGGCGCCTGTAGAGGCCGGCAGCGCCCTGGAGAAGGCCCTTCTGGCTCAGGAGGCCATTCTCAGCGAGAACGCGATGGAGGACCGGCGCTGGCAGGAATTCGGCTTTCAGGATTTTGCGCGCGCGGCCAGCTTGCGCGATACCGCCTTGATTCCGCTGGTCTCTGGTGGTCGCTCGCTGGGTTTTTTCCAGGCCTCCAATCATCGCCACGGAGAAACCGTCTTCTCCGCCGATGAGCAACGGTTGCTTAACATTATTGCCAATCAGGCGGCGCATATCATTGACAACCTGACGTTGCTGCGTCAGTCACGTCAACGAGCCCAGCGTGCCGAGGCCTTGCGGCGTATTGTCAGTCTGGTGAATTCTTCGGCCACGCTGGATGAAATCCTGCGCTATGCCTTACAGGAACTGGCGCGGCTGTTGCAGGTCAACGTAGCGGCTATCTTTCTGCTGGATGAGGCGCAGGGTGTGCTGCGTCTCCACCGCGAATCGCTTTGGGGGGTAAGCGCAGAGAAGATGGAGCGCTTTGCGCGCCTGTTCCGCGATGATCCCTTGTTTGGCGAGACGGTTACGGCCAATCAGCGTCCGCTCCTCGCAGGCCGGGCGTTGCAGGAGGAGACCCTGAGCGCGCGCTATCGTTCGCTGGCGACAACCCTGAAGATGGAATCTCTGGCTTTGGTGCCGCTGGTGGTGCGTGAGCGCGGTATTGGCGAAGTGCTGGTTGGTCACCGTGCGCCGGATTTCTTCAACAGTTATGATGTGCAAATTCTGGCTACAGCCGCCGGTCAACTGGCCAGCGCCATCGAGAGCGCGGCCTTCAAAGCCCAGACCGATGAAAGTCTGCGGCGGCGGCTCGACCACTTGCGGGCTCTGGTTCGCATCAGCCAGCAATTGCATACCCTGCAAGACTTGCCGCGCCTCTTGCAGGTACTCTACGAGGAAAGTTTACGCCTGACGGGGGCGGAGTGCGGCGCGGTATTCCTCTGCGACGGCCAGGCGCCGGAGCGGGTTACTCTGACGGTGGGTGAAAGCGTTCCCACGACACTCTCTGCGCTTGAACAGCGGGCATTGACGGAAGCCCGACCGTTCTGGATCGCCGATTTCTCGCAGGCAGACCAGCCGCGACCACACGAGGGCGTTCATTCTGCCATGTTCGTGCCCATCATGTATCGCGACCGCGCCAGCGGCCTGATCCAGTTACATGCTTCCAGGGCAGACTTTTTCAATGAGGAACTGTTGGAGGCGGCGCAATCGCTGGCGGTGCAGGCCGCCATTGCTCTGGAAAATGCGACGCGCTGGCAGGAGCGAATGCAAACGCTCGATACCTTAAGCCGTCGCTCTGAAGCGCTGAGCCGGCTGGTGCAGGCGGCGCAGGCTGTGACAGTAGACCGGCCGCTTGAACAATCGCTGGAGGCCCTGGCCGCGGCCATCCGCGAGGCCACGCCATTCGACATTGTCTTGATCAGCCTGGTGGAATCCGAGAGCGGTGCGTTGCAGCGCGTGGCCGGCGCCGGCATTCCGCCAGAAACGCTGGTGGCGTTGCGGGCGCGTCCTCAACCATTCCCGATGGTGGCGCAGATGCTGCGTTCCGAGTTCAAGATGGGTGGCGGTTATTTCATCCCTTACAATCAGAGCCCGCCGCTTGCCGGCGAACTCCCCCGGATTGCAACGACCACGATTGCCCCCTCGGTGCAGGCTACAGATGCCTGGCATGCGGGCGATACGTTGATCTACCCCTTGCAGGATCAGGAGGGGAATACCATTGGCCTCATCAATCTCGATGCTCCGCGGGATGGGAAACGTCCTGACGCGGTCACTCTGGAGACGCTGGACGTTTTTGCCGCTCAGGCGGCTTTGTTGATTCTCGCCACCCGCCGCTTGAGCGAGTATCGTACTCAGGTGGAGACTCTGACGACCAGCCTGGCGCGACAGCAGCAATTGCTTTCCGTCAGCCAGGCGCATCTGCCAGTCTTGCTTCGCAAAGACCTGGAGTACACCATTGCGGTGCGTAATCTGGAGCGACGTGCCCGGCGCATTCGCGCGGGTCTGGAAATTGCCGAGGCCATCAGCCTGCAGGTAGATGCCCAGAGCGCTTTGCAGGCGCTTGGACGCGAAGTGTTGACCCGCCTGGAGATGAACGTTTCCATGGTGGCCGAAAACACGCCCGAAGGGCCGCGTCTGTTGTACGTTCTCGGCAGCATTCCGCGCAGCACCAGCCCTGAGGCCCTCTTCGGTCAGCGCAACCCCTTGCGTTACAGTCTCCAGACCGGTGAGACGCTTATCGTCACCAATCTGGAAGAAAACGATGTCTGGCGCGATACGCCCTTGCTCAGCAGCCTGCATACGAAGAGCTTTGTGTGTCTGCCGATTTTGATTGATGAGAAACCGGTTGCCAGCGTGCTGGCCATCAGTCTGGAGCCATTACCGCCGTTGACCGATGAAGATCGTCAGGTTTACCTGCAAATCTCCCGCCAGGTCTCTATCATTCTACAGAACATCAACCTGCTGGCCGAGACGCGACGGCGCCTGCGCGAGGTCAACCTGCTGCTCGATTTCAGCCGCCAGTTGAGCGGTCTGGAGCCGGAAAGCATTGTCAATACCTTGCTGGAGAGCGCCTTGCGCGTGGTCAGCGGAGCGCATGCTGGGGCAGTTCTTCTCTGGGATGCGGCCCAGGCCCGCCTGGTGACGAAAGCCGCGCGCAATTACGCCAATTCGGAGCGCATGTTGGCCATCAGTTACGGTACGGGCGAGTCGTTGCCCGGTCAGGTCTTCGCCGAGCGGCGGTCGCGGCGGATTGACGAAGTGCATTTTGCCCGTGACTATAACTTATCCGCCGAACAGCTGTTGTACTATCGTGAGGCGACCGGGGGCCGTTTGCCGGTTGCCAGCCTGTTTGTTCCCATTCAAACGGCAGAGACGGTGCTGGGGGTGCTGGTGCTGGATAATTTCAACACGGTCGCGGCCTTTAGCGCCGAGGATGAGGCCATTCTGCTTTCGCTGGCGCAGCAGGTAGCGCTCTCGCTGGAGAACGTCAACCTGATTCGCGCCGCGCAGGAACGCGCCCGTCAATTGCAGGCGTTGACGACGGTCGCGGCCACGATGTCCACCAGCCTGCAATCTACAGAATTGGTTCAGGGCTTGCTTGACCAGTTGGGCGCTGTGCTCCGCTATGATACCGCGATTCTCTGGCTGCGCAGCGGTGAACGGATGACTGTGGCCGCAGCGCGCGGCTTCCCCGATCCTGAAGAGCGCATCGGCCTGTCGGTGGACATTAAAGATTCGCGCCTCCTCGAGGAAATGATTCGCACCGGTCAGGGCATCGTCGTCGCGAACGTACGCACCGACCCGCGCTTCCCGGCGCTGGGTGAGGCCGAACGTCTCTCCTGGATGGGCGTGCCGATGATTTCCAAAGGCCAGGTCATCGGCGTTATTGCTCTGGAGAAAGCAGAAGCAAACTACTTTACCTTTGAGACCCTGCAACTGGCCACCACCTTTGCCAGCCAGGCGGCTGTGTCGCTTGAGAACGCGCATCTCTACGAAGATAGTCTGCGGCGCGCCGCGGAACTGGACGAGCGTTCACAGCGCCTGGCCCTGCTTAACCGTCTCTCCTATGAGTTAAGCGGTTCTCTGGATGAGGGGCAGATTCTACGTCTGACCGGTGAAGAATTGTGGAAAGCGCTTTCGGCAACGCGTCTGGCGGCGGTTTCCTTCGGGCGCAACCAGGAGCCGCTGCTGCGTGTTGCTCTGCCAGAACAGGAGGCTGAGCAACCTGCGGTTTTGCCGCCGGCGCCTCTCTTCCGGCGGTTGAGCGAATCGATGGGCATCTTCGTTGCTGAGGATGTCAGTACGGAGCCGGACCTGGCGCCGCTGGCGGATTTTCTGGCTGATACGCGTTCTTTGCTGGTTCTGCCGCTGGCCAGTGGTACGAATTTGCGGGCTTTGTTCTTTGTTCAAATGGCGCATCCCTATCGCTTCTCGGCGGCAGAAATTGAACTGGCGCGCACGATTTGCAACCAGGCGGCCATTGCCCTCGAAAACGCCCGCCTGTATCAGTCCACGGTCGCGACGGCTGAACGGCTGGCTACCATCAACCGCGTTTCGTATGAAATGAGCGCCAGTCTCGATCCGGAGGAAATCTATGCCGCCATTCACCGCGCCACCGCGCAACTGATGCCGGCGGAATCCTTCGTCATCTCCCTGTTGGATGAGGCAACGGGAGAAATTGAAGGCGTTTACCTGATGGATCCAGGCGGGCGGGCGCCAGTGGTGCGTTTGCCGCCAGGGGAGGGTTTGAGCGGTCGCGTCATCGCCACTGGCCAGCCGTTGTTGATCGGCGATGCGGCGGAAGTGGAAGCATTGGGTGGGCGTACTTTTGGCGAAGGTCAGCCGCGTTCCATTGTCGCTGTCCCAATTATGTTGGGTGAAAAAGTCATCGGTATGCTTTCGGCGCAGAGTTATCGTCCGCATGTTTATACCGAGGAGGATCAGCAGATTTTGAGCATTCTGGCCAACCAGGCCGCGGTTGCCATTCAAAACGGTCGTCTGTTTGCCGAAACGCGCCGTCTGGCGGACGAACTGGAGCAACGCGTCATCGAACGTACGGCGGAACTGGCGCGCGAGCAGCGGAATACTGAGACTCTGCTGCGCATTCTGACGGAGGCTTCCTCCACGCTGGATATTGACCGCGCCCTCAACCGCACGCTGGCGCTCTTGAACGATGCCATCGGCGCTGAACAAGGCGCAATCTTGATGGTTAACCCGGAAGACAATACCATCCATTACCGCGCCGGTTATGGATATGTGACGCCTGTATTGCACGAGCGTGATCGGGCGACGCCGCTCAAAGTGGGGGAGGGATTAGCCGGCTGGGTTATCAAGAATCGAAAAGCCGTGCTTATTGACGATGTGCGTAAAGATCCGCGCTGGGTAGCCCTGCCGATGAGTTCGCCGCTCCATCGAAGCGTCATCGCCGTACCGCTCATGGTGGGCGAGGACGCCATCGGCGCGGTCATGGTCTTCCATCGCCAGGAGGGATATTTCACGCAGGACCATCTCAATCTGGTGCAGGCAATCGGCACGCAGGTCTCCGTTGCCATCAACAATGCCCAACTCTACGAGCTGATTCGCGATCAGGCCGAACGTCTCGGCAGCATGTTGCGCGTGCAACAGGTGGAAGCCAGCCGGCAGCAGGCCATTCTCGAAGCCGTCGCCGACGGAGTTTTGGTCACGGACGCCTCCAACATCATTACCTTCGTCAATCCTTCGGCGGAACGTTTGCTTGGTCTGGAGAACAGACAAATCGTGGGCCGTTCTCTGGAGCAATTCGTTGGCCTGTTTGGCAGGGCCGCCCAGACGTGGATGAACACGATTCGCTCCTGGTCCGAGGACCCCTCTACTTACCATGTGGGCGATACGTACGCGGAGCAGTTAAATCTGGATAATGGCCGCATTATTCTGGTGCACCTGGCGCCGGTTATCTGGCGTAACGATTTTCTGGGTACGGTGTCTATCTTTCGGGATATTACGCACGAGGTCGAGGTTGACCGCCTGAAGTCGGAGTTCGTCGCGACCGTGAGCCATGAACTGCGGACGCCGATGACCTCCATTAAAGGCTATGTGGACCTGCTGCTCATGGGCGCGGCCGGCGCGTTAAATGAAAATCAGACTCACTTTCTCGAAATTGTGCGTTCCAATACCGAACGGCTGAGTGTTCTGGTCAACGACTTGCTGGACATTTCCCGTATCGAGGCCGGCCGTATTTCCCTTTCTTTCCAGCCCCTGGACTTGCGGGCGATTGCGGAGGATGTCATCGCCGATGTTTTGCGCCGATCCCAGGAAGAGAACAAGCCGATGGCGGTTTCGCTGGAAGTTGCCGCGGAGTTGCCTGCGGTGCGCGGCGACCCGGAGCGCGTGCGCCAGATTCTTGACAATCTGGTGAGCAATGCTTACCATTACACCCCTGCGAACGGCAAAATCACCGTGGCGATTCACCCGCTGGATGGGGAAGTGCAGGTGGATGTTCAGGATAATGGCATTGGCATCCCCCCAGCGGATCAGGAGCATGTTTTTGAGCGCTTCTTCCGTGGGGAACATCCGCTGGTTCTGGCTACACCGGGCACCGGGCTGGGACTGTCCATTGTGCAGCAGCTGGTGAAGATGCACGCCGGGCGCATCTGGCTGGAAAGCTCAGGCATTCCGGGCGAGGGAAGCACCTTTTCCTTTACCCTGCCTGTTTATCGCGGCGAGGAGTAACGGTATGGCAAAAATTCTGATCGCTGAGGACGAACGTGATATTCGTGAACTGGTGACCTTTACGCTAAATTTTGCCGGTTATGAGGTTGTGGCGGCCAGTAATGGCGAGGAAGCGGTGCAATTGACCACGCAGGAGATGCCCGATCTGGTCATTTTGGATGTGCGGATGCCGCGCATGACAGGGTACGAAGCCTGCGCCCTGATTAAGAAGAACCCCAAGACAGCGCATATCCCGGTAGTTTTCCTTTCCGCAAAAGGACAGGAATCCGAGATTCAGACCGGCCTGCAGGTGGGCGCGGATGAATATCTGTTGAAACCATTTGCTCCTGACCAGTTGATTGCTCATGTTCAGCGTATGTTAGCGCGCCGTTCCGGTTGAGCAACGGGCGTGCGGCGGTGTTGCATCCTGTGTTCGTGTAGAGAAGACCCATGAGCGTAGTTTTGATTGACGAGCGGATTGTTCATTATGAGGTGCTGGGACGTGGTCGCCCGGTGATCTTTCTGCATGGTTGGGTTGGTTCCTGGCGCTACTGGGTGCCAGCGATGCAAAGCGCGGCCATCGCCTATCGCGCTTATGCCCTGGACCTGTGGGGTTTTGGGGATACCGCCCACGATGCCAGCCTGTATGCTCTGGAGCAACAGGTCAATCTTCTGGATCGCTTTTTGCAGGAACTGGGCATCATCAAAATCGCTCTGGTCGGTCACGGCCTGGGGGCAGTGGTGGGCGCGCTCTTTGCCCAGCGTTTGCCGGCGATGGTGGACCGCATGATGCTGGTCGGCTGCCCGCTGGAAAACGAGGCGGTCAATGGTCGTTTGCGCAGCGCTCCGCCGGCGGAACTGACAGACTGGTTGCTCAAAAAAGACGAACTGGCCGAACCGGCGCGCGAGGACGCGCTCAAGGCCGACGTCATGGCGATGAGGGTTTCTTTTGAAGCCTTGAATACACTCAACATTCTGACCCTGATTAGCAGTCTGCGCACGCCCTGTTTGCTGGTCTATGGGGAGGGCGATCCGGCAGTCATCCCGCCCAGCGAGGAACGCGCGGCCATCTTCCCGTCCCACGTACACCAGATTGTGCTGGAAAACGCCGGTCATTTTCCGATGCTGGACGAAAGTCCACGTTTCAATCGCCTGTTGACCGATTTCCTGGCGCTTGAATCGGGGGATAGCCCACGCCAGCTGCAACTCAAGGAAGAATGGAAACGACGCGTGCGCTGAGGGGACAGCCGCGAG
>DAOTVX010000065.1:0-2534 GCA_034436275.1 Anaerolineales bacterium | reverse complement strand
GCGTCCACCATGGCTTCCCAGGAGAAGCGTTTGGGCGGCGTTTCGTCCCACTCGCCGCGGTAGACGCGCAGCACCCCTTCGGCCAGCGCGGCGGCGGAGCCGGCCTCCACCAGCACGTGGCGTCCCGAAATCACTTCGGGAATCGCGCCCACGCGCGTCGCCACGACCGGGATAGCGGTCGCGCAGGCCTCGGCGGTCGTCAGGCCGAAGCCCTCGGTCAGCGAGGGGATGACGATGCAATCTGCCTCCCGCAGGTAATCTACCAGCGCGGCGCGCGGAACGGAAGGCAAGAGGTGGATGTTGACGCCAGCCGGCAGGTCGGCGGCCAGGCGCAACAGGCGCGCGTACCACGCGCGCGGCTTATCGGCCAGCAGCAACACCAGATGTGCCTGTGGAATGGCCGCCTGAATCTGCGGCGCGGCGCGGAGCAGGAACTCGACGCCTTTCGTTTTACCCGGGCGGCCAAAGTACAGGTACACGAAATCGGACTGGCCCAGGCCAAGACGGGCGCGCAGCGCGCCGTTGCGTGGACCGGGGCAGAACACCTCGTCCACGCCAGGATAGATGACCTGACCTTGCGCGGCCGGCATCCCGGCGCGCAGACAATCCTGCAACGTGGCTTGAGAGATCGCCGCGAAGCGTTCGAATGGCAGGCGCGTAATCAGACGCTCGAACAGGCGGTATCCCCAGGCGATACAGGGATTCTGCTCCACAAGATGCCATCGCCGCCCGAGCACTTCCAGGGCGGTGAGCAGCACCGGGCGGCGCGTGCAACGCCCGGCCAGGAAAGCCGGCAGCGCGCCGTTGTAGGGGGCGGTGTGAATCAGGTCGAAGCCGCGCGCCAGGCGGATCGCCGCCGGGATGGCCGTGAAGGTGAACACATAACGGTCACCGCATTGGGGAACGGGGAGGCGCTCCACGGTCACGCCGCGCAGGCTTTCCCGGCGCGGCGTGCCGGGCAGATGGGTGGTCAGGACGTGAACGGTGTAGCCACGTTGTACCAGTCGTTCGGCCAGATTCTGGAAAATCATTTCCAGGCCGCCGACGTAGGGCGGGTAGTATTGGAGCACGAACAGGATGCGCCTCGTCATGTTCTGTCGCCAGTCTTTCGGCCGGAGTCACCCACGCCGCGGTTGTGCTTCGACCAGCTGCTGGAGATAGCGCTTGATTTCCAGCATAAAGCCGCGCACAGCGTGGAGCATGACGCCGGTGAACAGACCCAGTGAGCCGAGAATGGTCAGCAGGACGCTGATCAGGGCATAGCCGACGGCCAGCATGTGCACACGGCGGTAAATTTCCACCACCCAGGCGCCCCATAACAAACCGGCGAACAGCAGGATCAGGCCAATGCCGCCAAAAAAGAAAAGCGGCCGGTGCTGACCGATCAGGCGCAGGATGCCGTTGATCACCGCCAGACCGTGCTGCAACGGATTGCGTTTGGGCGGCTCCTGGTAGATACAGGTAATGGGAACTTCCCGAATGCGCAACTGGTGCTTTTGAGCAAGGAACTGCATTTCCGATTCGATGGAAAATCCTTCGGACTCGAAATCGAACAATTCCAGCACGCGTGGCGTGAAGGCGCGGAAGCCGCTTTGTGAGTCGGTCAGCGGGTAGCCAGAACTCAGGTTCGTGGCCAGCGTCAACGCCTTTTGGCCGAAGACGCGCCAGCGCGGAATACGGCTGCGCACGGTCAAAAAGCGCGAGCCGACGACCATCTCGGCCTCGCCATGCTGAAGCGGGGCCAGCAGCGTGGGAATGTCGCTGGCCTGATGTTGCCCATCGCCGTCCATCATGACCAGAGCGTGGATGTGGTGGCGGCGGCATAGTCGCTCGCGCACGTAGCGAAAACCGGTGCGCACGGCGGCGGCTTTGCCGCGATTGCGGTCGTGGCGGAGTACGATGGCGCCGGCCTCTCTGGCGATGGTCGCCGAGTCGTCGCTCGAACCATCGTCAATGACCAGAACGCGGTGCGCGTAGCGACGCGCCTGCAACACCACGCTGCCGATGAAGCGCGCCTCGTTGTAAACCGGGATAACCACTACCACCACGCCGCTGGCGCTTTCTGTTTCACGCATTCCATTCCGCATTGAGTTTTCCACTTTTCGTTGTTCGTTTGTAACTACCTCGACAATGTTATATTTTCGTATAGTTGTCATTGCGAGGGTGTTCTTTGCCCGAAGCAATCCCCTGGTAATTGGGAGACTGCTTACCTTGAGGCTCGCAAGGAGATTGCTTCGGCGGCGCCTCGGGCGAGCCTCGGCGTGGCCCTATCGCCGCCTCGCAATGACAAGGGACAGGTAGTTGCTTTGTAACTATGTAGCCCTGTCTCCAAACCGTTGTGGATGTCATTGCGAGGAGCGTTCTTTGCGACGAAGCAATCTCCAGGCGGTCAATTTCGCCTGATAAATGGTAACAACCTACCCACTATCCATCCTTGTCATTGCGAGCCGCCGCAGGCGGCGAAGCAATCCCCTTGCTTGCCGGGAGATTGCTTTCCCCACGCTGCGCTCGGGACATGCGCTACGCTCGCAATG
>DAOTVX010000064.1:0-43987 GCA_034436275.1 Anaerolineales bacterium | reverse complement strand
GGAAGAAGAAGAGCCGCTGGCCTCCATTCCGCCGCCAACCGCGCCGGAGGAGTGGATTCCCGAAGTCGTTGCTGAGACGCCGTCCTCGTTACCGTCGGCACAGGAAGAGACCAGACCGCCGGCCGCGTTCCAACCACCGCCGGCTGCTGCGCCTCAGCCTGTTGAGGCGACTGTGGAGAAACCTGTCCCGGCGGTGAAAGAGAGCCTGACCGGCGCCCAGACTGCTCTGCAGAGTGGCCGGCTAGCCGAAGCGCTGCAGGAATATGCCCGCCTGATTCGTAAGGGAAAATTCCTGGAAGAGATTATCCATGATTTGCGCGAGGCTACGTACCGTTACCCGGTAGAGGTGCTGCTCTGGCAAACGCTTGGCGATGCCTACATGCGCGCCAATCAGTTGCAGGATGCTCTGGATGCTTATACCAAGGCCGAGGAACTGCTACGCTGATACAGTTCGGTGGTAAAATTCAACTTCAGGGCAACTCAGCCCTGAAGTTATTTTTTTATCCGGAGATGAAAAGAAATGGAACGTTCTCTTGTCCTGATCAAGCCGGATGGCGTACAGCGGGGTCTGATTGGGGAGGTGATTTCCCGTCTGGAGCGACGCGGGCTGCGACTGATCGCGGCCCGTTTCCTGTGGGTCAGCCGCGAACTGGCGGAGGCGCATTATGCCGTTCACAAAGGAAAACCGTTTTATGATGGTTTGATTCGTTATATTACCTCCGCTCCGGTCATGGCTATGGTGTGGGAGGGCCCGAACGCGGTAGCCGCCATTCGGCAAACCATGGGAGCGACGCGCCCGACCGAAGCGGCGCCGGGTTCGGTGCGTCATGATTTTGCCCTCGAGGTGGGACGCAACCTGACCCATGCTTCCGATACGCCGGAGAATGCAGAGAAAGAAGTATCGCTGTGGTTTAAACCAGAAGACCTGGTGACCTGGCAGCGAGATAGCGATCGCTGGATATTCGAACAGGGTCTCTGAGACAGAACGCCCTGTTCGGATTGTGATTGCAGGCGCACGAGAGCGGCGGTGCGCCTGCGTTTTATTTCAGGCGGAGAACAACGCGGCCATCTCCCCAGAGTTCTTCCAGACGGTAATAGCGCCGCAAGTCGTTGGTCAACAGGTGAACGATGACGCTGCCGTAGTCCAGCACCATCCAGCCATCTTCTGGCCGTCCTTCATGACGATGCCAGTCAGTCGGTTGCCCGGCCATTTTCTCCTCTACCCCTTCTGCCAGGGCACGCAACATACGATCACTGGTAGCCGTGCAGATGATGAAATAGTCGGCTATCGGCGTCAGGGATTGAATGTCCAGCAGTAGAATGTCTTCTCCCTTTTTCTCTTCCAGCGTATTGACAATAGTACGAGCAAGGGCAAGGGTATCCAGAGGTCACCTCGTTCAGAGTGATTTCAGGGGTAAGGTGTACAGGCGGGTATATACGGCACCCTCGGGTTGCAAGTCTGACTTGAAGACGTGAAAGGCATTGACCTGTATTGTCCCTAATTCCCCGATTTGCCTCTCCTCCAGCGCCTGGCGCAGCCGTTGTTTCTCCTCGGTGTTCAGGCGTGGATTGACGCGACCGATCGTTAAATGGGGGGAAAAAGGACGGTCTTCGGGCGAGTAGCCAAGACGGGCACAAATGCCCTCAATATCGCGCTGGAGGGCCAGCAGCGCCGCCGGGGCCGTCAGGCCAATCCAGATCACACGCGGCTGCGCCCGATTTGGGAAAACCCCTAACCCGGCGGCGGATAGCTCAAATGGGGAGTGTTCCTCAGCAGCAGTGCGCAACAACGTCACTAACTGCTCCAGCGTAGTGATAGAGGTCTCTCCCAGGAATTTCAGGGTAAGATGAATATTTTCGGGCGGCACCCAGCGCACCAGCGGGGCCGGCAATCTTTGCCGTAGCGCTGCCGTCTGACGCCCAATAGCCTCTTGCATTGGGCGCGGCGTCTCAATGGCAATGAAAGCGCGCAGGGTCTTCTCAGGGTGTGTCAAGGGCTTTCTCCACCGCCTCTTTAAGTTCCAGGAAACCGACGGGCTTGACGAGATACGAGGTAGCGCCGGCATCGCGGCAGGCTTTGATGTCGGCCGGAGTCCCCCGCGCCGAGACAACGATCACCGGAATATGGGCGAGACGGGCGTCCGAGCGCAAGAATCTGAGCACCTCCAGGCCAGAGATGTCTGGCATCATGATGTCCAGAACGATGGCATCTGGGCGGTGTTCGGCGATGAGTTGCAGTGCGCGCTGACTTCCCGAGGCGGTCAGTACCTGATAACCGCTGACGCGCATCATTTCGGCGAACATTTCCGCCGCGTCTTGCTCATCATCAACCACGATGATCGTTTTCTTTGACTTTGTTACCTCGCGCATTTGTTTCTAACATAGCACAAGATGAGCGAAATGGCAAGAGGCGCGTGGGACAGGTGTCCACACAGAAGTTGTAGTACGAATGTTGCTCTGTTGCCAACACTCTCAACGTATGTCACGGCGAGCGAAGCGCATGTCCCGCCTGCCACGAGCGGAGCGTGGTGGAGCGTAGCGTAGGGGAAGCGGTCTCCCGGCAGGCAAGCGGATTGCTTCGGGCAAAGAACGCCCTCGCCATGACAACTATGCCGAAATATAACATTGTCGAGGTAGTTACGCCTGATCCATGCTCAATGAAACTCTGCTCCGCTTCGCGCGCGTACAATTGACCATACGATAGCGATGATGATGATCAGCCAGAGGGCAATCACCATCGCGGCTCCGGCTCGACTGATGGGCTTCCCCTGTTGCATCAGCGCTTCTGCTTGCTGCCGGGCGTCAACCATGACTTCAGATGGAACCATCTTCAAAGCCAGTGCGATACCTAAAGGCGTGATCACCAGATCGTCGAGGTAGCCAAGAACGGGAATGAAGTCTGGAATCAAGTCGATAGGGCTGAAAGTATGCGCGACCACCAGAGCCAGGAAAGCCTTGGCGTACCAGGGGACGCGTGGGTCGCGAGCGGCAATGTACAAAGCGTAGGCTTCCCGTTTAAGGGTGCGAACATGACTTTTCAATCGGGTAATCAAAGCCATTCTCCTGGGCCAGGCCGGCCCATTGCCGGCTTGCCCAACGTAACGTTTGCCTGTCACTGCCGGTAATGAGGCATCCTGTTCCGGTCCATACAGCGTATCAGGATTCTCCTGGGATCACTGGCGGGAGTGGCCTACAACAGGCGGCTTAGCAGGGCTTCGAGTTCTTCCTGGGAGTAGTAATGGATGGTTACCGTGCCGCCTTTACGGCCGGCGCGCAGGGTGACTCTGGTGCCCAGACTGGCTCGCAGGCGTTCTTCCAGTTCGGTGATTTCCGGCGGTGGGGGAGGGGGGAGTTTACGCGGCGGTCGTTCGCCGCTTAATCTGCGGACGAGTTCTTCCGTCTGGCGGACGTTTAATTCTTGTGCCAGAATCGTGCGCAGGGCGGCGCTTTGTGCTTCGGGCGTGGACAGGGTGAGCAGGGCGCGGGCATGGCCCTCGCTGATTTTCCCTTCAATCAGGGCGTTCTTGACTGCATCAGGCAGTTTCATCAGACGCAGAGTGTTGGTAACAGCAACCCGGCTTTTGCCTACCCGTGCGGCGATCTCCTCGTGAGAGAGGTGAAAATCTTCCGCCAGTTGACGGTATGCCTCTGCCTCTTCCAGCGGGTTCAGGTCGGCGCGCTGGACGTTTTCGATGATTGCCAGTTCCAGACGTTGCTGGTCGGTAGCCTCCCGTACGATCACCGGTACACTGCTCAAGCCGGCCAGCCGGGCCGCTTCCAGACGTCGTTCGCCGGCAATCAGCACATACTGGCCTGGCTGTTCGCCTGGGGTGACGATGAGCGGCTGCAAAACGCCGTGCTCGCGGATAGAGGCCGTCAATTCGGCCAGTTCCTCGGGCGCCAGATAACTGCGCGGTTGGCGTGGGTTGGGGGAAATGGCCTCGACCGGCACCAGGAGGATGCCGCCGGCGGCCTGCTCCTCTTCACTGCCAGGAATAAGTGCTCCCAGTCCGCGTCCCAGCCCCGATTTGGATGCCATTAGTTCACCTCCTGGGCGCTCGTCCCGGAAACGCCATCACCCGTGAGAACCTCACGCGCCAGGGCTTCGTAGGCTTTCGCGGCGCTGGAAGCGGGCGCGTAGATCGAGATCGGCAGTCCATACGAGGGCGCTTCGGCCAGGCGCACGCTGCGCGGGATGATGGCCTGGAAAACCTGATTGGGGAAATATTTGCGCACCTCATTCACCACATCGGCGGAGAGATGCGTGCGACCATCGTACATGGTGAGTAAAACGCCGCGAATCTGCAAGGTGGGATAAAGGGAAGCACGTAGCCGTTGCAACGTGCGGGTTAACTCTCCTAACCCTTCCAGGGCGAGATATTCGCACTGGACGGGGATAAGCAGGCCGTCTTTGGCCGCCATCAGGCCATTGACAGTGAGCAGGCCCAGAGAAGGCGGACAGTCCACCAGCAGGTAGTCGTAGCGCTCCAGTAACGGCGCCAGGGCCTGGCGCAGGCGGGTTTCGCGCCCGGTCGCGTTGACCAGTTCCACTTCCGCTCCGGCCAGTGCCGGGCTGGAGGGCAGGATGGAGAGCTTCAGGCGCGGGTTGTGCAGGACAAGCGCGGCGGCTGGCGCGTTGCCCAAAATGGCTTCATAGGTGCCGCCTTTGACGTTGTGCTTATCTACTCCCAGGCAGGAAGTAGCGTTGGCTTGAGGGTCTATGTCCACAATCAAGACCCGTTGACCAAACTGCGCCAGATAAGCGCCGAGGTTGATGGCGGTGGTTGTTTTTCCCACACCGCCCTTCTGGTTGACCAGCGTGTAAACGCGTCCCACTATGGTACCTCCAGACAGGCCTCAATCTCTGCCGGCGTGGGGATGCCAGCCAGGCCCGATCGTGTCACAGAACAGGATGCCAGATGTGTGGCAAAGCGCGTGGCTTCGCGAGGATCGTCCGTTTGGAGCAAGCGGCAGAAGAAAGCCGCGGCGAAGATGTCGCCGGCGCCGGTCGCGTCCACCTCCACCTGCTGTGGCGCGTCGCAGGGGTATTCGCGGCCATTCCAGAACAGGCACGCTCCCTCTTTCCCTGCGGTGACAACGAGCATCTGGCAATCATTGGCCAGCGTCTGAATGCGGCTTTCGTCGCCGTTCACATCCTCGCGGCTGAGAATAGCGACGTCGGCGCGGCGCAAAAAGCGAGCGGCCTGTGGCCAGTCGCAGGGGGAGACGCGGCCACTTTCGTCCCAGGTCCGTAGCCAGCCTTGTAGAGTCATGCCCGTCAGTCTGGCTTTAAACGTCGCGTCAGGCACGGTCTGGATTTCCTGCGCGATTGGCCCAAGATGAAGGATTGTCGCTTCGCGCCAGGGCAGGGGCACCTCCTGCATGTCGATCACGGGCGCGACATGGTGCAGATACTGCAGACGACCCTTTTCCGTATAGACATTCTCAAAGGTGGTACTGTGGCTGGCGGCTTTGACCTGTAGCGCAATGCCTTGCAGAGCGTGGAGAGGTATCTCGCCGCCCCAGGCAGTGACAACACCGACGCGCAATCCCAACGCTTTGGCTGTCAGCGCGGCATAGGCAGCCGTGCCGCCCAGACGCAATCCTTGCGGGGTTCGGTCACAGGCCAGATGGCCGATGAGCAGATAGTCTGGCGCGCTGGCAGAGAGAGACATTGGGTAGGATTACTGGCCACAATGGATCACAACACAACGCTTTTGCGCCTCGTCTTGGGCGATGGGATAAGACCTGCGCTACGAGAATTATACCTGAAGTAAGGTAAATGCCGGGTGATGTCATCCCGTTCTGGCAGCGTCGCTTTCTCCTGTCAGCCCTGGCCTCGCCTTTCCCAACCGGCGTATACCTCCAGCCGGGACAGCGTGGCGGTGGCGATTTAAAGGTCTGCAGCCTGATCGTTGTGGGTGGCGTGGCCGGCGATCGCAGGATAAGACGGCTCACCTGGGAATGATGGTGACTTTGCGGTAAGGCTCTTCACCGATAGATTGCGTGGTCACAGCAGGATGGTCGCGCAGTTCAAGGTGGATGATGCGACGTTCGGCGGCGGACATGGGTTCGAGGGTCTGACGGCGACCAGTCCTGACGGCCTGTTCTGCCATACGACGCGCGAGTTGCCGCAACTGACGCTCACGGCGTGTGCGGTATCCTTCGATGTCCACGATCACCTGTACCCAGCGTTCCGCCTGTCGTCCAACGATGAGGTTGACAATGTACTGGAAGGCGTTCAAAATTTCGGCGCGGCGACCGATGAGGATGCCCAAATCGTTACCGCGCAGGTTGGCATAGATGGCTTGCTCGCCGTTTTCGCCCAGGGCCTTCCATTCTACCTGAGGGGAGGCCACAATGCGCATCTTCTCGAGCAATTCGGTGATGATACGTTGGGTTAAGGCCAGCAACGCGTCTTCTGACGAGGCGACTTGCGTCGCGGGTGAGGCGGGCGTCGCCTCGCGCAGTGTCAGGCGGACGCGTGCCTGACGCCCACCGATCCCCAGCAGCCCTTTGCTGCCGGCATCCAGCACCTCGACTTCGACGGCCTCGCGCGGCAGGTTCAAATCGGCCAGACCGCGCGCAATCGCCTCCTCCACCGTGGGAGCAATGACTTCCAGCGTGGCGCGCATTTCGTTCACTTCTTTCCTCCTTTCTCGGGAAAGAGGTTGCTCCAGTACACCTGTCCCATCAGTGCCTGTTGCACCACGCCCAGGATGTTGCTGACGATGAAGTAAACCGCCAGGCCGGAAGCAAGGCTATAGGTAATCCAGGCCATCATCAAGGGCATGATGTAGGCCATCATTTGTCCCGTTTGAGCATTCGGGTCGGCAGGGTTATCCGGCGCGGGCGGTGGAATGGTCAGTTTGGACTGAATGTAGGTGGTCAGGGCGACGAGAATGGCCAGCAGGGGGATGGCGATTCCAAAGACGTAAATGCGCTCGGGCTGCCCCAGGTTCATCCACAGGAATTTGCTGTTGAGCGGGATGAGTTTCTCGGCGTCAAAGACGGGAAAGACCCCGCGCGCCAGATAGATTAACTGGAGCGGCGAAGAGGCCAGCGCGCGCACAATGCTCTGGTACAGGGCGAAGAGAATCGGCAGTTGGATGAACATTGGCAGGCATGAATCGAAAGGACTGATGCCTTTTTCGCGGTAGAGACGCATTTGTTCCTGCGCCAGTTTTTCCTTATCGTCGCGGTACTTCTTAAGCATGTTCTGCCATTCTTTGGATTGTTGCAGTTGTTGCATCGCTCTGGCAGAACGAATTTGTTTGGCCTGCAAAGGGTAGGTGACCAGTTTGATGAGTACGGTGAAGAGGATGATTGCCAGGCCAAAGTTCTTGCCAACCAGCTGGTAAATCCAGATGAGCAGGTTCGTCAGAGTATTGACGATGAGTTCCCACATGATTTCATCTCCTGAAGATTATCGCCGGGCAAAGAGACCGTTGCCTCGTGTCTGTGGCGACCGTTGTGCTGACTCAAGCCGTATTCCCGCTGAGCCTGCCGCGTCGCGCCCTATTTGCCCGGTTTGAAAGCCCACTTTTGCGCGCCGGTTGGGGTGATGGCAATCAGGACGTATTCGCCTTCCACCGGCGCCACCAGAATTAAATCACCGGCGAGCACCGGCGCGCCATACAGTTTGCCGTTAACCATCTGCTGCCATTCGGGAGTACCTTCGATGGTGATGGCTTGAAGGCGGCCATCCTCACAGCCGAAAGCAAGCAGGGAATCGTAGCGCAGCGGTGTGCTCAAGATGGCGCTGCGCGCGTCCATTTGCCAGAGTTCCGCGCCGGTGGCCGGATCAATGGCATGCAGGCGGCCTGCCTCATCGCCTGTGTACAGATGGTTGTCCGCTATCAGCGGGGTCGCCCATAGACGCGCGCCGAGGTTTTTTTGCCAGAGCACGTCGCCGCTGGCTTTGTCCAGAGCGTATAGCGTGCCGTCAAAGGCTGTGACCAGAAGAGGCTGATCTTCCGCCGTGGCCGGAGTGCTGAGGATAGCCGCCCCCAGATCGCGTTCCCATACCTTTGTGCCGTCGGCGGCGCGCAGGGCATACACTTTGCGATCCAGTGACCCGATGTAGAGTCTCTCCCCCTCCAGCAACGGCGATCCCCAGAAGGACTGCGTGCCCTCGAAGGTCCATTGCAGGTTGCCGTTCAGATCGAGAGCATACAGACGATAGTCGGCATTGGGGGCGTAGATTCTGTCCTGAGTGACGAGGGGGGCGGCGATATAGCGGTCGCGCCCGCCTTTGAAGGCCCATTTCGTCTCCCCGCTGGCCGGATCGAGGCTGTACAGGACATGATCGTAGCCGGCGACGATCAACTGGCCGTCCTGCGTCAGCACTGGCGCGGCGTAGAAGAGCTGCATGGCTTTGGCGCGCTCTGGAAAGCGCCATTTCTCACGACCATCGGCCAGATTGATGGCAAACACGTGTTGACCGGCGGCAACGTAGGCTGTATCTGCGCTAACGGCGATGCCGGGCCAGGAGGCTGGCATCAGCCCCTGCGCGCAGCCGCTCAGCAGCAGCGCCGCGGCCAGGAAAGTGATCACCAGGGCGAAAGGTTTGAGGTTCATGGGATGATTCCTGTCTCCTATTGGACGGGGTCATATCCGCCCGGATTGAAAGGATTACAACGCAAAATTCGCCAGAAGGCCATGATTCCGCCTTTCAGGAGGCCGTATTTGTAAATTGCCTGGTAGCCATAATGGGAACAGGAGGGATAAAAGCGGCAGGTATTGGGGGGCAGGGTGCGCGCAAGGGTGGCCTGATAGAGGCGAATGAGAGCCAGGGCGAGCAGGCGCGGCCAGTAAGGTAGCCGGCGCGGCAGTGCTCGCAGCGATGGCTCGTTCGAATAGTCAGTCGGCAGCCAGGTCATTTTCTTCTGGTGGAAGAAGGTGGGCGCGCCGCAGGAGTGTTTGCAGCGCCTGCTGGATTTCGGGAAAGGAAGCCGTAAGCAGGCCGGCGCGCCCGATTAAAATGAAATCGTGACCGGGAGCCAGGACGGGCAGGAAAGGAAGCATGGCCGCGCGCAAACGGCGTTTTGCCCGGTTGCGCTGCACGGCGTTGCCCAGCGAGCGCCCGACGACCAGCCCAACCCGCGGCAACGGGTGTTCGGAGCGGCCCACCACCAGGACCACCAGCGGATGAGCATAGGACTTGCCCGAACGCCGCACCCGTTGAAAATCGGTCGCGCGCGTCAGACGAAAACGACGCTGCACACACGCCTCACCTGCAACAGCCCCGGCTCAGGCGACAAAAGCCACGCCCTGCGCGCCAGTGCCTACCAGCGGACGCGCTTGACGTGGGCATTGCTCCGCACCGTCAGCCTGTGCCGGCCTGCCAGCCGGCGCCGTTTGAGCACCTGACGGCCATCGGCCGTGGCCATGCGCGCCCGAAAGCCGTGCACGCGCACTCGCCGACGAATCTTGGGTTGATACGTACGCTTTGTAGACATGAAGACACCTCACCAGAGTATCCAGCGGTCCATGACCGTGGAAGTTTGCTTCAGACGAAAGGGTATTATACCGTAAATTTTCCTGAGTTCCGGTGTCTGCTGGCTTTGTTGGCGTGAACGGTTTGTCCTGCCAGAGAGAGCCAGGCCGGGGGATTTCCTTCCTGTCGTCTCGGCTTGCGCTGTCGAAAATGCGCAGGTAGTGTAAAATAGAGACAGGAGAACAGGCCGGAAGGCTACAGGCTGGCTGGTATGGCTGTCTGCTCTGTCTGCCAGAGGCAGGCTGGCCAGATCGCACAATAAGGAGTCTGCCGTGGGCGTTTCGATACAGATTGGCATCCGCGCTCGCAAACTGGGTGTGCTCTTGCGTGATGCGCGCTTGAAGGCGCGCAAGAGTGTGGCCGAGTGTGCCCGGACGATTGGGGTGACGCCAGCCATCTGGCGCGCCTACGAAGCCGGTCGCAGATCGCCCTCCTTGCCGGAGGTGGAGGTATTTGCCTACAGTATGCGGTTGCCGGTTGAGCATTTTTGGAGCAGCGAAGCGATCTCGGATGACGCGGAACCGGCAGAGGCGCTGGACCTGGCGCGTTTGATGGGCGTGCGTCATCGTTTGATCGGGGCGCGGTTACGTCAACAACGCTTGAACGCCGGCCTGTCCATCAAGAGCCTGTCGGCGCAAACGGGCATTGCGTCCGCCCGCTTACGCGCCTATGAACTGGGCGAGCGGCCCATCCCTTTGCCAGAACTGGAATCACTGCTGGCTTTGCTGGGCGGCGATGTGGAAACCATGCTGGATCAAAGCGGACCGGTTGGCCAGTGGATTATGGAACAGAAGGCTTTGCGTGATTTCCTGCAATTGCCCCCCGAATTGCAAGAATTCGTTTGCAAACCGGTAAACCGTCCCTATCTGGAACTGGCCGTACGGCTGAGTGCCATGTCGGTCGAGCAGCTGCGCGCTGTGGCGGAAGGTTTGCTGGACATTACGTTGTAGAGGTGCCGCGATGATGGACCCCGAGCAACTTTCCGAAACCGCCAGAGAGCATTATGCCCGGCGTCAATATCGGGAAGCCGCGCGTCTCTTTGCCGAGGCGGCAGAGGCCTATGGGGAACGCGGCGCTGTGCTTAACGCCGCAGAAGCCAGAAACAACCAGTGCGTTGCCCTGCTGAAAGCAAAACGCCCTGAAGAGGCTCTGGCCGCGGTGACGGGGACGGCGGAACTGTTCGCGGCGGCAGGAGACAGGCGTCGTCAGGGGCTTGCTCTGGCGAATCAGGCCAGCGCGCTCGAAGCCCTCAAACGTTATCCGGAGGCCCTGACCCTCTATCGTCAGGCGGCGGACTGGCTCGAACAGGTTGGCGAAGATCAGGCACGCGCCGACGTCCTGGGGGCGGTGGCTGAACTGAATGCCCGTCTGGGCCGGTTGACCGATATGATTTACGATGAACAGGATGCCTTGTTGGGTGTGAAGAAACCTACGTTCAGGCAGAGGTTGCTCCGCACCCTGATGTTGCATGTCTTATGGAGAAAACGTCGCTAGCCCTGCGCGTGCGCCCTGCCATTCAGGCTGATGCCAGATGGATTGCCGCCTTGATTCACAACCCGGCTCATTTTCATCGTCACCTTGACTGGCACGCGCCGTTGGACTGGTTGGGCTTTCCCCCTTTTCTGGTTCTGGAAGAGGAGGGCGGACGGGTGGTGGCGGCGCTGGCCTGTCCCCCTGATCCGCCGCAGGTCTACTGGCTGCGTTTTTTCGTCCATGCGGCCTCGCTATCTCTGGAATCGGCCTGGCATTCCCTGTGGGAGGCCGTCTGCCTGGAATGGCAACGAACAGGAGATAGCGGCGTGGTCGCGGCCATCGCCCTCCAGAACTGGCTGGCGGAGATTCTGAAGGCCAGTCAGTTTCAACTTCGCCAACACATCGTGACTCTGGCTCGTGCAGCGCCGTTTCGGGAGGTGCCGCCGGTGGCAGTGCCGATCCGACCCATGACGGTATCCGATCTGGATGCCGTAGCCGAACTGGACGCCCTGGCTTTTGAACCCATCTGGCGCAATTCGGTGGATACGCTGCAGCGCGCCTATCAGCAGGCTGGCATCGCTACCGTGATCGAGGAGGCAGGGCAGATTATCGGCTATCAAATCAGTACGCGTAATCCTTATGGCCTGCATCTGGCGCGGCTGGCAGTGCGACCGGAGCGGCAGCGGCAGGGGCTGGGGTTGATGCTGGTTGCCGATCTCCTGCAGCGCGCCGCGGAGCGCGCCATCCTGCGCGTGACTGTCAACACCCAGGATGATAACCTGGCCTCGTTACGCCTTTACCGCCGGCTGGGTTTTCAGTATACTGGTGAGAATTATCCGGTCTACGAGTACCGTTTTGGAGAGAGGAGAGAACATGGCCTGGCTTGAAAACGCGGTGATTGTCAACGCCCTGGTGCGCCAGGCGCTGGTCGCGGCGGAAGAGGTCATGGGTGCCAATGGATTGCACGCCGTGTTGCGTGAATGCGGTCTGGAGCAATATATAGACAATCTTCCCCCCGATGACCTGCAGCCGGCAATTCCGGCGCAGGTGTATGCCCAATTCAACGCGGCAATTGAGGAGTTTTATGGGCGCGGCGGACGGGGGATGCTGCGGCGTATCGGGCGAGCCTCCTTTCAGTATGGCGTGCGCGAGCAGTCTTCCCTGTTGGGGCTGGCCGGCACCGCCTTGAAATTGTTGCCCCAGCGTCAGCGTATCCGTTTTGTCCTGAATGGCATGGTCAGTGCTTTGAAGAAAACCAACCCTCAGGTAGAGGCCTGGGTGGAGGAAGAAGGTGATACAATCGCTTACGTGGAGTCGACCTGCGCGATCTGTCATGGGCGATACAGCGACTCTCCCATCTGTCACCTGTACGCTGGTTCCATCAGCGAAGCGGTGCGTTGGGCGACCGGCCTGGAGTATGAGGTCACGGAGACCCATTGTCTGGCGCGCTGTGACCCGTACTGTCGTTTCCAGATCAACGCGCCGCGCGCGTAGCGCGGAGGCTTCGCCGCGTGGCGATGTCCGGAAAAGAGTCGCCAACACTGTGCGTGTCGTGCGCGGATTTCCTTCATCTTACGGTGATTGAGAAAAGGAGTAACCATGGAAACGCTGGAGTGGTCCTGGAATACAGCCGATGGCCTGACGTTGTGGGCGCGTGGCTGGAAACCTGTCCGCCCGAAGGCGACGGTTTGCCTGGTGCATGGGCACGGGGAGCACGTTGGACGTTACGAACATGTTGCGGCGGCCCTGGCGCAGCGCGACTACGCGCTCATGGGGTTTGACCTGCGCGGCCACGGCAGATCGGGCGGCGCGCGTGGTCACACTCCTTCGTATGAGGCGTTGTTGGAAGATATCGATGAGTTTTGCCGGCAGGTGGCCGCGCGCCAGCCGGGGTTGCCGCGTTTTCTGTATGGGCATAGCATGGGCGGCAATCTGGTCATTAACTATGCCCTGCGCCGTCGTCCCAATCTGCGCGGGGTTATCGCCACGGGGCCCTGGCTGGAACTGGCCTTTCAACCGCCGCCGCTTAAGGTAGCGTTGGGCAAACTCATGAATCGCCTGGCACCATCGTTTACCCAGGCAAGCGGCCTGGAGACAAAGGCGCTGGCGCACGATGCGGCGGTAGTACAGGCTTACGAAAACGATCCACTGGTACACGGACAGATTTCGGCGCGTTTGTTCATCGCCATGTATGAGGCGGGGCAGTGGGCGTTGCAACATGCCGCCGAGTTCCCTCTGCCGTTGCTTCTGATGCACGGAGATGCCGACCGCCTGACTTCCGCCGAGGCCAGCCGGCGCTTTGCGGCAGCCGCCCCGCAGGGGATATGTACCCTGCGCCTGTGGCCGGGGTTTTACCATGAGATTCATAACGAACCGGAGAAGGAACAGGTCTTACAGGTCTTGCTGGACTGGCTGGATACCCATCTTGCTTAACGGAGTTGCCTATGTCCCAATCGAAACGCCAGATTCTACGTGAACAACGCCGCCGTCGGCGCCGGATTCAACGGGCGATTCTGGTCAGCGTGATTGCCCTGGGGGCGATTCTGATCGGGGCGGTCTTGATTTTCACCATGCAATCTGCCAGCCGTGCGGCGCGCGCCAGCGTTAAGGACTGGCCGGCGATAGAACGACCGATGGCGGAGCGTAACGCCACCGGTGATCCGAACGCGCCCATCAAGATTGTGGAGTATTCGGATTACCAGTGCCCCTACTGCGCGCAGTTTGCCAAAGAAGTGGAGCCGCTGTTCATAGAATATTATGTGAAGACGGGGAAGGTGTATTTTATTTCTCGCTCCATGGGAAATTTTACCAGCGATAATATCGCTGCCTATTACCATCGACCGGCCAAGAGCGAATCGATTGACGCGGCGATGGCGGCTTACTGCGCGGCTGATCAGGGAAAATTCTGGGAAATGCATGATGGACTGTTCGCCAACGCTTTGGGCGAGGACGTTGGCTCTTTCACGCGCCTGCGCCTGACGGCTATTGCAGAAAAGGCGGGGCTGGACGTGAGTCAGTTTAAGGATTGTCTGAATAGCGGGAAGTATCGTCAACAAGCCGAACAGGACGCGGCCGACGGACGGGCGGCAGGCGTCAACGGTACCCCGTCGTTCGTCATCTATTATCAGGTCAAAGGAGAGCCGAAGACGCAGCTCATACCGGGCCTCCTGCCGTTCGAGCAGTTCAGTCAGGCGCTGGACGCGATTCTGGCGGAGATTGCCTCGTCATGAGGCCATGGTAACGGAGGTTGGAGATGTTCATCATCCAGGAAAGCTGGTTGAAACGCTACTGGCCGGTCTTGCTGGCAACGGTGACGCTGCTTTCGGGGCTGGCCTGCGTTTTGCCATCATTGCCCTGGGCGGCAACGCCCACCCCCACGGCGCGACCGGCCACACCTACCGAGACCATTAATTTGCCCCCTCATCCTTCCTACTCGGTACAGGCAGACAGGAATACGCTGGGCGATCCGGCGGTGCCAGTGCACATTGATATTTGGGAAGATTTCCAGTGCCCGGCCTGTGCCTATTATTCCATCAATGTTGAGCCGCAAATCATTCAGAAGTATGTGGCAAGCGGCCAGGCATTGTACACCTATCACTTCTTCGCGTTCCTGGATGGTGGTCATCCGAACGGCGAATCGCATCAGGCCGCCAATGCGGCCTTGTGCGCCGCGGAGCAGGGTAAATTCTGGGAATACCATGCCTTGCTGGTGGCCAACTGGAACGGAGAAAATCAGGACGCTTTCCGCAATGCTCGCCTGTTTGACTTTGCTCGCTTCCTGGCTTTGAACGAGGATGATTTCGGTGTTTGTTTCCGCGCCCAGCGCTACGCAGACCAGATTCGGGCTGATTACGAACTTGGCCTGCAATGGGGTGTTCAAGGGACGCCTTCGCTGTTCGTGAACGGCGTGATCGTTACCCCCGGCTATGTGCCAGGCCTGGAGGCTGTTACCGAAGCCGTGGAGGCCGCGCTGGCACGGTAATCCTGCTGTAGAGAAGAGCAGAGGATAATCGTTCGTATGAACCAGTTTTTTGGTCAGGTCTTTTCCTTCCTTACCGTTGCGCCTGGCAATCTGGTCTATCATCTGGTGCTGGTCTTTTCGCTGGCCGGGGCGTTGTTGGGAGCCATTACGCTCTGGCGTTCGAGCGAGTTTCCCCAGGCCAGACGGACGGTTATCGGTCTGGCAATTTTGCTGGCGTTGCAACTGCTTGAGTTTCTGATTGGCGCTCTGGCCTGGCAGGGAGTCCTTTCATCGCTGGCGCTTCTTCCGCCCCTGGACCGGGCGATTACCCTGTGGAGTCTGATTTGGGTCGTCTGGTTGTGGGCATTTCCAGAGCCGCTGCGTCTGGCTGATGCGGCGGCGGCGTTGCTCAGCCTGCTGGTGGTCCCTGTCTTTGGCCTGACCTTATTCGTGTGGGCGCCGAACAGCAACACCCTGGTCTTCAGCCAGTCGTTGCTGGATATGTTCTGGCAACTGGCCTCGATTGGCGTCATTGTGCTTGGCGCGGCCATCTTGATCATCCGTCAACCGAATGGCTGGGGACAGGGGCTGGGATTTCTGGGATTGGTATTTGTCGGTCATCTGATTTACCTGATTCCGCCTGTTCCTCAGAGTAATTTTCCCGGCGCGGTGCGCCTGATGCAACTGGCGGCTTATCCGATTTTGCTGACATTGCCACAACGTTTTCCCATGCCGACGACGCGAGCGGCATCCAGGCCTCCTCTGGCGCAGGCGCCGAAACGCGAGGAGGAACAAGCGACGACCGGCGAGACGCGTGTCGAACGTCGCCGTTACAGCACCGATCCCAAGACGTTTCATGCGCTGCTGGCTCTGGCGGCTGAATTGGAGGACGACGGCATCGCCAGGGCTTTAACGCGTGCCACGGCTCAGGCCATGCTGGCCGACTTGTGTTTCCTCCTCACCCTGGACGGGAAGCAGGGCCTCCTCATCGTTTGTGGCTATGACTTGATTCGCGAGGAAGGCCTGGGCGGAACAACCCTGGATGTGGAAACCGTGCCTTTGCTGGCGAGCGCCGTACAACGTGGCCGGCCACTGCGTTTGCCGGCCAGCAGCACTTCCACGGATTTAAAAGGCCTGGGGCAGGTCCTGGGGTTGTCTACGCCAGGGCATCTCTTGAGTGTACCGATTCCGGGGGATAAAACACCGTTAGGGGCTTTGCTGCTGCTCTCACCCTATTCCAACCGTCTGTGGAGCGCCGAGGATCAGGCCTACTTGACCAATGTCGCCTCGCTGTTCGCCCCGATCCTGAAACGGGGTCAGCGCGTGGCCGAACTGGAGCAGGAGCGCGAGGCGGCGCTCTCACAGGTAAAAGACGCGTTGGACCGCGCGGCGGTTGCCGAGAAAAAATATGAGGATCTTCTCGGGCAGTTTGAGGCGGCCCGCCAGCAATTGGTTGAACAGCAAGTGCAGGCCGATAACGTGGCCGCTTTGCTGGCGGCTCAAGAAGAAGCGCAACAATTGATCGAGCAATTACGCGCTGAGAACGAGCAGTTACGGGAAGGTTTGATGCCAGAGTATGCCAGCGCAGCGCAATTGGAACAGGATTTACGCGCTTCTCTGGAGGACGTGGCCCGGCTGCAAAACGCGCTGGCAGAAGCCAATATGAAGATTCTGGAATTGGAGAAGCGTACCAGTGCTCCGATTGGGGAAGAGCAAATCGAGGTCATCGCCTCCATTGCCCAGGAATTGCGTCAACCGCTTTCCTCCATCGTTGGCTATACCGATCTGCTCCTGGGCGAATCGGTAGGAATTTTGGGAACGCTCCAGCGCAAATTCCTCGAACGCATTAAAGCCGCGACCGAGCGCGTTTCGGCCTTGATTGAGGACCTGATTCAGGTCGCGGCGATCGAGACGGTGCGCCTCAACATCAAACCGGAACCGATTGACCTGACGTTGATTGTGGATAACGCCATGGCTTACGTCAGCAATCAGATTCGCGAGAAGAATATTACGTTGCGACTCGATTTGCCCGATCCGCAGACGCAGGTTCAGACCGATCGCGAAGCGCTACAGCAGATTCTCATTCACCTCTTGCAAAATGCCAGCGGAGCCACCCCGGCGGATGGGACAGTTTCCTTGCGCATTCAGACGCAGCGCGAGGGCGATCAGGATTATCTGCTGATTCAGGTGGCCGATACCGGCGGAGGCATTCCCGCCGAGAATCTCCCCCACGTCTTTGCCCGCCGCTATCGCGCCGACAATGCGCTTATCCCTGGCCTGGGCGATACCGGCGTCGGGCTTTCCATTGCCAAAACGCTGGCCGAGGCGCAGCACGGACGCATCTGGGTGGATACCGAGGCCGGCGTTGGCTCGACCTTTAGCGTGCTCTTGCCAGTCGAGATTCAACGGGTGAGCGAGGAAGGAAAGTGATATGCTGCGCGACCCCAAGCCGCTGCTGTCAGCTTTGCTGACGGCGTTGGTCTGCTTCCTGTTGATACTGGGCGGCTTCTCACTTTCACTGGCCGAAGGCGCACGTTCGCTGATCCTGCCTTCGCCGTATCCTACTGCGACTCTGGCCAGTCTGTGGTCGCCTTCGCCGACGCCTTTGCCTTTTATCCCTTCCCCGTTGCCATCTCCCACTTTGTTGCCTTCACCGGCCACTTGTCCACCGCCGGCCGGTTGGATGCCGCTGGCCGTTCAGGCCGGTCAGACGCTGGCCGCACTGGCGCAGCAATACCATACGAGCGTTCAGGCATTGATGCAGGCGAACTGTCTGCTCACGCAAACGCTCGTGCCCGGCACGGTGCTCTACGTGCCCCCTGTGCCGACCTCTACCCTGCCCCCCTGTGGCCCGCCAC
Source organism: Anaerolineales bacterium (assembly GCA_034436275.1). Lineage (GTDB taxonomy): Bacteria > Chloroflexota > Anaerolineae > Anaerolineales > Villigracilaceae > DAOTVX01. Next base: position 26,196 of record DAOTVX010000064.1, on the reverse strand, counting down.
GCGGTTGGATTCCCTATACCGTTCAGCCTGGGGATACCCTTTACAGCCTGGCAAAATACTATGGGGTGACTGTGGCGCAGTTACAACAGGCGAATTGCCTGGGCGCTTCCACGTTGATTGTCGTGGGCCAGGTCATCTACGTTCCAAACCTGCCCACGCGCACCCCGTCCCCTGGCCCAACCCTGACGTTGACGCCAACCTTGCCTGTGCCGACAGAAACGGCAACCCCTTCCTTTACCTGTACGCCATCACCGACCGGCACCTTCACCGATACCCCGGTCGTGGATCCTGCTCCATGAGCGCCTTGCTTCATCGCCGATGGACGTTCCTGGGCCAGATTGGTCTGACTCTCATTCTTTTGACAGCCTGCTCGGACGCATCAACGCCTGACCTGTCTCCGGCAGCGCCTGCGGCGACCCGGCTGCGTTACGTAACGCTCCCGGCGGATGCCACGGCTACCCCGACGCCGTTTCGTCCTCTGGCCGGTACGGATACCCCGCCGCCCTCGTTAACGCCGGCTGTCACTGCTCCGTTGCCTGTTGAGGTTACGCCCTCTCCCTCTTCTACCCCCGATTTCAATCTTCTCTTGCCTGCGGCCTGGACGCCGCCTGCTTTCTATGTTCCGGCGGGTGTTCCTACGCCGATGCCGTTGCTGACCGACAACGAGATGGTGACGTTCCTGCTGCTTGGTTCCGATATGCGCCTGGGCACGCCGTTTCGTACCGACACCATGATTTTCGTTGCCATTCGTCCAAAGTCGGGGCAGGTGACGCTGGTTTCCATTCCGCGTGACTTATGGGTTTATATTCCGGGCTGGGAAATGCAACGCATCAATACCGCCTATGTTCATGGCTCGGCCAGCGCTCCGGATGGCGGGGAGACGTTGCTCAAAAACACGGTCTTGTACAACCTGGGGTTGCGCGTCGACCATATTGCCATTGTGGATTTCGATGGCTTTCGACGCATTGTGGATACCCTGGGGGGCATTGATGTACCGGTGGCCTGCCCCTATACGGACTGGCGGCTGAAATCGCCGGAGTTAGATCCGCAGGTAGAAGAAAACTGGGAACTGTACACCGTCCAGCCCGGCCTGGTGCACATGGATGGCGATCTGGCCCTGTGGTATGCCCGCGCGCGCAAGAAATCGAGCGATTATGACCGCAGCCGGCGTCAGCAGGAGGTGCTGCGCGCTATCTACGCCAAAGGGTTGCAACTTGGCGTAGTGACAAAAATCCCACAACTGTATGGCGCGTTGCGGAATTCGCTTCGTACCGATGTTGACTTAAATACCTTGCTGGCACTGGCTCCTTTGGCCTGGCATGTGACCAATGCCGATATTCGCAGTTATTACATCGTCCCGCCGCTGGTGAACGGCTGGATTACTCCCGGTGGCGCCTGGGTGGCGCTCCCCGATGGCGCGGCCATTCGCGCCATGCTGGAACGCGCGCTGTCGCCGCAGCGACAGGGCCGGGAGGAGGATAGTGTCCTGATAGAGGTCTGGAATGGCACAACCTACGAAGGCTGGGATCGCCTGGCGGCAGAGCGTTTGAATTATGCCGGCTATGAAACGCGGCTGGAGCGCGCCGATCGCCGCGACTATGCCCAGACCTGGCTTTATGATGTCACGACTGATCAGGACACGGCGCGTGCGGCTCGCATCCTGAACGTGCTGGGACTGTCGTCCGCAGCGCGTATCGCTGCCCCAGGCTATCGTCAGGGCGTTTCGTACGTGCTCATTGTGGGCGCGGATTATCAGCCCTGCTTCCAGCCTCAGACGCTGCAACCTTGAGCAGACGCAGGGGGAACCTGGCGGCTGAGGTGGCAAATGCCCGAATGGTTAGCGGGCGAGGCTCTGTCAGGCAGGCTTGCCTTCAATTAACTCGATATAGTCCTGCCGGATGGCTTCCTGGGGTGAACCGCCGAGTAAACCCAACAGCCGTATGGCGAGCTGCGCCTTGCGTTCTGCGTCTTTGCGACTCCAGGTGCGCGACTTGATTTCCAGGTAATACCCGAGCGGTGGATTTTCCAGGCGGTCCAGATTAACGTAAAACTCAGTGCCCTGATAGCGAATCAGCCAGCGCAGGCGGTCTTTATCAATGGGAGTCTCGCCCGTCGGCTTGAAATATTCGCGGTAGAAACGCAGGCTGTTTGTGGCAGGGGCGAAATAGCGCACACGCGACAGGATTACCTGTTGCCCTAAATCGGCCTCGCGCGCTGGCCCGATCAGGGTCAAACGCGCCCGTACGCTCTGGATTTCACCGCGAGCATCAATCAACTCGTCTTCGCGATAGCGCAAATGGCCCTGGCCGGGGTCGGCGAAGTGAAAGTACACATCGTGCTGATGATAGTGCTTGTGGCGCAGGATTTCAATGTCAGGCTGACGCAATGCCGCCAGCACGCTTTCCATCTCGCGCAGGGGGACTTTGAGCTGGACTTCGTAAGATTCCTCTTCCTGCGAGCCGCCCAGCGCCACGAGTTTGGAATAGACCGAGCGTTCGCGCTCGATGAGGAAGGCATCAATGCGATGGGCAAATTCCTGCGCGGCGTGCCTGAGTTCGGCTTCGTTCACAGTCAATAACTGCCGGTCGCGCATCAGCCAGCGGCCATTGACCATCACATCGGTCACGTCACAGGCTTTGGCGGCATAGACCAGTTGCGCGTAGGGATTCTCGCGCTCACGGCGGAAGTGCGGCGTGTTGTGAAGCGGCGAAAGGTCTACGATAATCAGGTCGGCGCGTTTGCCAGCCTCCAGCGAACCGGTGAGTTCGCCGATAAACAGTGCCTGCGCGCCGAGACGGGTGGCCAGCAGCAGTGCCTGCGCGGCAGGCAGGGAGGTGGGATCTCCACTGCTGGCTTTGGCGATGAACGCTGCCAGCCGAATCTCCTCGAACATATCCAGATCGTTGTTGGAGGCCGGACCGTCGGTGCCAATGCCCACGTTCAGGCCTACCTCGAGCATTTTCGCCACCGGCGCAAAGCCGGAAGCCAGTTTCAGGTTTGAGGAGGGGTTGTGCGCCACGCCGGCGCCGGCGTGAAGCAGGGTGCGCATTTCGCCTTCGTCCACGTGGACGCAGTGAGCGGCCAGCACATGCGCGCCAAACAGCCCTTGCTTTTTGACGTAGGGAATGACCGGCATCCCCTGCTCCCGACGCAGGTTCTCGACCTCGAGGGCCGTTTCGGCCAGATGGGTATGCAGAGGAACGTCAAATTCGGCGGCCAGTTCGGCGGTTGCTCGCAGGATTTCTGGAGTGCAGGTATAGGGCGCATGAGGCGCGACGGAAGGGACGATCAGCGGATGCCCTTTCCAGCGTTGGATGAATTCGCGCGCGCTCGCCAGAGCATCCTCATAGGAGGCCGCGTCGGGAGCAGGGAATTTGAGTACGGTTTGGGAGCAAACGGCGCGTAAGCCGGCTTCGGCAGTAGCCCTGGCTACTTCCTCCTCGAAATAGTACATGTCGGCAAAACACGTCACGCCACTGCGAATCAATTCCGCGCAGGCCAGTTGCGTTCCCAAACGGACGAACTCCGGCGAGACGAACTCGCGCTCCACCGGCATCATATAGCCCATCAGCCACACATCCAGACGCAAGTCGTCGGCCAGTCCGCGCAGCAACGTCATCGGAACATGGGTATGGGCATTGATGAGACCCGGCATGAGCACCTTGCCGTGGCAATCCAGGATTTGTGGCGCCGTATATGCCGCGCGCACCTCCGAGTCATTGCCAACCGCGACAATGCTGGTGCCACGCACGGCAACCGCCCCGTTTTCGTAAAGGTTCATCTGTCCATCCATGGTCAGGACCAGGGCATTGACAAGCAACAGGTCGGCCTGTTCCATATCGGTTTCCTTTCTCCAATTACATTTTCCGTTACCGTTTCCAGTTCAGGAATACCTGAAGCACGATCAGATTTTCCTCAAAATCGGTATCCGTGTGATTGCGCAGTTCGATGTCTACAGCCGCAATGCCGCGTGAGGCGGCCCAGTCGGTCAGGTTGCCGGTATAATCGCAGCCGGTGTCAATGGGCGGGTAGGGATAGGTCGTGACGGCTGCGATGGCTTCGGCCAGGCGAATCGAGGGCTGGTAATCGGGCACGCCGCCAGGGAAAATGCCCAGGGCCGCGCTGTGGTAACTGATGAGCGCATCAATCGCGCGCGATTCGATAAAGGTTAACAACGCCACCGTCTCCGGTTCGGAAGCGGGATGGCTGCCGCCCGTGACCGGCACGGCGACGAAACAGCCATAACGATCCCAGTCGGCTTTCCAGCGGTAGGGCCAGTTGCGGTTCAGGTCCACGCCGTTGTCGTTGGGCCGGCCGGCCGGTCCCACGCCGCGTGCCTCGCCATCGGGATTCAGACTGCGCAGAATGTACAGGGTCACATCCGCCGGGACAATTTCCGGGTGCCGGTACAGGTACTCGATGAACTGGTCGGCCAGATGAATGGTGTTGATTTCGTTCCCGCCGTGAATACCGGCGACAATCAGACGTTGCGTTGGCCCTGTACCGAAACGCCACATTTGCAGTGGACGCCCGCCGGCGGAAGAGCCGATGACAAATGGCCCTTCGGCATAAGAACGTGCGTCGGAAGAGGACGTTTCTACAGGCCGGATTTCTGCGGGGGTGCTGTCGGCTTGATGGAGGGATGACGGCGCTGTGAGTTGATGCCCCCCGGCTGGCACTGGCGGGGGAGTGGGAATCAGGGTTGGCAGGGGCTGGAACAGAGCCAGTTGTGGCTGCAGCATCAAGTATGCCGCGGCAACGAAGATGGCCATCAAGGCATTGATAGCCCACAAAATCCCGGCCAGCCTGCCAGGCAGCCAGCGGGAACGGACAGAAGGGACTCTGCCGCTCATGACGTCTTCTGCTCCAGAAGAAAACGTCGCAGACAATCCAGTGCCATATTGCTGGCCCATTGGGGAGCAGAGGCCGGATGGCCTCCGTAGGAGAACTGTCCACTGCGCTCGCCGACGGGCGATTTAAGCCAGAATTCCAGGATGTGTTTCTCGTTGTCGGCTCGCAGCCAGAGCCCGAGGGCGATCTGACTTTGATAGCGGCGCTGCAGCCGGGCTGTGATTGCCTTCAGGGACGAGAAGGGCGCGGCAACCTGTTCGCCGCCGCGGTAGATGTTGCCGCGGAAGGGAGCAAGGCGTTCCAGCAGGGCGCCGTCCAGGCCAACTTCGCAGACGGCCAGCGTCCAGCCGCGTTCGCGCAACGCGTTCAGGGTGACGGCCTCCAGGGTTTCCTCGTCGGCGCCAAAAACAGCCTCTCCCAAGCGTTGACGGATTTCGTGTTCCAGATGCCAGAGGAGCTCATCGGCCTGAATTCTGGTTGCCGCGCGGGCGACCAGACGGACGTCAATCAGACCGGCGTGGGCGGCCAGGCCGACGGTGGGATTCGTGCCGCGTTCAAATTCACCGATGCGTTCGTCCACGGCGCTTTCGCCCAGGCCGGCTACGTGCAGGGTGCGCACCCGGGTAGTCGCGTGGATGTCGTAACGACGTTGTAGATAGGGGAGGACGTATTGCAATAAGAGTGTTTCCAGTTCACGCGGCACGCCCGGCAGCGCGATGACGGTCTGGTGACCACGTTCCAGCAGAAATGCCGGCGCGGTGCCGACCGGGTTTTCGATGGCGATGGCCCCGCGCGGCACGCAGGCCTGTTGACGTTGGTTCTCCGAGGGGATACGACCATAACGCGCCAGACGCGCCGTGACCTGTTCCCAGAGTTCCGGGCGGAATTCGAGCGTGACGCCCAGGGCCGTAGCAATAGCCTGACGGGTAGGGTCATCTACCGTTGGCCCCAGGCCGCCGCTGGTGATGACGATATCGGCATTGCTTAACGCCGAACGAACTGCCTGACTGATAAGGGTGACGTCATCCCCCACTGTTTGAATGCGGCGCAGTTCAAGGCCCAGATCACGCAGGGCGCGCGCCAGCGTACGCGAGTTGGTATCCAGTGCCTCGCCGAGCAAAAACTCGCTGCCGATAATGACCAGTTCTGCAATGGGCATGTTTCTCTCAAGGCAGGCGGGTAAGACTGGCCTGTACTGCGCGGCGTGGCAGGTAAAGCGTCCCATCGCGGCTCTTTACCGCGATTTGTTCCAGACTGTCTAACACCTGCCTTGTCCGGTGATAAGCCGCTTCTTTTCCAGGCGGAGGCGTAACCAGAATCACCCCGGCATCTTGCAGCAGGGGCGTGATCGCCGGAATCTCGTCCGGGCAGGTTGGCCCAAGAATGAGAAAGATATCCGCGTCGGTCAAAAGGGCGGTTGCCGCGATACGGGCGCTTTCCTCGCTACATTCGCTACCGGCGCGTCTCAAAAGAATCTCATGCCCGAGCAGGGTTGGGCGTTCCTCGACAGCCTGTTGAATACCGTCCAGCATCTGTTCGCCGGCCTGGGCGTACTCGCCAAGCCAGGCGCGCAATACGCCGATGACAAGCGGAGCGTCGGGCGGAACCAGCACACAGCCCTCCGCTTCAAGGCAGGCTGCCGGTGGACGGCAGGCGCCAAGCAAAAGGAGACCGAGCAGGAGCACGCGCCCGATGGCTCGCGGTGGAGAAGGGCGCGCCTCAGTGCGCACATGGGGTAGCGAAGATCGTGCCATCATGGCACTGGTTGGCCCAGGCATAGACCGACCAAAAGGACCTGTTGAAAAGCAAGCCCAGGGTATTCGTGGACTCATCGTTCATTTCCCGCAACGACTTGCCGGCAAAGGGTCAATCATCTCCCAGCTGAGGGAAGGCCTCGCTCAACCATGGCAGTGGATCCACCTGTACGCCGTTGACCCAGATTTCCCAGTGCAGGTGAGCGCCGGTGACGCGCCCGGTCCCGCCAACTTTGCCGATGGTTTCGCCTGCGGCAACGCGTTGCCCAACCTGCACGAGAATCTCAGATTGATGCCAGAATCCGCTGTATACGCCCCAACCGTGATCAATGATCGTAGCATTGCCGCGTACCTCTAATGGCCCGGCAAAGACAACGACTCCTGCGGCCGGGGCCACGATGGGCAGGCCACTTCCGCCGCAGAAGTCCAGGCCGGTATGGAAGCCTTCCAGAGTCAGGGAGTGATCGCTGGCTATATAGGTGCGGCGAGTGCCGAAGCGCGAGGTGTAGCAATCGGGGAAGTAGCCTGGCGCAAGGAAAGCGCCGTTCCAGTAGCGTTCTGTCGTGACCGCGTTGACGAGCGCCAGGATTTGCGCTTCTTCGGGCGCAGTTACTGCCGGGTCAATGTAAGCGCGGTCAACGACGAGGGTTTCATGGCCGAAGCCGGCCTCTTCTACCAGAACCATCTGTTCGAAGACTTGTTGCGTTCCATCGGGCAACGTCGCTTCCAGGCGCAAAGGGTAGGTGCCGCCAGGGAGCATGGCGTGGATCCCTTGCAGGGCGACCCATTTTCCTTCGGCGGTTTGAAAGAAGTGCAAGGGGTGATCAACCAGCCAGCCGTTCAGGGTGGATACGGGTGAGGCAGTGCGTACGCTGACTTGCGCCGTTGCTCCCTGTTTCAGGGGGAGGGGGGAAAGTCTGGCCTGAGCGAAGACCGGGGGCAAACCGCTCGCGGTGGGCAAGGCGGTTTCGTCTTGGGGTAGAGCAAGAATATCGTCGGGTAGTGCCGCCCAACTGCCGGGGAGGTGGTTAAGCGCGATCAGGGTCCAGGGGCCGGCATTCTGGCGTACTGCCAGTTCGAGCAAAGTCTCACCTGAAGTGAGCGCAGCGCGTGCTTTCCAGGTTGGTTCTTTTGTTTTCTGGAGCAGTATCAGCCGGCTGCCGGCGTACAATTCGGTGGGGCTGGTCAGGTGATTCAGGCGGCGCAGGATGTTCTCGGGGGTGCCGCTGGCGCGGCTGAGGGTGTGTAAAGTTTCTCCCAGAGGTACGGCGATGGGGATAAGGTAACCCTGTAAGTCTTCCAGACCGGGAATGATCAGTTCCTGGCCTTCGGCAAGCCAGTCTGCGTTGCTGATGTTGTTGACTTGTTTCAGTTCTTCTAAATCCACGTGGAAGCGAAGCGCGATTTCCCATAAAGTTTCGCCAGCCTGGACAATGTAAACTGGGCCTGGTTGGGGGGCCGGGGTTTGCGCCAATGTCGGCTGAGCCGTCAGCAGACCACAAGCCAGAAGAAGGAATAGAAGCAGGGCCTTACGCATGATGGAATTCAATTTGATCGCCAGGGTGAAATTCAGACAAACGGTCGGGATGGGTTTCAAGTACGAAACGCGCCGGGCGACGTGGGATATAGGCAGGCGCCCACTTCTTTGCCAGGCGTACATCCACGACCTGTTGCGCCGAGTTGATCCACACTACGGTTAAATTGGTGAAGCAGAAAAGCATGTGGATCGTCGAATCGATGAAATTGTCGCGTCTGCTGACCAGTAGAATGCCCTCTTCGGGGTTCAGGTGGCGGCGGAACATCAGTCCCTGTAAGCGGCAGGGCAGGCTGGAACAGTACCGCACGCGTAGCGGGCGGAGCAGCGGCTGGGAGCGATTTTCGACCAGGCAATAACGGCTCATTGGGAGATCAGGGGAAGGAATATCATAAACGGGGCGTCACACTTCCGCCCCGTTCCGATTGGTGTTGGTGAAGATTGGCTCAGCGTTTTGTGCTTTTCTTTAGCACTTTTTCGACCGCGGTCAGCAGTTCCTGGGGGCTGAAGGGCTTGGTAATGTAGTCATCCACTTTCGCGATGTGCAGGCCGAGGACACGGTCAATGCTCTGTGCTTTTGCCGTGACGACAATGACGGGAATATCGTTCAACGCCGCGTCATTCTTCATGCGTTGATAGACTTCCCAGCCATCCATGTCAGCCATCATTAAATCGAGCAAGACCAGGTCGGGGCGTTCCTGGCGCATGAGTTCCAGACCCTGGCGTCCGCCGCTGGCGCCGCGCACTTCGTAGCCGCGCCGGCCCAGAATAAGACGGATGAGGTCGATCATTTCTGCCTCATCTTCGATGCAGAGGATACTGATTTTGTCTTTATCCATGGCTCGCCTGCCTGTGAACCAGTCGAAGAGATTGACTATATTAGTTTACCACAACTCGGCATCCATGTTGTTGGCTGCGTCCGGGAAGCGGAACTCGCGCAGGCGGACGGCGCTCATTTCTTCTCGGCCCAGGCGCGCACTTTGCGCAGCAAATCGTCCACAACGTAGGGCTTCAACAGAAAATCATCTGCTCCACCGGCCAGACATTCCGTTTCCATGTTTATTCCCGAGGACATGATTACCCGCGTGTCTTTCAGTTGAGCATCGGCGCGCAAGTCACGCACCAGGTCCAGGCCATTGCGGTCTCCAAGGTGGACATCGAGCAGGATGACATCCGGTTTTTCCTGACGCACGACATCCAGGAAGGCCTCCTTACGATCCAGTGCTGTGACGACCTCAAACCCTTCCATGCCGAGCAGGGTTTTCAACAAGGTTACCATGGTGTAATCGTCTTCTGCCAGCAGGATTTTGCTCATGACGGCTTCTCCTGAGAAGCAACGCCACGCCGGCCGCTCCGCGGGTGCTGACGATGGCCATCTTGCAGAGCGTGCTGGATCACGTCTTCGATCGTTTCGGCGAAGATGAACGTCAACGATTTGCGTACTTCTTCCGGCACGTCTTCCAGATCCATCTCGTTCCGTTTTGGCAGGATAACGGTCTTCAAACCGGCGCGATGGGCGGCCAGAACCTTTTCTTTAATTCCGCCAACGGGTAGCACCTGACCGCGCAGGGTAATTTCGCCGGTCATGGCAACGTTTTTCTTGACCGGACGCCCGGAGATTAACGAAACGAGGGCGGTGGCCATGGTTACGCCCGCCGAAGGCCCGTCTTTGGGCTGCGCGCCGGCGGGGATATGCAGGTGAATGTCAACTTTATCGAAGAAATCAGGCGGCAGACCCAGCTGGGCAGCGTGGGAACGGGCATACGAGAGCGCCGCCCGTGCCGATTCTTGCATGACATTGCCTACCGAGCCGGTGATTTGAAAGCCTTTGTTGCCAGGCATTTGCGTTGCCTCGACGAAGATAACTTCGCCGCCGTAGGGGGTCCAGGCCAGGCCTGGCACAACGCCGGGCAGCGAGGTACGCAGGGAAATTTCCTCCGGACCCTGGAAGAGCGGATGACCGAGCAGGCGGCGCACGGTGCGCGCGGTGATACGTCGCTGACGGGCTTTGCCCTCGGCAATCTGCGTCCCAATCTTGCGGCAGACAGCCCCAATTTGCCGCTCCAGATTGCGGACGCCGGCCTCTCGGGTGTAAAGATTGATGATGGTGCGCAGGGCTTCTTCCGTAAACTCGGCTTCCTCTGGTCGCAAGCCGTTCTCGCGAATCTGACGCGGTACCAGGTAGCCACGCGCAATCGCAATTTTCTCGTTTTCTGTATAGCCGGAGAGGTAAATGACCTCCATGCGATCCAAAAGTGGCGCCGGGATGGTTTCCACCTGATTCGCCGTGGTGATGAAGAAAACCTGGGAAAGGTCAAACGCTACTTCCAGGTAGTTGTCACGAAATTCGGAATTTTGTTCCGGGTCGAGTACTTCCAGCAGCGCGGAGGCCGGATCGCCGTGGAAGTCGAAGGTGAGTTTGTCAATTTCGTCCAGCATGAAGACGGGATTTTTGGATTCGACGCGACGCAGCGCCTGGAGGATGCGTCCCGGCATGGCGCCGATGTAGGTGCGACGGTGACCGCGAATTTCGGCCTCATCGCGCACGCCGCCCAGGGAAATGCGCACGAACTTGCGCCCCAAAGCGCGGGCAATGGACTGTCCTAACGACGTTTTGCCGACGCCGGGTGGGCCGACAAAGCACAGGATGGTGCCTTCCCGTTCGCGGCGGATATAGTCGTGGCGCGGCTCGTTTTCGCTGACGCGTCGTTCCAGGCGTAGTTTGCGCACTGCCAGAAATTCTAGAATGCGCTCTTTGACATCTTCCAGACCATAGTGATCTTCGTCCAGAATCTGGCGCGCGTGACGAATGTCCAGATTGTCCTCGGTGGAGCGAGACCAGGGGAGCGAGGTCAACCAGTCCAGATAAGTGCGAATCACGCCGTATTCCGCGGCGGCAGTGGGCAGGCGTGAGAGGCGGTCCAGCTCGCGGCGTGCTTGTTTCTCGGCTTCCTCGGGCATGCCGGCCGCGTCGATTTTCTTGCGGAACTCCTCTACTTCCAGGGCCTGTTCATCCTGTTCGCCGAGTTCTTTCTGAATGGCCTTCAATTGTTCACGCAGGAAGTATTCGCGTTGTAATTTCTCAATGCCGGAGCGCGCTTCGTTCTGAATCTTGGCGCCCAGTTGCAGCACCTCGATCTCGTGCACCAGAATATCCAGCAGTTTGGTTAACTTGGCTTTGGTGGAATCCAGTTCCAGGATGGCCTGAGCGTCTTCCAGGTCCATGCGCTGGAAGTTGGCGATGGTATATACGGTAGCCAGCGGGTCTTCCAGCGCGTTGACCGAAGCGATCAGTTCGCGCGGCATGGAAGGAGTCAGGTTGCCGATTTGCTCGAACTGATCGCGCGCCGAGCGCGCCAGAGCCTCAATTTCCAGGCCGGTCTCTGTTGTTTCTGGGGCAATTTCGATGCGCGCTTTCAGGTAGGGTTCTTCCTGCACGAACTCGACAATGCGGAAACGCGCCAACCCCTGAACCAGGAGGCGGATGGTTTCGTCGGGAGCACGCAACAGGCGGTGGACAATGGCAATCGTCCCGACGGAATACAGTTCGGCCGGCCCCGGCATTTCTATTTCCGGATTGCGTGAGGCGACCAGGCCGATTAAGCGGTCGCCAGTGGAGATATCGTCGATAAGACGAATGGAGCGCGGTTGGCCAATGGTCAGTGGTACGGCGGTTTGTGGATAGACGACCACGCCACGCAGAGGCAGAATGGGCAGGACTTCAGGGTACTTAACGCCGCTTTGTTCGTTGTCGGCCTCGTTTTCGCTCTGTGTGCCGTTTGCTTCTTCTTTTTTTGTCAGACGGGTGAGAATGGAAGGGGAGAGCAGTTCCTGAAGCATGGTGAACTCGTGCTCTTCTTCGTCGTTGTTGTTTTCCTGAGTGATTTCCAGAGGATACCAGCGAGAGGCGGTCATGGGGGGATCCGTTTTGTTTTAAGGTGGCAGGAAGCGTTGCCTTTTGAGAGCGGCTGGCGCTTTTCGTCAATAACCGATGGGCACGTTGACAGGTTTGATTTTAGGCAGGATAACGGTCAGGAAACCATCGTCGTACTCGGCTTCGGCGCGAGTCACGTCAACGCCGGGTGGTAGTTCGACAGCAGTGCTGAACTCGCCGAAGCGAATTTCCATCTGGTGGTAGGCGCGCCGTTCGGGCGAATCGACGCGCACGCCGCTGATGACCAGAACATTGTCCTCGATTTCAATCGAGACCTCTGCCTGACGCATGCCGGCAATTTCCACGCGGACGATAAAGGCGGCATCGGTCTCGTAAACGTCAGTGGGGGGACTCCAGGCGTAGGAGGGGATACCCACCTGCCAGCCAATGGCTTTCAGGACGGTCAATGAACGTCCCAGAGTAGATTTTCGATACAGCACGGCGCTCATGATGCACTCCTTGAACCAGTACCTCCAGCGCCCCTGGCGGGATTCGAACCCACAACCTCCTGCTTAGAAGGCAGTTGCTCTGTCCGTTGAGCTACAGGGGCAGGGGTTAGCGTTGAGGACACGGGCGGATGCCCTTATAGACGCGTGGTCCGGCGAGGGTACGGAGAATCAAATCCGCCGGTCTCCGCAGGTGTTGGCTCATGGCTTCGGCGGAAAGTGGGGCGTTGCCGTTGGCCAGCAATAAGCGAAAGACAGCCTCGACCAGCGTGATGTGTTCATCCAGGAATCCGGGTTGTCTGGCGCAATGGGTAATCAGCGTATGTTGCAGGCCATCCATCCGTTGGACCTCGGCTGTTTCAGGGTCAACCCAGTCAATGAGTGCTTCTTCTGGCAGATTGGCCAGTTGCTGTTGATGTGCGGGGCAGAGCAAATCGCGCAGTTCCACGCGCCAGTTGCGATCGTTTTCGCGCCACCAGTCGAAGTCAATATGAAACGGCGTTTGCAGGGTAGGTTTGACGAGGCTGAATTTCCTGATTTCCGCCATGACGAGTTTTACTCCGTTTCCTCGGCTGAAGAGATTAGCCGGAAGTGCAAATCGCCCACGTGAGTGTAGCGTTTCGTTTGCGCCAGCGCGGCCAGCAGTGGCCCAGGTGGACAGCGGCGAATGATGTTGACGGCTGAGTAGGCTTCCTGCGCGTGGACATGGCCCTGCACGTTGAGTTTGCTCAATTCGCGCATCATCGTCTCCACCAGTTTTTCAAACGGCAGGCGCGCCTTGAGTGTTTGGGCTCGGGCCTCGTCCACGCCTGCGGCGTCGGGCACATAAATCACCATGCGCTCATCATATTCGGTGGTGATGTTTTGTTTCAGGTTGGCAAAAACGATGCCGCCATCGCTGCCGACCAGCACCGTGCGCACCCAGTCGCGTGTGGGCCGGCGCACGTGAGGTTGGACGATAACTTTCCCATTCGACGCGTCGCGCCGAATCGTGATCAGGCTGCCGGGCATCAGGTTATACTTCTGGTACAACTCGCCCAACCCGGCAACGTAAGCGTGTTGACGCACTACCCAGGCCGGTATTTCTTTGCCCGATTCGCCATCGGTGAGAACGAAGCGCACGCGTGGCGCCTCATAAGCGCTTGGGAACAGGCCGCGCATACGGGCAGAGACAGGCAGGGTGCCGGCGCGCCAGTGGGGGTAGGTCAGGGTAATGGTCACTTCGCCTGGCAGCAGACGCGGGGGCGGCAACTCGCTCAGTTCGTCGTCCAATTGGGCTTCCAATGCCAGCATTTCTTCGGTCAGCAGAGAGCGGTCGTACTCAATCGGGATGTAGTGCAGGGTCGCCGGCACAGTGCGCACGTCTTCCGGCTCGGTACGTCGCAGGCACCACAGCACTTCGCCAGCCGGCCCAACTTCATCAAAGCGTTCGTCAGCGTAGAGCGCCTGATTCAGGGAAAATTCCAGCACCGGCGAAACGGCCTCTCCCAGTCCGAGTTGTTGCAGGAGAACGCTGGTCGGCAAGGGCTGACCACCGGCCTCTTCCAGGATGGCTTCCACCAGATTCAGGTGGCCAACGTTGATGTCGGTCAGCAGGGCGCGCGGGAACCAGCGCCCGGCCACACGTACCAGACTGCCTTCGGCTTCGAGCGCGGCGAGGAGTTTTCCGGCAAGTTCGTCGCCGTGGGCTTCCAGCACACTTTGCGGCGTGAGATCGTCGGATTGTCCAAAAAGCGATTCGAGCGGCTGGTTGAGTTTGTGTTCGGCCAGGCCGGCCGCGAACTCGCGCGTTTCGTTGCCGTTGAACTGAACGGTGATGACCTCGAACTCACCCAGCGTCGGATTGACGCCGGCGCGCACGGCGCAGACAGTGCCTTTTTTCCAGCCCAACGCCGGGAAGACCAGCGCCTCCCCTGTCTGGTAGTGTTCTCGCGGCAGGTAAAGCTTGCCGCCGGCCTGCTGCTTTTGGATGGCGGCCTCTCGTTCAGCCTGAAGACGTTGCTCCACCCAGACGGTCAGCAATTCCTCATCGGTCAGAGGCTGTTCATGTTCGAACAGGTAGGCTGTCAGGCGTTCGATGTCGGTTTTGGTGATGGATATCGTTTGCCAGTAATCGGATGGAAGAATAGAGGGAAGGGGCATACGCTTGCACTCGGCAGGGATTTCAATGTCTGTTGCGCACACGTGAAGGGCGCGGTTAGGGTGGTCGCAGGACATGCTAATTATACCCTACCTTCCTGCTTTTCAGACCTGACCGCCGCGCGGGGTAGTGTATCTTTAATTCGGGAAATTGGAGAATACACCCCTGTCATTGCGAGCCGCCAAAGGCGGCGAAGCAATCCCCCTGTTGGCCAGGAGATTGCTTTCCCCACGCTCTGCTCGTGGCAGGCGGGACATGCGCTACCCTCGCAAACGAGAAGCAGCGGGCTCTTCATGGCTTGTGGTAGCCAGAACCCTGCCAAACGGGGTTGGGGGTAATCAGGTCTCTTTCCGCGAATTTCCTGAACGAAGGATACATACCCATCGCGGGTGTCTGTTTTGCAGTAAAATTGGTGAAATTTCCCCGTTTTGTTCGAAAGGAGTGTAGTATGGATGTTAATCGCGCACTGTTTGAGGCCGCCGAGGCGCTGACGTTCGACGACGTACTGGTTTTGCCCGGTTACAGCGAAGTCTTGCCTGCGGAGACCGACATCTCCGCGCGCCTGACGCCGGAAATTACGTTGAATATTCCTGTTGTTTCTGCTGCCATGGATACGGTCACAGAGGCGCGATTAGCCATTGCGCTGGCGCGCGAAGGTGGAATTGGGATTATCCATCGCAATATGTCGCCGCAGCAACAGGCCGGCGAAGTGGATAAAGTAAAGCGTTCGCAGGCTGGGATGATTAGCGATCCCATCACGCTGCCGCCCGATGCCACGCTGCAAGATGCGGAAGAGATTATGTCTACCTATCGTATCAGCGGCGTGCCGATTGTCGATCGGGATGGGAAACTGGTTGGCATTCTCACCAATCGCGACAAACGCTTCGTGGAACCCAGGGATTATGGGCTGCCTGTCAGTCAGTTCATGACCCCGCAGCCGTTGATTACCGCGCCGGTGGGCATTTCGCGCGAGGAAGCCAAGGCTTTGCTTCAGAAGCACCGTATCGAGAAATTACCGCTGGTGGACGAAAATGGCCGTCTCAAAGGTCTTTTGACCGTCAAAGATATTTTGAAGGAGATTGAATATCCGAATGCGGCACGCGATGCCGATGGCCGTCTGCTGGTAGGCGCCGCGGTCGGCGTGGGCGCAGAGGCTGAGACGCGCGCCGGCTTACTGAGAGACGCGGGCGTAGATGTGGTGGTGATTGATACGGCGCATGGCCATACGCGCAACGTCATCGAGGCGGTGCGGCGTTTGCGTCAGTTGTTCCCGAAATTGCCCGTCATTGCCGGCAATGTCGTCACGCCGGAAGGCGTCGCCGCGCTGGTGGAAGCCGGGGCAGCGGCGGTCAAGGTGGGCGTGGGAGCCGGTTCGATTTGTACCACGCGGGTCGTGGCCGGGGCAGGTATGCCTCAATTGAGCGCTATCTACTATTGTGCACGCATTGCCCGCAAACTTGGCATCCCTATCATTGCCGATGGCGGCATCAAGTACAGCGGCGATATCGTCAAGGCGATTGTCGCCGGCGCAGATACGGTCATGCTGGGCTCCTTGCTGGCGGGACTGGAAGAGGCGCCGGGCGAGGAAGTCATCTTTGAGGGACGACGTTTCAAAGAATATCGCGGCATGGGGTCGCTGGGCGCCATGCAGGGGTATGGGCGCGACCGCTATGCCAGTGCTCAGGCCGGCGCCGGCAAACTGGTGCCGGAAGGTATCGAGGGCCGCGTTCCCTATCGCGGGCCATTGCACGATTATGTGTATCAACTCGTGGGTGGACTGCGGTCTGGCATGGGCTATGCCGGCGCCCCTACTCTCGAAGATTTGCGCACCAAGGCGCGTTTGATACGCATGACCAAAGCAGGCCTCATTGAGAGCCATCCTCACGATGTCATCATTACCAAAGAGGCGCCAAATTACCAGATTACCCCCGAATAAGCGCTCTTTTGTGGTAAACTTTTAGTATCTCACTGTGGCGAGGTGGCCGGCGTGAATCTATCCCGCAATGAACAAATGGTGAACCGTTTACGAGCGATGCAGGCCGCGGCTCCGGATATTGAGGCCTCTGCCATTGTCTCGGTGGATGGTTTGATTATGGCCTCCGCACTCCCCGCGGATGTGGAAGAGGATCGGGTTTCGGCCATGTCAGCGGCCATGCTCAGTCTGGGTGAACGCATTGCCAGCGAACTTGGACGCGGCGGTCTGGAACAGGTGTACATTCGCGGCAATGAGGGCGCCATCGTGCTGACCGCGGTGGGCGAGGAAGCCGTGTTGACCGCTCTGGCGCGCCCGGAAGCCAAACTGGGACTCATCTTTCTGGAAATGCGGCGCGCCGCCGAAGACCTGGAAAAAGTGTTGGGATGAAATCCGCTCTTGGCTTTGTAATCTGGCTGGGGAGGGCGCCGGCAACGGCCCTCCCCGCTTCGTTATATCCTGTATATCCCAGCCCGGACCCTCTGTGATGAAGCCTATGGATACGACGACCAGATACCTTTTCTTTACCGGTGGCGTGGTCTCTTCTGTCGGCAAAGGCGTGACCGCGGCAGCCCTGGGACGCACGCTCAAAGAACGCGGGTTCAAGGTGGCGGTGCAGAAACTTGACCCCTATATCAATGTTGACCCCGGCACGATGAGCCCTTACCAGCATGGCGAAGTCTTCGTCCTGGATGATGGGGCAGAGACCGATCTCGACCTGGGGCACTATGAGCGTTTCATTGACGAACGCCTGAGCCGTGTTTGTAACGTGACTACCGGCCAGGTGTATGCGGAAGTCATTGCCAAAGAGCGGCGCGGCGATTACCTGGGCGGCACGATTCAGGTCATTCCGCACATTACCAATGAAATCAAACGGCGCATTGGCCTGGTCGCCAGGACCACCGGGGCTGAGATCGTGATTGTGGAAGTCGGCGGGACGGTCGGCGACATTGAGTCGTTGCCGTTTCTCGAGGCGCTGCGTCAGCTGCGGCATGAACTGGGCCGCCAGAATTGCGCTTTTATTCATGTCACCTGGTTGCCCTACATCGGCGCGACTGGCGAACTCAAGACCAAGCCCACCCAGCACTCGGTGGCCGAGCTGCGTTCCATCGGTATCTCGCCCGATATGATCGTCGCCCGTTCGGATTATCCCGTGGACGATGGACTGCGCGATAAAATCGCCCTCTTCTGCGATGTGGACAAGGAAGCGGTGGTCCCGATGGTGACGACGCCGATTTTGTACGAGGTGCCTTTGCTCCTCGAACAGGCTGGCGTGGCAGAATACCTGTTGGCCCGTCTGGGTTTGAAACCGCGCCAGGAACCGGATTGGTCGGTGTGGAGGAAACTGGTGGCGGAGGTGCGGCGCGAAAAGCCCCATCTGAAAATTGCCCTGGTGGGCAAGTACGTGGAATTGCACGATGCATATATTTCCGTGCGCGAGGCCCTCAAACATGCTGGCCTGGCGCTGGGGGTGCAAATTGACATTGAGTGGATTCACTCCGCAGATTTGGAAAAAGGCAAGGGCTGGGAAACACTGCAAACTTGTGCCGGCATTGTTGTGCCGGGCGGCTTTGGCTCACGTGGCATTGAAGGCAAGATTCAGGCGGCCCGTTATGCCCGTGAGCACAACGTCCCCTATCTCGGTTTATGTTTGGGGATGCAATTGATGGTTGTTGAATTTGCCCGTCATGTCCTGGGTCTGGAAAATGCCAATTCGACCGAGTTTGATCGTTCGACCCCTCATCCGGTAATTGACCTGATGCTGGAGCAGCGCGCTATTACTGACATGGGCGGTACCATGCGCCTGGGATTGTACCCCTGCGTGTTGCAACCGGGGACCAGGGCCGCCCAACTTTATGGCGTGCCGCAGGTGGAGGAGCGTCACCGTCACCGTTTCGAATTGAACAACGCCTACCGCGAACAACTGGAGCGCGGTGGGATGGTCTTTTCGGGCCTTTCCCCCGATGGGAAACTGGTCGAGATCGCCGAACTCAAAGATCACCCCTATATGGTAGGCAGTCAGTTCCATCCTGAATTCCTCTCGCGACCGACGCGGCCTCACCCGCTGTTTTTGGGGTTGGTTCAGGCCGCGCAGGCATACGAGGCGCAACGGAAATCTACCGTTCCATAGCTCGACAATGGTAGATTACCTGCCCCCTGTCATGGCGAGGCGGCGATAGGGCCACGCCGGGGCTCGCCCGAGCGCCGCCGAAGCAATCCCCTCGCGAGCCTGAGGTAAGCAGTCTCCCAGTTAGCGGGGGATTGCTTCGGGCAAAGAACGCCCTCGCAATGACAACGATGCCGAAAGATAACATTGTCGAGATAGTTCTTGGTGCAGGAGGTTGACCTATGCGTGAGATTCCCGAGCATATTCGCCGTCAACTGTTGCGTTTGCAACAAATCGAGATCACCGAACATCACATTTACAAGCGCCTGGCACGGCGGCTGAAAAGCGGCGAGAACGCCAGAATTCTGGGCCAGATTGCCGAAGACGAACTCCGTCATTCCCAGGCCTGGAAGCAATATACCGCTCAAGAGGTATCACCGCGCTGGCTGATCGTCTGGTGGTATTACCTGATTGGCGTGATCTTTGGCTTCACCTTTAGCATTAAACTTATGGAACGCGGTGAGCAGACTGCCCAGAAGAACTATGGGGCAATTACCCCCTTCGTTCCCGAAGCCGCTGCGTTCGAAGCCGAGGAGGACGCGCACGAACAGAAACTGATCGCCATGCTGGACGAGGAACGGTTACACTATGCCGGTTCGGTGGTCCTGGGACTGAATGACGCGCTGGTGGAACTGACCGGCGCCCTGGCGGGATTGACGCTGGCGTTGCAAAACGTGAAACTGATTGCGCTTTCGGGGCTCATCACTGGCATCGCAGCTTCGCTCTCCATGGCCGCCAGTGAATATCTTTCCACCCGCTCGGAAAAAACTGAGAAACACCCGGTCCGCGCCGCCGTCTACACCGGCATTGCCTATGTGATTACTGTGACGCTGCTCGTGTTGCCCTATTTGCTGATTTCGCACTATTACCTCGATCTGGCGCTGGCCTTGTGCACGGCGGTCATCATTATCGCGGTCTTTAATTACTACCTGGCTGTGGCGCGTGATGAATCGTTCCGGGCGCGTTTCCTGGAGATGGCCGGCTTGAGCCTGAGTGTGGCGGCTTTTTCCTTCCTGATTGGTTACCTTATTCGCCAGTGGCTGGGAGTAGAAATATAAGGCGAGGTCCCGCAGGTTGAATTTGGCGCCAGAAATTGCGCTCTAAGAAAGACCTTCGGGATATTTCAACGGACGTTTCGAGCCGTTGACCGGAACTTTTCTACCGGAAGAACGTCTGTTAAGTAAATTTCAGTTCAGGAGGCTTACCATGCGTACCAAAACGATTCTCTGGGTATCCTTGCTGTTGACAGCCGGCTTGTTGACCGCCTGCGGGACTACCAACGTCTACCCTCAGGCCGAGCCGCCGCAGCGCACACTGACGGTCAACGGCGTCGGTCAGGTTACTGTATCCCCCGACGTTGCCTACGTATCCATCGGGATTCAGACGGAAGACCCGAGCGTGGGAAGCGCCGTGCGCGCGAACAACGCCACGGCGCAGGCGGTAGTTGATGCTATCAAATCCTTCGGCGTCGAGGAGCGGGACATTACCACAACGAATTTCAGCGTCTATCTTCAGGAGCGTTACGATGACAAAGGCAACGTTGTGGAGAAGACCTATGTTGTCCAGAATACGGTTTCGGTAACCGTGCGCAAACTGGACACGCTGGGTGATTTGCTCGATGCCGTGACTCAGGCCGGCGCCAATGCGATCAATGGCGTTGTCTTCGATGTTGAGAACCGGAATGAGGTGATCAATCAGGCGCGCACGCTGGCGGTGGAAAGCGCCAGACAACAAGCCGAGGCGCTGGCAAAAGCCGCCGGCGTTACGCTGGGCGAGGTGCAATCCATCAGTTTCTACGACACTGTGCCTGCTCGGCTGGAGGGCAAGGGCGGTGGTGGAATGGACGTGGCCGCTTCCAGCGTGCCGATTTCCAGCGGCCAGTTTGATATTGTTGCCACCGTAACCATTACTTATACCCTCAAATAACCGTCCGTTATGCGGCGGAATCACACCGGCCTGCCGCGGGCGCTCCACGGCAGGCCGGTAGTTGTCAGGCAAACAGGGCTGGGGGATAGGTCCCGGCTATGGCCAGGGGACATCCGGGGAGCGGTAAAAATCGATGCCCATCAGAGACCAGCGCGGCGCGTGCGTGGCCAGCCGACGGCGATATTCTGACCAGTCGCGACCCTCGGCTGGCGACCAGCCGATCTCCGCGTAACCGGGCAGGCGGGGGAACGCCAGATATTCGATGTCATCCAGATTCGTCACGGTTTCGGACCACAGAGGGGCTTCGATACCGGCGATATTCTCCTCTCCTACGCCGCTCACCAGCGCGGTCGGCTCCCAGGAGTATCCAGCCTGTACCGGGATATAGCCTGCCCAGTCCAGCCCCAGACGCGTTGCCGCGTCGTACTTCATATCGAGATAGGCTTTGTCCGCTGGCGACATGATAACCTGGGCTCCCTGTCGCACCGCCTCGCGCACATGCCCCTCCCCCGGATTCCAGTGCTGCACCAGCGTATCTGACAGGAGAGGCGCCTGAGCGATTTCTTCCCAACCGATCACCTTTTTGCCATTCACGGCTACGATAGCCTGCACCTGACGGATGAAGTACTTGTACGCCGCCTCTTTGGTGGCATGCGCCTCGTCTCCCCCGATGTGCAGATAATCGCCCGGTGTCAGGGCCGCAAGTTCGCGTATCACATCGCCTGCGAACGTATAGGTGATGTCCTTGTCTATGCACAGGGAACTGAAACCGACGTCCGTGCCGGTATACAGGTCGGGAGCCGTATCATTGCAGTTGAGTTCTGGATAGGAGGCCAGGGCCGCCTGGACATGGCCGGGCATGTCAATCTCCGGAATCACCGTGATAAACTGACTGGCGGCATAGGCGACAATTTCGGCGTATTCCTCCTGGGTATAATAACCGCCGCGCGTTCCCCCAACCTCCAGACTGCCACCATAGGTGGCCAGCCGTGGCCAGGAACGGATTTCCAGCCGCCAGCCCTGATCATCGCTCAAATGCAGGTGCAGGCGATTCATCTTGTAGTATGCCAGATAGTCTATGTAACGCTTGACCTCGTCCACGGTAAAAAAGTGCCGCGCGACGTCGAGCATGGCTCCGCGCCAGGCAAAACGCGGATAGTCAAGAATTTTCCCGCTGGCTATTTCCCACTTTTTCCCCTCTTGTGGAGTGGGACTCTCGATGGCGGCCGGCAACAACTGGCGAATGGTTTGCACGCCATAGAACAGGCCTGCTGGACGCGCGGCCTGTAAGACAACTCGCTGGGGGGTAATTGTCAGTTCGTAGCCTTCACTTCCCAGCGCCACGGCGGAGGTATCCAGCACCAGATACAAATTGCCATCGGTTTGCTCCTGCTCTGCGGCGCGCACTTCGATTGGGTAACCGGTGGCCGCCCGGAGGCGTTCTGCCAGGAATTGCGCGATCCGCTCGGTTTCCTCGGTCGGTGGGTCCAGGTAAATGTTGGTCTGAGGGGTCAAAAGGAAACGGCCTTCGCCCGGAGTTACAGAGACTGGCTTGGGGATAATGCCTCCCAGCGATGGGGCCGGCCAGTCCGGCGTGTTTTCCGTTGCTGGCGCTGCAGACACCGTTGGCCACGGGGAGGGGAGAAGCGTTCCGGTCGCGGTTGGGGCCGGCGCGTTGACCGGCGGCGTTGCCATCACGCCGCAGCCTCCCAGGATCAGGAGCAACCCCATCCAGACCAGAGAAAACCGTGCACGAGGACGCAAGGCTTGGATCGTGACCATAGTGGCAGTACCTCTGGCATACAAGTCACGCGCGGTGCAATGGCGCGCTGTGCCAGAGCAAGATTATACCAGCCTTGTTTTCCGACCGGGGTAAGACCGTTTTTGTGTGTAAGGTCTGTGACTGTGGAGTGCGACCTGAAACCATGGCTGCTCGCAGGAGCGATCACCGGGTTTTATGGCAGGTAGTTGGGTGGGAACGGCGCGGTTTTGATGGCAGATGGATTCCCGGTAACCGATATATAATTGGCATATGACCATGTTACGCGCCTTAATCAAAACCATGCGGCCCCGCCAGTGGACGAAAAACGCCTTTCTCTTTGCGGCCCTCGTCTTTGACGGCAAACTGTTCCGGCGCGCCGATTTCCTGCATACCCTGGCTGGCTTTGCGCTGTTCTGTCTGGTTTCCAGCGCCGTCTATATTTTTAACGACTTGATGGATATCGAGGCTGATCGTCAGCATCCGGTTAAGCGTTATCGCCCGATCGCCGCCGGCATCGTACCCATTCCGCTGGCTCTGACTTACGGCCTCGCGCTGACCATCCTGGCTTTCATTCTGGCCTGGCCGCTGGGCTGGCCCTTTACGCTTACCTTGTTTCTCTACCTGATCCTGATGCTGGCCTATTCCCGTTTTCTCAAACATATCCCGATTCTGGACGTATTAATCATTGCGGCCGGTTTTGTGTTGCGAGTTCATGCTGGCGTCACGCTCATTGTTGTCGAGCGTTTTTCTCCCTGGTTGTACGTCATCATGACGCTTCTGGCGCTCTACCTCGGTTTTGGGAAACGTCGCGCTGAACTGGCGCTGCTTGCTGATGAAGCCAACCGTCATCGCAAAGTCCTGGATGGATATACCATTCCTCTGCTCGATCAATATATTACTATCGTCTCCGCAACGACTATTGTAGCCTATTCACTCTATACCTTCTTCCGGCCAGAGGTGCCCGGGAATCACGCGTTGATGTTGACGATTCCTTTTGTGGTCTATGGTATTTTCCGCTACCTGTACCTTATTCAGGTGGAACATGCCGGTGGCGCGCCGGAAGACATCTTGCTCTCCGACCGTCCACTACAGGTGGCTATCTTCCTCTGGACGCTGTCGGTACTGGCAATTTTTTACTTTTTATGACAACTGCCTCGGCCCCTGGCAAGATTATCCTGTGCGGCGAACATGCGGTTGTGTACGGGCGCCCCGCTCTGGCTGTGCCGGTGACGCAAGTGCAGGCAACCGCCGTGGTGGAGGCGGCGTCATCCGGTATCTGGATTCGCGCGCCGCAGATTGGTCTGGAGGCCGAGATGACCGATCTCGCCTCGCATCACCCCCTGGCCGCGCTGGTGCGTTCTGTTCTGGCGACGCTGGCGGTTTCGGCTCCTCCCCCTTTGCGCATCCAGATTGAATCCAGTATTCCGGTGGCTTCCGGGCTGGGTTCCGGCGCGGCTGTTTCGGTTGCCGTCATCCGCGCCCTGGCGGCTTTTCTGGGTCAACCTCTTCCTGATGAAACAGTCAACGCGCTGGCCTACGAGGTTGAGAAATTGCATCATGGTACGCCATCGGGCATTGATAATACCGTTGTTACCTACGCCCAGCCGGTCTGTTTTGTCAAGGGCCAGGCGGTGGAGAGATTGCGCGTGGGCGCGCCGTTCACGCTGGTCATTGGAGATAGTGGTATCCCTGCGCCTACCCGAGATTCGGTCGCGGCGGTGCGTCAACTCTGGGAGGCGGACCCTGGGCGTTGGGAGCAGGTGTTTGACCGAATCGGGCAACTTGTCCAGCAGGCGCGTCGTGCCATTGAAGATGGTGACATTCCGGCCTTGGGCCCGTTGCTGGACGAGAACCATACCTTGCTCCAGATGCTGACTGTTTCCAGCGCCGGCCTCGATCGCCTGGTGAACGCCGCACGCGCCGCTGGCGCCTGGGGCGCCAAACTCTCTGGCGGTGGGCGCGGCGGCAATATGCTGGCCCTGGTTCCACCGTCTCTGGTCAACACGGTCTGCGAGGCGTTACAGCAAGCCGGCGCCAGACGCGTCCTTGTGACCTCTGTGACCCCGCCTGTGTAGCCTCCACCCGCTTCCGGGTGGTACTTTGCCTCTGGCAAAAGGAGGAAACTGTGAAGGGAAAAACGTTTCTGACCATACTTTTTCTGATCGTGCTGCTGCCCTTTTCCGGGCGAGGGGGCGCAACATTCCCGCAGGAGACCGCCCTGCCTCAAACGGTAGTGGAGCAGGATGCTTTTTTCTTTGGCCGGCAGGTGGTCTTGAACGAAACGGTGAGAGGCAATGTGCTTATCATCGGCAATCAGGTTGAGGTAAATGGAACGATAGATGGCAGCCTGATTCTGGTCGGGCAGAACGTTATGGTCAGCGGTCAAGTCAGCGGGGGCACGTACGCGCTGGCGTTGACGTTCGACCTGGGCGATACCGCTCGTCTGGCGCGCGACCTCTACGTGGCAGCTGTCAGCCTGACCAGCGCCGCCGGCTCATCTATTGAGCGCGATTTGTTCGCTCTGGGTCTGGACGCCGGTTTGAACGGCCATATTGGTCGTTCGTTGCATACCATTTTGGGGCCAGTTCAGCTCTACAACGCCATCATGCACCTGCTTGGATTTGACGAATTAACCGTTCGTTTGCACCTTGAGCCTCCGCCTGCGTCGGGGAGCAGGGGCTGGCATCTCCCGCTTTGGGCAAATGGCTGGGGGTTGGGGCTTGCCCCGTTGGGTTTGTTCAATGCCTCGGCTCACTTCGTCTGGAGTGAATGGCTGCTTGCCCGTCTGCGTCTTTGGCTGGCATTGGTGCTTTTTGCCCTGTTATTGCTTTGGCTGGCGCGACCGTCGCTGGAAAACAGTGGCCGGGCGGCGCGCCAAAGCCCCTGGAAAACGCTGGGCACGGGAACCATTGCCCTGGTGGCCGTAATCAATGTTTTTATTCTGCTCCTGGCCCTCTACGTGCTCGTCTTTGCTCTTGGTCTGGGGTTGGTTTATCTGGGGTTCTGGCAGATGGCTGTGGCGCTTTGGATCCTCTCTCTGGCTGCCTTGAGCACTCTGGCAATCGCTTTGTGGCTGTTTGTGCTCTACGCGGCCAAAGTCATTGCCTGTTCTGTGCTGTTCCCCTGGCTTTTCGCAAAACTGGGCGCGAACGGGAATTTCGGGTGGTTAGCGCTGGCGTTGCTGACGGGCACGCTGGTTTACACCCTGCTCCGCGCCGTCCCTTATGTGGGAGGGTTGATTGACCTGCTGGTAACTGCCTTTGGCGCCGGAGCGGCCTGGCTGGCCTGGCAGAATCGCAGGAAAGCGCTTCGCGGTCGCAGAAGAAAGCGCGCCCTTCCTGTCGCGGCGCTTCAAGATAGTACGCCAGGCTGATCAACCGTTGACCATGATCCGAGCGCGTGGCCGCGCGCCTGACTTGACCGTGTCAATCCAATGATAATACTACCCAACGGCATCACTCCTTTCTTTGGGAATGAAAAGGCAAGCCGCCATGTTTGGAGGGCTGCTTGCCTTCGGGGGAGGGGGGAGATAACAGGATTGTATCATCAGGAAGCTGGCAAGACCAGCAGCGGTTGAGCCAGGGGCAAGGCGTGACTACTCAGCCATGTCATTGCGAGCCGTTTTTCGGCGAAGCAATCTTCCATTTATCGGGCTAAATTGACTCGCCTGGAGATTGCTTCGTCGCAAAGAACGCTCCTCGCAATGACAT
>DAOTVX010000063.1:0-5079 GCA_034436275.1 Anaerolineales bacterium | reverse complement strand
CAAGGGTTTCTGCGGCGACGGTCAGTCGCTACCTTAACCGTTCGGCGCCGGTGGCGGCGGAGACCGGTCAGCGTATTCAACAGGCCATGCGTGAACTGGGATATTCCCCGCGCCTGGCGGCGCGGGCGCTGGCGACGCACAAAACCTATACCGTAGGGGTGATTTCCAATGCGCTCAATTATGCGTTTTTTGGCCCATTATTGCGAGGAATGGATGAAGTACTGCGGGAGCAAGAATACCGTTTGTTGATGGCCACCTGTATAGCCGGGCAAGATCGCGGGAATCTGCCTTTTGGGCCGCATAATACGGACGGTGTGGTGGTCTTCGCCAACACGGTTGATGACGAGCAGTTGATCGAGTGGCATGCGGTGGGCTTTCCCTGCGTGCTGCTGTATCGCCTGCCGCCGGGCGATCTATCGTTTCCCTGTGTGAATGTAGAGAACCACGCTGCCGTGCGCCAGTTGACGGAGCATCTGATTGAAGCGCATGGCCGGCGGCGTATCGCTTTCATTCACGCGCCGGATTATCACCAGGATGACCTCCAGCGGGAGGCGGGGTATCGCGAAGCATTGCGTCGTTATGGTTTACCGTATGACGCGGCTCTGGTCTTGCGCGGGGACTATCGTCGCGAGCAGGCGTCTCGGGCGATTGAAGCGTTCCTGGCGCGCGTCCTCTCGGACTGCGATGCTGTGGTCGCGGGCGATGATGATTTGGCGCTGACGGTACTGGGCGCGCTGTATCGGGCGGGCGTGAACGTGCCCGAGCAGGTGGCGGTGGTGGGCTTCGACGATCAACACTTTGCCGCCTCGCTGGTGCCCCCGCTGACGACCGTGCGCGCGCCCACCGAGGCCGTTGGGCGGGTGGCGGCGCGTCAGGTATTGCACCTGATTCGAGGCGAGGCCGTTGAGCGGGAGACGCTGCTGCCTACCGATCTGGTGCTGCGTCGTTCGTGCGGTTGCGCGGGGCAGAGCCTGCGCAAAGGTTTGTCAGAATCGTATCATCCGCAGATGCTGGTTGGCCGTTAGGCCATATTTCCCGAGATTCAATGGTCGAAACACTTGCAATTTTCCGCGTGTTGGATATAATAATAAGCCGAAAGGAGGTGATTGTTTGGGAGAAACCACTTGCTGAAAAACGCTCACTGTTTAACGTTCGTTTCCTACTCTAGTTCAGTTCGAGTTCAAGAGGAGAAGAAAGTACTATGAAAAAGACACTGTTCGTCCTTGCTGGTGTGCTGGTAGTGGCTTCCATGCTGCTCGCGGCCTGCCAGCCGAAACCGACCCCTACCCCTACGGCCGCTCCGGCGACTGAGGCTCCGACCCAGGCCCCGACCGAGGCCCCAACTCAGCCCGCAGCGGGAAAGGTGCAGATTCGCTGGTTCGTCGGTCTGGGCACCGGCACCAACCCTGATCAGGTCGCTGTCCAGGAAGAGGTGGTGAAGGACTTCAACGCCTCGCAGGACAAGATCGAACTGGTGCTGGAAGTGGTGCCCTACGATTCGGCGCGCGATACCCTTTCCACCGAAATTGCTTCTGGTAACGGTCCCGACATTGTCGGCCCGGTGGGTTGGGGTGGCACCAACTTCTTCTACGGCCAGTGGCTCGACCTGGCGCCGCTCATCCAGGAGACCGGATATGATGTCAGTCAGTTCGATCCGGGTCTGGTTAAGGCGCAGGTGACCACCGAGGGTCAGCTGGGTCTGCCCTTCGCCGTCTTCCCGGCGGCAGTGTACTATGTGCCGAAGATGTTCGATGAGGCTGGCCTGAACTACCCGCCTGCCAAGTACGGCGACAAGTACGTCATGCCGGATGGCACCGAGAAGCCGTGGGACTGGAACACTGTGGCTGAAATTGCCCGCCTGCTCACGCTGGATGCCAAGGGCAAGAATGCTACCGAAGCGGGCTTCGACCGCAACTCGATTGTCCAGGTTGGTTACGTCCCGCAGTGGCAGCATGCCATGCACATGGCCGGCTTCTGGGGTGCGGGTGCGGCGGACTTCTTCGATGCCGATCACAACGCCATCATCCCCGAGCCTGCCAAGCAGGCCTGGACGTGGTACTTCAACGGCATCTGGGGCGATCAGCCCTTCATCGCCAACGGCGCGCTGGCCGGCAGCCCTGAATTCGGCGCCGGCAATGTCTTCAATGCCGGTAAGGCGGCGATGGCGGTGACTCACTTCTGGTACACCTGCTGTCTGGCTGATTTCAAGAACGCCGGCAACGAGTTCCAGCTGGGCGTTCTGCCTGCCAATCCGAACGATGGCAAGGTGCATGGCCGCGTGGATGCCGATACCTTCCGCATCTGGAAGGGCACTCAGCACCCGAAGGAAGCCTTTGAGGTTCTGACCTACCTGGTTGGCCCGGCGGTGAAGAAACTGGCGCCCACCTACGGCGCTCTGCCGGCGCGCGCGGAGGATCAGCAGCCGTTCCTGGATGCCAAGTCGGCGGACTATCCGTTCGTCAAATCCTGGCAGCCGCTCCTGGACGGCCTGGCCTATCCTGACGTGCCGAGCGCTGAGGGCTGGATGCCGAACCTGAACGAGGCCTGGAACCGCATCGGCGCCTTCGGCGACCTGATGGCGAACGATGGCACCATTGATCTCGCACAGGAGATCGAGAAACTCCGCCAGGATCTGGATGTCATCTTCAAGAAGTAAGATACGTTGAGCATGAGGGGTGGGCTGGCTCTGGTGGCTGGCCCACCCTTGCTTTATTCAATTTTCCTCTGGAAGGAGTCTTGACGAGGTATGGAAGAGCTACTGAGGTTCCGTTTCCGTAAGGTCTCCTTACGCAAGCTGTCTGTCAAAGAGCGGCGAGAGATGAAACAGGGCCTGGCGTTTATCAGCCCCTGGCTGATTGGCTTCCTGGCCTTCACTTTCCTGCCGATGCTGGCTACCTTTGTCTTTACGTTCCTGGACATGCGCATTACGGAAGGCATTTTCAATCCGGTGCGCTTTGTAGGACTGGGCAACTACAAGACTCTTTTCCAGGATATGAATATCTGGCGTGTTCCTGGGGTGCGCATCAACTGGACGCAGCCAGTTGTCGTCAATGGAGAAACCAGACAGATTTTTGCGCCGCAGGTGAAGATGGATCCACCCGGTGCCATGTGGGTAACGATTATCTTTGGCCTGTATGCCTTGCCAGTAGGAATTTTCCTGCCTTTGCTGCTGGCATTATTGTTGAATAGCCGCTACTTGAAGGGACAAGCCTTTTTCCGTTCCCTGTTTTACATGCCGTATGTGATTCCGTTTGTAGCCTCCGTCTTTCTCTGGGGCGGTATGCTCAATCCGGAAACGGGGTGGATCAACCGCTTTTTGATGCTTCTGGGCGTACCCAAGGTGGCGTTGCCGCAGTGGGCCAACGATGTGTTCTGGGTCTATCCGACCTACGTCATTATGGGCATTTGGGGCATTGGCAATGCCATGCTCATCATGCTGGCCGGCTTGCAAAACGTTCCCACCGAACTCTATGATGCGGCCAAAGTGGATGGGGCGGGTGGCTGGGCTACCTTCTGGAAGGTAACCTGGCCGATGATCTCGCCGGTGATTTTCTACAACTTGATTTTGAACGTGGTGGGTTTGTTCCAGTACTTCCTGGTGCCGCTGGTGGTCAATCAAGGCACCGGTCGTCCAGGTGGAGCGACGTATTTCTATAACCTTTACCTGTATAAGACATTCTTCCTCTATCAGAACATGTCCTACGGCGCGACGATGGCCTGGGCTCTCTTTGTCGTCATCCTGATTGTTACCATCATCCTCTTCGGTACGGCAAAGAAGTGGGTGTACTACGCGTCAGAAAGCGCCTAGGATATCAGAAAGCGCCTAGGATGATAATAATGCTTCATGAGGAGGCCCGGCATCCATGAAAAGAACAACGATTGGTAAGGTCAAGTATCGCTTGAATGTGGCGCTGGTTACCGGTATCACGGTGGTCTGTCTGGCTATCTATCTGGTCCCCTTCCTGTTTATGATCTTCACTTCACTGAAGACGCAGGGGCAGATTTCCGAACTCGGCGCGCCGATCTGGCCGGCCCAGGTGCCCAAGTTTACGTATGAGGGCAAGGAACTGGATGTTTATACAGTTGTCTTCCCGGATGGCAGCAAGCGGGACATGGCGGCCTTGAAGAAGGCGCGGACCTATACGGATTTCATTGACATTACCGATAACCCGCAATACACCGCCGAGAACCCCTATCACTGGGAAGGGTATTATGGTTCGCTGCGACGCCCCTGGAAGTTCTCGCCGACCTGGGAGAACTACAAGATTGTCTGGGAGACCATCAACTATCCCCGCCTGCTCTGGAATACGATGTTTTATGCCATCATGACCAACGTGGGCGTCTTGCTTTCGTGCACGCTGGTGGCGTTTGGTTTCTCCCGTTTCCGCTTCCCCGGACGCGATCTCCTCTTTATTTTGCTGATTTCGACTATGTTCCTGCCCGGCACGGTGACGTTGATTCCCACGTATACCTTCTTCCAGCGCATCGGCTGGGTGGGGACCTGGCTTCCGTTGATTGTGCCGTCATTCTTTGCCAATCCTTACGATGCATTCCTGATGCGTCAGTACTTCCTGACCCTGCCGCGCGAACTGGATGAGGCGGCGATGATTGACGGCGCCGGGCCGCTACGCATCCTGTGGTCGGTTGTCCTGCCGCAATCCTGGGCAGTGATTGTGGCCGTGACCGTGTTCCATATCGTCTGGGCCTGGAATGATTACTTTGGGCCGTTGATTTATCTTTCCACGCGGCGCGAGCTGCAGCCGATCTCGGTGGCGATTTCGACCTTCAATGGAATCTACGGCTCGAAGCCTTACCTCATTCAGGCGGCGTCCTTGATGGCGCTGATCCTGCCGGTGATGCTCTTCTTCGCCGCACAGCGCTTCTTCGTGCAGGGCATCGTCATCACAGGCGTGGAGAAGTAATCCCAAGCGTTGGGTTGGGTTTGGAGACTATCGCCACGCATCGGTGGTCTGGGTGCGTGGCGAGTTCTTTCATAAAGAGGAGCATGAACATGAAAGTCGCGGTCATTGGTGGCGGTTCTACCTACACTCCCGAACTGGTCAATGGATTTCTGGCGCG
>DAOTVX010000062.1:0-8276 GCA_034436275.1 Anaerolineales bacterium | reverse complement strand
TTGCTCATTGCCTCAATCCAGTGCCACAGGGTTCTCCCTACGGCCTCCAGACTTTTTGGGGAAACTTTGTCGGCGGTATCGTCTGTGGTGTGCCAGTGGGGATAGTCAAAATCAATGATGTCTACGGCTGGGATGCCGGCTTCCAGAAAAGGAGTGTGATCGTCCAGGATGCTGTACTTGGGTTCGTCCACGAATTCGTGTTCGTAACCCAAAGCAGCGGCTTGCTGCCAGATGGCCTGGGCGAGGGTGGGATCGGAGTTCCGTTCCAGATAGAGGTTCAAGTCGGCATCGCCGACCATGTCCACGATCACAACGGCCTGAGGACGGAAGGTCATCTCGGCGACGAAGGCGCGTGCGCCCAGGCTCCATTCCCAGCCGGGGAAGCCGCCGTTGTCTTCGGCGTCGAAGAACACCAGCCATAAGGGGATGGTATCCGGCGGCAGGGTGCGCGCCAGTTCCAGCAGCACCGCGACGCCGGAGGCGCCGTCGTTGGCTCCGGGTACGGGGGCGTCGGGATTGACGGGGTCGCGGTCGGCGTGGAGGCGGGAATCGTAGTGCGCGCCAAGCAGCAGCGAGGGGGGATTCTCCGAGCGGTAAGCGATGATGTTTTGGACAGTCTGCCCGTTGCTCAGGGTCTGCTGGATGTTGACCTGCCAGCCAGCCTGGGCCAGTTCAGCCTGGAGCCAGACGAGGAAATGCGCGTGGGCGGCGCTGCCCGGCGTGCGCGGACCGAAGTTGACTTGAGTGATGACGTCGCGGTACGCGCGCTGGCCGTCAAAGGAGGCCGGCCTGGGCTGGCAGGCACCGAGGAGAGCCAGCGTTATGAGGAGCGCTCCTTGCCACGAGCGCAATGTTGATTTTCGTGTAGCCACAATCCCTCAACAACTTAACCAGGAACTGGTACCAGCACCGACGAAAGCGACTGACCTTCCAGAAAAGTTCTCAAGTCGCGGCGTGCGCGTTCGGCATAAGCCAGCGCGCGGGCGCGCTTGCCCGGCTGGCCGGCAGGTTCTAAGGGCGGCAGGATGCCAAAGCTGGCTTTCATTGGCTGGAAGTCCTTCATGGTTGCCTGAGTGATGTAGCGGCACAGTGCGCCGAGCATGGTGGTAGGGGGCAGGGTGATGGGTTGCTGTCCCCGTTGCAGGAGCGCCGCGTTCCAGCCGGCCAGCAGGCCTGTGGCAATATTGCCCAGATAACCCTCGACGCCGGTGATCTGGCCGGCGAAAAACAGCGTTGGACGGCGGCGCGTTTGCAGGGTAGGCAGGAGCAACTTCGGTGAGGCGATGAAAGTGTTGCGGTGCATTTGCCCGTAGCGGACGAATTCGGCGTTTTCCAGCCCCGGTATCATGCGGAAGACGCGCTCTTGAGCAGTGTAGGTCAGGTTGGTCTGGAAACCGACCATATTGTACAGGGTGGCTGCCAGATTATCCTGACGCAACTGTACCACGGCAAAGGGACGCTTCCCGCTGCGTGGGTCAAGCAGGCCGACCGGCCGCAATGGTCCAAACGCCAGCGCCTCACGTCCGCGCCGGGCAATGACTTCGACTGGCAGGCAACCTTCAAAATAGCGGTCTTCCCCGGCCTTCACGCCGGCTTCAATTTCCCGCTCGAAGTCGCGTAATTGCACCCGTTCGGCCTCCAGCAAAGCTGTGACAAAAGCATGATATTCCTCTTCAGTCATCGGACAATTAATGTAATCGCCCTCCTCCTGCGCGCCGCGTTGATAGCGCGAGGCGCGAAAGGCAATTTGCATGTTGATCGATTCGGCGGTCACGATAGGCGCTATCGCATCGAAGAAGTAAAGATGTTCCTCGCCGGTGAATCTGGCTATGGCTTGTGCCAGCGCGGGGGAGGTCAGGGGCCCCGAGGCCACGATGCACAACCCTTCCGGGATGGAAGAGATTTCCTCGCGCACAATTTCAATATTGGGGTGATGCTGCAAGGCCAGCGTGACGCGTCGGGCGAACTGTTCACGGTCAACGGCCAGGGCGCTGCCGGCCGGCAGGGCTGTGGCTTCGGCGCAGGCCAGGAGCAGCGAACCTAACTGACGGAGTTCTTCCTGCAAGACGCCTGCGGCGCGATCGGGCAGGCGCGAGCCGAGCGAGTTGGAGCACACCAGTTCGGCCAGATAAGCGGTGGTGTGCGCGCCGGTCGAAACCAGAGGGCGCATTTCGTACAGGTGCACGTGCAGGCCGCGCTGCGCCGCCTGCCAGGCCGCCTCACTGCCGGCCAGTCCACCGCCAATCACGATTAAATCCGGTTGAGACATGGCATGGCCTCCAGCGAAATCCTCTTTCGTCGCGGGCTACGGTTCCCAGGCGGCGAAATTCTGCAAGATTTGTAGCCCCAGCGGCCCGCTTTTTTCGGCGTGAAACTGTACGGCGAACAGGTTAGCGCGCCCGATGGCCGCTGGAAAGACGATGCCATATTCGCAGGTGGCGTACACGGCCTCGGGGTCAGCAGGCTGAGGGTAGTAGGAATGAACAAAGTAAACCTGATCGCCAGGGCGCAGGTGCGCCAGCAGCGGATGAGGGCGGAGCACGTTGACCGCATTCCAGCCCATGTGGGGAATTTTCAGGCGCGCGTCTGTGGGACGAAAGCGACGGCACGTACCGGGAATCAGGTTTAACGTGGGAGTGTCGCCTTCCTCGGAATGGGTCAGGATAATCTGACAGCCGAGGCAAATGCCCAGGATAGGCGTTCCACGCTGAAAGGCCTCGCGCAGCGCGTCGTCCAGACCGCGCGCCTGTAAGACCTGCATGGCCGCCGCGGCATGGCCGACACCGGGAAAGATAAGGCGTTCCGCGCGGCGCACAACCTCCGCCTCTGCCGAGACTTGCGCCGCCAGGCCCAGATGATGAAGGGCGCGCTGAACGGAGGTGAGATTCCCGGCCTGATAATCAATCAGCGTAATCATTCATCAGCCTCCTGGTTTTGCGCGGCGGAAGGTGGATTGGCCGCCGCGTACTGCTCGCGCAGACACTCACGCAGACTCAGGCGGCCTTCGTACAATGCCCGTCCAATGATAACGCCGGCCAGCCCGGCCTGACGAGCGCGGCGCACGTCCTCCAGCGTACTCACGCCACCCGAAGCGACCACGTGCAGGCCACTGGCGGATTGGAGCGACACCGCGCTGCCCACGTTGACGCCAGCCGCCACGCCGTCACGACGTACATCGGTCAATACGCACCACTCCACTCCCTGATCGCGCAGGTATTGTCCTACCTCCAGAACGGTCAGGGCGGTGGTTTCCTGCCAGCCGCCAATCGTCACTTTGCCATCCCGCGCGCCAATGTCAGCGGCGATCCGGGCTGGGCCATAGGTTTCCAGTGCCCAGCGCAACAGGGGCGGATTCTGGATGGCGGCTGTACCGAGAAAGATGCGTTCGACTCCCAATGCCAGCGCAGCGCGAATGGCGCTTTCCTCGCGCAGTCCGCCGCCGAATTCCACGTTCAGGCCAACGCTCAGGATACGTTCCAGCGCCTGCCAGCTGGCGCGCGTGTCCTCGCCAAAGGCCCCGTCCAGGCTGACGACGTGCAACCAGGCAGCGCCTTCGTCTTTCCAGCGTTCAGCCCAGGCGCGCGGGTCATCGCCGTACGTGGTCTGACGCTCCGGGTCGCCTTGCGCCAGGCGGACAACTTTGCCGGCACGCAGGTCAATGGCAGGGAAAACGGTGAATGGCATGAGAGAGGGGGACATGAGGGAGTGGGTGATTGAGTGATTGAGTGATTGAGTGATTGAGGGATTGAGGGATTGAGGTTTCAGGAGGTGAGTGTTCCTTTTGTGGAGGGAATCCCGCTGCGGCGCGCTTCCAGACGGGTGGCCGCGTCCAGGGCGCGGGCAAGGGCCTTGAACAGCGACTCGGCTTTGTGGTGATCATCGCGACCGTACAGTACGCGTCCGTGCAGGGTACAGCGTGCGGCGAAGGCGAAGCTTTCCAGCGCGTGGATAATCAGGCTGCCGGGCAAAGTCCCGATCAGCGCTGCCGTCCATTCCACCTCTATTACCGCGTAGGGCCGGCCCGAGAAATCCAGTGCCACAAAGGCCAGCGACTCGTCCATTGGCGCATAGGCCGAGGCTATGCGGACGATGCCCAATCGCTCGCCGAGGGCGGCGTCGAAGGCTTTGCCAAGCGTCAGCGCCACGTCTTCTACGGTGTGGTGAGGGTCAACGTGCAGGTCGCCGCTGGCGCGTACCTTCAAATCAAACAGGCCGTGCAGCGCCAGTTGACTCAGCATGTGGTCCAGGAAACCGATGCCGGTGGTAATTTCATATTGTCCGCGACCATCGAGGTTGAGTTCGATGTCCACCTCGGTTTCGCCGGTTTTGCGAGTGATATGGGCGGTTCTGGGGCTCATTCTGCTACCTTTCTGGCTCACAGGGATCGCAGGCATTGCAGGAGCGCGTCGGTATGCTCCGGCTTCCCAACGCTGATGCGAATGCAATCCTGCAGGCCGGGTTTATCAAAGTACCGTACCAGAATGCCATGCCGGGCCAGTTCACGTTTGAGGGCGGCCGCGTCACGCTCAAGTACGCGGCAGAGGATGAAGTTGGCACGCGATGGGTAGGGATGCAACCAGGGGATGGTCTTCAGGAGGCCCAGCAGACGTTCACGTTCGGCAATAATTTGTCGCACCGTATTCAGTAACTCCGCCGCGTGTTCGAGGGCGGTTATGGCAGCGGTAGCCGCGGCGACAGAAACATTATACGGCTGTTTGATTTTCCACAGATGCGGCATGAGCGCGCCGGGAAAGACGCCGAATCCGACCCGCAGCCCGGCCAGCCCGGCCCATTTGCTGAAGGTGCGCAGGACGATTAAATTGGTGCGCTGGGGGACTTCGGTAACCAGCGACGGCGCCTCGGCAAATTCGATATAGGCCTCATCTACGACTACCAGACAGGGCAGGTCAAGCAGACGCAAGATGACCTCGCGCGGAATCAGGCTGCCATCGGGATTGTTGGGCGAGGCCAGGAACAGCACGGCGGGATGGTACTTCCGCACGGCTTGCTTCAGGCCGTCCACGTCCACGCTGAAATCGGGGCGACGCGCCACGTTGACCACCCGCGCGCCGTTCAGGTCGCCGTCGAAGGCGTACATGCCGAACGTCGGTGGGCAGTTCAAGATCACATCGCCGGGGGTGATGACCAGGCGTAGGATCAGGTCGATCAGTTCGTCGGCGCCGGCACCGGCCAGGAGGTTCTCTTCAGGCACCTGATGATAACGCGCCAGCGCCGCGCGCAGGGCGCGACTTTCCGGGTCGGGATAAACATGGCCGTAGGGCATTTGCGCCAGAGCCTGCCGGATGGCCGGTAACATGCCGTAGGGGTTTTCATTGGCATCGAGTTTGATGATATCCTGCGGGGCGCGACCCAGTTGCTGGGAGAGCACCTCGAAAGGCAAAATCGGCTCATACGGGGGCATGGCGCGAATGTGGGCGCGAATCCGAGTCTGGGGATCGAACATGGATGATTTCCTGAACATGATGAATTCGGTTTGCTCCTGTGAAACCTGAGATTGCTTCGCCGCCTTTGGCGGCTCGCAATGACATGGGTGTACAATCCCTGGCAGAGTAAGGCCAGGAAACGTTGCTCTGGCCAGCGAGGTCAACCCTGCCATCAGCCGTTCGGGGACAGCGCGCGCAAGTCGGCGGCGGCGGCGTGGGCGGTAAGACCTTCGGCGCGGGCGATGGTGGCCGCCTGTAGACTCAGGGCGCGCGCGGTAGCCGTGTCGAGGGCGATCAGGCTGGTAATCTTCACAAAGTCCAGCACATTGAGCGGCGAGGCAAAGCGCGCTGTTCCGCCGGTGGGCATGATATGGCTCGGGCCGGCGACGTAATCGCCCAGCACCTCAAAAGAATACTCGCCGAGAAACAGGCCGCCAGCATTGCGGATCAGAGCCGCTACTGCCTGCGGCTCGCGGGTGGCGAGGCAGAGATGCTCAGGGGCGTACTCGCTGGCCAGCGCGGCGGCAGTTTCCAGATCGGGCGTGAGTACAATGCCGCTCCGCCCCGCGAGCGATTGGGCAATGATGGCAGCGCGGGAAAGGGAAGCGGTCTGATGGGCTACTTCTGCCTGCACCGCGCGCGCCAGCGATTCGCTGGGGGTAAGCAAAATGGCGGTTGCCAGCACATCGTGTTCGGCCTGGGCAAGTAAATCCGCGGCGACCCAGGCCGGATTGGCGCTCTCATCGGCAATGACCATCGTCTCGGTAGGGCCGGCCAGGCCATCCAGACCAACCAGGCCGTACACCTGTTGCTTGGCCAGGGTAACGAAAAGGTTGCCGGCGCCAACGATTTTGTCTACGCGCGGCACCGATTCACTGCCAAAGGCCATGGCGGCAATCGCTTGTGCCCCACCCAGTTGATAGATTTCATCCACGCCACAGATGGCTGCGGCGGCCAGGATCACAGGCGAGGGGGCCGGCGGCGTACAGACGATAATCCGTGACACGCCTGCGACCTGAGCCGGAATGACCGACATCAGGAGCGAGGAAGGCAAGGGGGCGGTACCACCCGGAACATAGACGCCGACGCGTTCGACGGGCGTGAAACGCTGACCGATCCGTCCGCCGAGGGCGTCGCTTTCCCAGTTCGGGATAGGCTGGAGTTCGTGGAAGGCGCGAATGCGCCGGGCGGCGGACTGTAAGGCCGCGCGCAGGTCGGCGGGGATGGTACGCAAGGCGTTCTCCAACGCGCCTGAGGGCACGCGGAAATCGGTCAGGTCGGCTTTGTCGAGCAGTTGGCTCCAGCGCCGCAGCGCCGCATCGCCTTCGCGTTGGACGGAGCGCAGAATCTGCGCCACAGCCTGCGGCGGAGTGACGCCATCCCCGAATAGTTCTGCCGTCCGCGCCAGAGTCGCCGGCGGATATTCCATCGCCATCAGCGGCTGGCGCTTGAGAATTGTTTGACGAGCGCGCTCAACAGCATAGATTTCCATCATTCGGCCTCCAGTTGTGCAAGCATGTTACGATATTCTTCAGGCTCTTCCTCGAAGATATAGGTAACCGGCGTAACCACCACGCCGCTGCCGCCTACCTCGCGCAGTTGAGCAATAGCCTGCACGAGCTGATCGCGGCGGACGATGAGATGGGCCGCGTACCATTTTTCACCGCTGCGGGTGATGACTGGCGAGAGCGTTGGCCCTTGCAGGCCGCCGATCAGTGGACGGGTGAACATGCGGGCGGCGATACTTTCGGGCGAATCGCCGCGCATATTGGCAAATACCGAGACCGCCTCGCTGGCG
This sequence comes from Anaerolineales bacterium, assembly GCA_034436275.1. GTDB lineage: Bacteria > Chloroflexota > Anaerolineae > Anaerolineales > Villigracilaceae > DAOTVX01. The sequence continues at coordinate 1,034 of DAOTVX010000062.1, read as the reverse complement.
CGCAGGTGCGCGACGACAAATTCCAGCAATTGACGCGCCAGCACCAGCGCGGCCGGGTCGCTCTTCAGGCGGGCTTTGTTGGCAATCAGACAGGCCTGCGACGCCAGAATTTGCCCATCCTCAATTTTCTTGAGGCGGTTATCGTGCAGTGTGGTGCCGGTGGAGACCAGATCGGTGATGATATCGGCGTAACCGATGGCGGGGGCAATTTCCAGCGTCCCTTCGGCAGTGATAAGTTCAATGGCTTCAATGCCATGTTGAGCGAAGAAGGCGCGTGTGAGTACCGGGAACTTGGTGGCCACGCGCAGGGGACGCTGCCACTGGGCCTGCAGGGCCTGTAAGTCGGCCATGCGGTTAATCTGCTCCCAGGCTTCTGGCACAATGACATGAAGCGTACAATGACCGAAACCAAGAGCCGGGTGCAGGGTCAGAATGCGGCCATCGCTTCCCCCTTTTTCTGCCAGCATGTCTCCCCCCGTGATACCAAAATCCAGGCTGCCGCTGCGCACGCCGACGACAATATCCCCGGCGCGCTGGAAGAGGACTGTCAGACCGGGCAGGGCGGGAATGCTGGCCTTATACTGACGCGGATTGGGACGGTGAACCGCCAGACCGGCTCGGGCGAGCAATTCCAGCGCGGGCTCGCTCAGTGTGCCTTTGCTTGGCAGGGCCAGGCGGATTTCTGAATCGCTCATGGCATTTCTCCTTGACAGTTCGTGGTAAAAATCGCGGGAATAAAAGAACGCCCCTCCATACCGGAGGAGCGCTGGGTTGGATGCAGAAGGACGGTCGGCATTAGCCCAAAACGACCCTGCCCGGTATGGGGGCCGGCAAACCATGATGATGTGCAGGGACTGGTCTGGACATAGCGGGCCAAATTTTAACACAGGAAAGGAAATCTGACAATGGCCTTGACGGATTCAGGATAACCTGATATAGTCAAGGCGTTAGTGTTCGCGTTGGAGTTGGTCAATAGAAATGCTGGCCCTCGCGATGCTAGAGGGTCAGCGTTTTTTGTACCACGGCTCGAACCC
>DAOTVX010000061.1:0-4771 GCA_034436275.1 Anaerolineales bacterium | reverse complement strand
CGAGGATCAGGAGGCCCTGCTGCGCGTCGCGCAGGTGCAGCCGACGGTCAATCGGGCTGAAGTAGAGAGTCGGCGTGCGGTTCAGGTGGAAATTGTACTCCTCGCGCAGGTTCAGGTAGGCCGGCAGGTAGGGAGGCAGTTCCACCGCGCGTTGACTGAGCAGACGCCCCCGCAGGACGACGGTGAACAGGAGATTCTCGTAGATGCCTTCATCAAAAGAGAGCTTGCGTTGGGAGGCCTCATACTCACCGAAAATCGCGCCGGTCCACTGACTGGAGCACACAAAAGCCGGAATCTGTTCATAGGGCACGTGGCTGATGGCGTAGGAAGGGTAGGGCACGCTGTCGTTGCGGAAAACCTGTCCGATGAGATAGAGGCGATAGCGCATGTGATTTTCATCCTGCGCCCAGGAATAGCGCACCTCGTTGTAGGCGGTCAGGGAGGGATGACGCCAGACTTCGTACTCGCTGACCAGACGGACGGAAAGTTCGCTGAAGCCATCTGCATCGCCGGCCAAGTCGTAAAAGGCAAACGGATTTTCCCAGCCGGGCAGCAGCAATTGACCTTGCAGAGGACGGCCAAAGGATACATAATATCCCTGCTCGTTCGTATGGGAGGGAATCAGATGCATGACAAGGGCAAGACGGGCACGTGCCCAATCGGGTTGGAGAACAGTGCCCAGCCAGGGGAAACGGTATCGTGAATGTGGCCGCAAGCGGGGGTTGCGGTTTGCTATTACTTCTTCATAAGGGGGGATCGCGAGCGTGTTCCTTTCGTAATCCGGGATGCCATCATGGTTAACATCCCAATATGCCAGGAGTAAATCGGGTTGGCCATCCTGATGGTTATCACGGTAGCCGGTCAGCAGAAAATCCGCGTTGGTGCCAGAGAACCGATAGTTTCCATCCACCACCATCTCGGCATTCCAGTCAGGGACGTTTCCAGGGAGCAACCACTTGCCCTCGCGGGCGGTCAGTTTGACGCGCCAGTATGCTTCCAGAATCTGCACGCCTGCGCCTGTGACGAGGTAGTCCACCTGACCGTTGGCGTTGGCGTCGTCGTAGAGGTAAGCCACCAGCGCCGGTTCCTGGCGAAAGCGCAGGATGAGTTCGGCGCGGCCATCGCTGTTCGTATCGTAAACCCAGGTATCGCCGAACAAATCGGCCTGGCCGTTGCCATTCTCGTCATAGACCAGAGCGCCTTCTTCCGGCACGGGAATTGGTTGCCGTGCCGGCGCAGCCTGCGCCGGATGCGGAAGCAACAACGTCAGGCTGAGGAGGACAACCCAGCGGAGCCGATGAGCGCCATGGTTCAAGGCCATAAGTTCATTATAATCGGATAGTCATCGCCTTTGCGCCAGAGGTAGCGGTACTCGCCGCTTTCCTCTTGCAGGGCGATACATTCGCGGTCTTCCACATACCATCCCCGGCGTCCACGCCACCGGCAGGGCAGGCGGAGAGGCATCAGCGAGGCCGTCGCGGCCGGATCGTGGAATAAGCTCAGGGCGCGGAAGAGCTTATCGCACCAGCCCACGACCGGCAGGAGATCGCGGAAATCGGGTACGGAGTCTGTGCCGCGCGCCGCGAGGTTGGTCGCGGTGGCGACACTGCCGCTGGGACGGATTGCCTGCCAGCACAGGGTATACAGCCTTTCCAACGTTGACATGGGAATATCTACCCAGGGGCGGGCCAGGGTTAACGCCCGCAGCAGTTCGCCGCTGGGACTGACCCAACGCATTGGCATTTGGCGCCAGGGCCAGCCATAGCCGTAATGGCCCAGGAGGGTGCTGTGTTCGTCTATCAGGCGGATTAAATAACCGGCAGCCAGGGCCAGAAACTCGCGACAGGCAGGGTTGTCTTCTACGGTCATCAGGCGGATCAAGGCGCTCATGCAGCGCGCGGTGTAGATGCCGAATGAGATTCTGCGCCGGAAAGTGCCGCAATGGACGGTCGCCCCGGCGCGCCAGCCATCCCTGACCTGTGCAGAAAGGATAACCCGAAGCGCGCCATGAATATAGTGGGACAGGTCATGGCCGCTGAGCGACTGGTAGAGCAACAACGCTTCGAGCAGTGTGGCGTTTTTGTTGGCGACCAGGACCGGGTTATCGGGTTGGTCTTGAAAGCCGCGCCCGTTCCAAAGGACTGCCAGCAGGCGGTTTAAATTCCGTTCGGCGGTTTCGAAATAGCGACGCCAGGCCGGGTCGTTTTCGGCTTTTAGCGTCTCTGCCAGTTCCAGCAGGCCGATATCCGCGGCGGCTTCGTGAGGGGTGCCGCCGGGTTGGGGGTTGTGCTCAAAGGAGGAGTTCCAGTAGTGGCCGTCGGGCAATTGCCCATGAACCAGATCGTCACCGGCGCGGCAGGCTTTTTCCAGCCAGCGACGGTTCTGGCTGCGGCGGTACAGGTTGAGATAACCGATCAGGATGCCCTCATAACGCCAGTCCAGGGCAACGCCGCAGTAAATCAGACAGGAATCCCACCAGTGCGCGACCGGGCCTGTGTAGCCACGCGAGGAGCGCATGGTGTCCAGCCAGGCTTCCAGACGGCCCAGCGCCAGCGTGGCCTGAGGGTGGTTAAACAACTCTGCGGGCATGGAAGGCCAGAATCGAACTAAATTGCAGGGCGAACGGTTGACGGGAAGCCAGATGCTCGAACGCGCGCTGACGCCAGTAATCTTCCAGGCGGGGCGAAATCCGCGCCGCGAGCATCGTCAGCGCCCAGCGCCAGACGAAGGCTGGCGGATAAATGCCGATGGCGGTTTCCAGGTTGTACCCCTCACGCTGCGCCTTTTGCCGCAGCCAGCGCAGATTGCGGCCCGATTCTCTGGAGTGAAGAAGGCCACGATAGGACAGTCGGTTATGAAGACATCCCAAAACATGTTCACCCTGAAAAGGCGTGTTGGTCGCGTCGAGCGTGAAGGGGTAGATAGATAAAAAAGGTGAATGGGATGGAGGAAGGGGCTGGACGGTGATTCTCCATTGGTCTGGCAGGAGGAGGCCGGTTGCGGTTTCATCTACGAAAACTTCTTTGATGGTCTGCGGCAAGCGCCAGAGCCAGGCCTGGGCGATGGCGCAATCGGGGGCGGAAAGGTAGAGCGACCCCACGCCCAGGCGCGCCGTCTGCATGCCAAGCCAGTCGAAGGCGAGGCGGGTTCCGGCAGTGAAGAGTTCGGCGCGCATCATGCTTTCTCCAGGCGCAGGATGAGACGGTCGGCCAGCGATGGAAAGCGAGCGAAGAGGGTATCGCCCAACCGTGAGAGCGCGCCAACCAGATTGCGCTGTGGCGAGCGGAGCATTACTCCATCCACGCGCACCGGCCGCAAGCCGATGGCGCGCACCAGTTCCAGCAAGGCGCATAGCGTGAACAAGCGAATATGGCCCGATGGCCGTCCGCGCGTGGCCCAGGGATTCCCGTAACGGTCGCGCGTGCTGACTTCCGCTGCAAATGGCTGCCAGCCCAGACCAAGCGCAAGGCGGTTTTTCCAGGAGGCCAGGTTAGGGGTAGTCAGCAGAATATATCCATCTGGCTTGAGCAGACGCGCCATCTCCTCCAGCAAGTCATCGGGCGAAAAAACGTGTTCGATGACTTCGCTGCAAACGATGATGTCAAAAGAAGCCGGTGGAAAGGGAAGCGGCAAATCGGTATTCAAATCGGCTTCCAGCGTATGGAGACCGCGCTGCCTGGCTTCGGCAAGTTTGTCGGGCAGGAAATCTACGCCCCATACTTCGGCGCACTTTGCCGCTTGAGCATAGAGAATGCTCTTGGTTCCATCGAAACAGCCCACGTCGAGCAATGTTCCGCCTGCTTTCGCCGTGAGACAGGCGAGCAGGACTGGCAGGGCAGTGTCCTCTGCAGATTGTTTGGGAATCTGGTAAAAAGAACGAATGTGTTTCATAGGCGTTGCCCGCGATTGTCTCCTGGACGTGTTCCTTGAAACGTAATCACGCGGCGGCGAAAGGTTGCCAGAGCGATGAGCGCGGCGATGAAATCTACGACCACCAGGATGAGCAAGCCGCCGCTGTGTTTGAGCCAGCGGCATGACCGATCAAAAGCGGCGCACTCGATGGCCAGACTGAGACGGCGCAACAGAACCCAGGCCCAGAAGAGAGGCGCCAATGGCCAGAGAGAGGCGTGGAAGCACAGGCCGGGCGCGGCCAGAAAGGCCAGCGCAACCGCGTAAAAGAGCAGGTGGCGCGCGGCCTCTGGCCCCAGATGGCGTAAGGTGGCCTGCAAATGGGCGCGCCGCCAGCGGATTTGATTGCGCCAGAAAGCGGCCAGCGTATCGGGCAGGGCAGTTCGGGCGTGCGCTTGCGAGGCAAAACAGAGGCGAGCGTTTCGCTGGCGAAGCCGTTGGCTTAAATCCCAGTCCACCCCAACGGTTACTGCCTCTGGAAAGCCGCCCATGGCCTCGATGGCCTGGCGTCGCAAGGCGATTCCACAACCCTGAAGCGTCGCGTTATGACGAATGTAACGGGCCGCTATTTTTTCCATCTCCAGATAGGTCGAGACCCAGGTCTGGCGCAGGGGAAAGTAATTCGCCGTCGCCGCAGTATAGCCATGCGTGAGAGGTGCCACCAGATGCCTCAGCCAGTCGCTGGCGACGATGGTATCGGCATCCAACAAGACGATGATTTCACCGCGAGCGTATTGCAAGCCCAGATTCAGCGCGGCGTTCTTGCCACGCGGCGGCTGTTCGATGACGGTGAAATTGGGCCAGTCAGCGCAGCGTTGACGCGCCGCGTCGCAGGTGCCATCCGGCCCGCCAGCGATGATAA
>DAOTVX010000060.1:0-24721 GCA_034436275.1 Anaerolineales bacterium | reverse complement strand
AGGAGGAAGGCGGCGCGGGCGTGACAGTGGTGAAACTGAGAGATTAAGAAACAGGCGCAAGCACGCGGCTACTTGACGGATTGGTAGAAGCAAGTACAATTCAGCCGCTGAATTCTATGTTGGGCAGGTTTGTGAGCTCCATGCACGTTATTGATTTGACTCAAGACTATATTCGCTATGTGATCCAGCAGGACAGGCCTGCCCTCTATGAAGATTCTCTCCCCCAATTATTTGAACATTACTATCAGTTCTGGGCATCCAGAAGTTCGTATTTTTACAAAGATGAGAGCGAGATTTGGCATCGCAGCGAATTGGTCCGCGATCGCTTGCCTTTTTTGGAAAAGAAATTTTCGAATAAAGGATTGCATCTAGAACAAGTAGAAGTCGTATTGTTTATTGGTCAAGGCAGTTCGAATGGACACGCTTTTTTGCTGGACGGGAAATGGACCGTTTGGCTTCCTTTAGAGACCTATTCATCGCTGTTTGCCGTAGATGTTTTTGTGTCTCATGAAATTGCCCATGCATTACACTATCAAAGGCAACCTGATTTTTTCTTCAGGAACAAAGAAGAGAAAGATAACATTTTCAGACAAGTGATAACAGAAGGGATAGCAACGATAACTTCGCAGCATGTGCTAGGCGTAGATGACAAGTGCGCTCTTTGGGCAGATTATCTTCCTGTAGAACAAATTGAACATTGGTATCAAGAGTGTTTATTGCGAGAACCAGAAATCATAAAAATAGTGGTGGAGAATCTGAAAGAGAGTGATGAGAGTCTATTTTCCTATACTGGTAGTGATGATGTGCTTGAAAATCGTGCTGGTTATTATGTCGCTCTTCTGCTAATGCGCCGCGTTCTGAAAACACAGAAATTATCAGTGAATGATTTATTTCTGATTGGCAGGCAAAAATTTTTTGAGGTAGTAAAGGCATTACTGGAGAATCAACCTGCCTAACACCGTTCCTGGGAACGGGCTTATCCGTTCCCCCAGGAAAAACGATGGCCGCGCCATCATGAGATGTTGCCCCTGACGCCGCTCCGCTGCGCTTCGCGGCGCGGCTGAAGCGCGAGGCGATATCTTGATATTCCCGACAGGAGGACACATGCCCGTAGCCCTGATTACCGGCATCACTGGTCAGGATGGTTCTTATCTGGCCGAATTTTTACTTTCCAAAGGTTATGATGTGATCGGCATGGTGCGCCGTTCCAGCACGGTTAACTTCGAACGGATCAGCCACCTGCAAGATTCCATCACGATTGTCCAGGGAGACCTGCATGACCAGAGTTCGCTGGTAGCCATTCTGGAACAATACCAACCCGATGAGGTTTACAATCTGGCCGCGCAGTCGTTCGTGGCCACCTCGTGGAGTCAGGCGGTATTGACCGGCGAGGTCACCGCGCTGGGGGTAACGCGCTTGCTGGAGGCTATCCGTCTGGTCAACCCCAAAATCCGTTTCTATCAGGCTTCCTCAAGCGAGATGTTCGGCAAAGCCGTGGAAACGCCGCAGCGTGAAACCACGCCGTTCTATCCGCGCAGTCCCTATGGCGTTGCCAAAGTGTATGGCCACTGGATTACGGTGAACTATCGCGAGTCGTACAACATGTTTACCGTCTCCGGCATTTTGTTCAACCACGAGAGTCCACGCCGCGGGCTGGAATTCGTCACGCGAAAAATCTCCGACGGTGTGGCGCGCATCAAACTTGGCCTGGCAAAGGAACTGCGGCTGGGGAATCTGGAAGCGCGCCGCGACTGGGGCTTCGCCGGCGAATATGTCCAGGCTATGTGGAAAATGCTCCAGCAGGACCAGCCGGAAGATTTCGTCGTCGGCACCGGCGAAACGCACTCCGTGCGCGAGTTCTGTGAAATCGCATTCCACTACGTCGGCCTGAACTATCAGGACTATGTCGTTCAGGATGAGCGTCTGTTCCGCCCGGCCGATGTCGAACTGCTGGTCTCTGATCCGTCAAAGGCGCGGCAGAAACTGGGCTGGCAACCGAAAGTTGGCTTTCGTGAACTGGTGGAGATGATGGTCGAAGCCGACTTGCAACGCCTGAGCGCGTTGACGGCCCGAGGCACGGTGACGACCGCTCTCCATTCCGGCCATTTGGGAGTATAATTCAGCCGTTGAATTTTGCACTGAGAGACTACCGGATGGAATCGCCCGCTGACCCCGCCAGGGAACTGGCTCTGCTCGAAACGATTGCCCAAGACCCCGATGTCACACAGGCCTCGTTGGCCAGGCAATTGGGCGTAGCCGTCGGGACCGTGAACTGGCATCTCAAGCGCCTGATTGCCAAAGGGTATATCAAGATCAAGCGCGCCGAACGCAAGAAATTGCGTTACATCATTACTCCTGAAGGCCTGGCCCTGCGAGCGCGTTTGACGATGGACTACATCGAGCAGCAATTTCTCCTGTATCGCCGTACCCGTCAGCGTGTGCGTGAGCATCTGGAGCAGGTGCGGGCGGCCGGGTATCACGCCGTAGCCCTGCGCGGCGAGGGCGACGTGGCTGACGTTTGTCGTCTCACCTGTCTGGAACAGCAAATCGAGATTGTGCCGGAAGGGCACGTGCCGGTGCTGGTGGTATCTGGCCTGGCGGTTCGACTGGAGGGCCTGGATGGACACTAAGGGACACGTTCTGGTAACCGGCGGAGCCGGCTACATTGGCTCTTTGCTCACCGGCGAGTTGCTTCGGCAAGGATATCAGGTGACAGTCGTGGATTCGCTGCTGTATGGTGGTGAGTCCCTGTTGGGGTGTTGGGCGCATCCGGGTTTCCACTTCGCCAGAGCGGATGTCAGCGAGCCGGGCGCAATACGCTCAGCGCTGCGGCGCGATTGGCCGAAACCACAAGCCGTGGTGCATCTGGCGGCCATTGTGGGTTTCCCGGCCTGTCAGTCGGTCGGCAAACAGGCCGCCTGGCGTCATAATGTGGAGGCGACGCAACGCGTCTTCGAGCAAGCCGAATCTCTGGGGGCGAGGCGTTTCATTTTCGCTTCGACCTACAGCAATTACGGTCTTGCGGAGAACGGCCAGCCGGTGACCGAAGAGTCGCCCCTCAATCCTCAGTCGCTGTACGCGGAGACCAAAGTAGCCGCCGAAGCCTACCTGTTGGAGCAGCGTGACGCGACCTGCGCGCCGCTCATCTTCCGCCTGGCAACCCTCTACGGTCTCTCGCCGCGTACACGCTTTGATCTCATCGTCAATCAATTCGTCCTCGACGCCTATACCAGGCGTGAACTGATCATCTACCAGCGCGGCTACTCGCGTTCGTTCGTCCACGTGCGCGACGTGGCGCGCGGCCTGATTCTGGGCCTGGAAGCCCCGCTGGAGAAAGTGCGCGGCCAGATTTACAATCTCGGCACCGAAGCGGGCAATTACACCAAAGATGAGATTGTTGCTCTGGTCATCAAACGCCTGCCTGAAACGATCGTTACCTACAAAGACCTGACCTTCGGTGGCGATATGCGCGATATCCGCGTTTCGTTTGAGAAGATTCGCCGCATGTTGGGCTTCGAAACCACCCTGACGGTTGATGAAGGCATCCGTGAAATTGTTTACGCGCTGCACAATGGTCTGATTCGCGAGCCTATGCACGAACGGTATCGCAATGCGCGTTTCATTGTTCAGTGATGGAGTGTAACTACCTGCCCACCTGTGTCATTGCGAGCTGCCGAAAGCGGCGAAGCAATCTCAAGTTCCACAAAAGCAATAAGAACATTCGTGAGACTCGCGAGGGAGATTGCTTCGGCGGCGCTTGGGCGAGCCTCGGCGTATCCCTGTTGCCGCCTCGCAATGACAGCAGATAAGTAATTACGAGGAGTACCGTATGTCGCAGACAGAGTACTGGCAGAACAAACGGGTCATCGTGACCGGCGGCGCCGGCTTTCTGGGTTCGTTCCTGGTGGAGAAACTCATCCAGCACGGCGCGACCGACATCCTGGTGCCACGCATAGAACACTACAATCTGGTCGAGCGCGCCGATATCTGCCGTTTGCTGGATGACGCCATGCTCCCGCAGGAACAACGGCCTGCTCATCTTCAGCCTGACCTGCTCTCTGCCCCGGCGCGGCCTGCAACGGCCCGGCCGTTTCAACCCTCCGACCTGATTATCATCCACCTCGCGGCGCGCGTGGGCGGCATAGGGGCTAACCGCGCGCATCCGGCCGAATTCTTCTACGACAACCTGATGATGGGCGTGGAACTCATGCATCAGGCCTGGAAGCATGGCGTCGGCAAATTCGTGGCAATCGGCACAGTTTGCGCTTATCCCAAGTTTACGCCGGTACCTTTCAAAGAAGATGATCTGTGGAATGGCTACCCGGAAGAAACCAATGCGCCTTATGGTCTGGCGAAGAAAATGTTGCTGGTGCAGGCGCAAGCCTATCGCCAGCAGTATGGCTTCAATGCCATCTTCCTCTTGCCGGTCAACCTGTACGGGCCGCGTGATAATTTCGATCTGGAGTCCTCCCATGTCATCCCGGCCCTGATTCGCAAGTGTCTGGAAGCGCAGGAGCGCGGCGAGGAGGAAGTCGTGGTCTGGGGCGATGGCACGCCGACGCGTGAGTTCCTTTACGTCGAAGACGCGGCGGAGGGCATTCTGCTCGCTACCGAACGGTATGATGGCGCAGAACCGGTCAATCTTGGCTCAGGTCAGGAAATTTCTATCAAAAACCTGGCCGAAATGATCGCCCGTCTGACCGGTTTTCAGGGCCGGCTGGTCTGGGATACGAGCAAGCCCAATGGTCAACCGCGGCGCGCCCTGGATACGCGGCGGGCAGAACAATATTTCGGTTTCCGCGCCCGGACCTCCTTCGAGGAAGGGTTACGACGCACGATTGCGTGGTACCGCCATTACCGACAACATGGCCCAGACAAACAGGGAGGACAGGGTTGAGAGCATGAGCCAGAGCGATTTCATTATCCTGCGTCCTTCCCGAGGCTGGGCCAGCCTGAACCTGCGCGACTTGTGGGCCTACCGCGAGTTGCTGTACTTCATGACCTGGCGCGACTTGAAAGTGCGCTATAAACAGACCGTTCTGGGTGTGGCCTGGGCAGTGTTGCAACCCTTCCTGACAATGGTGGTCTTCAGCATCTTCTTTGGCAACCTGGCCAAAGTGCCTTCCGATAACATTCCTTACCCTGTTTTTGCCTTCGTTGGCCTGCTGCCCTGGGACTTGTTTACCAAAGCCCTGAACGATGCCAGCCGTTCGCTGGTCAGCCACCAGAATATGGTGACGAAAATTTACTTTCCTCGCCTGATTCTGCCGCTCGCCTCGGTTTTTGCCGGCCTGGTGGATTTTCTCATCGCCTCGCTGGTGCTGGTGGGCATCATGGTCTACTACATCTGGCAGGGGCAGATGCGCTTTACCTGGAGTCTCTCACTGCTGACGCTGCCGTTCTTTCTCTTGCTGGCGCTGATTACGGCGTTGGGCGCGGCGCTCTGGCTCTCGGCGCTCTATGTCCAGTATCGCGATGTCGGTCATATCCTGCCATTTCTGGCCGAATTCTGGCGCGTGCTCTCGCCGGTGGTCTATTCCGCGACCCTGGTGCCGGCGAAATGGCAGCTCCTCTACGCCATCAACCCGATGGCCGGCGTGCTCAACGGCTTTCGCTGGGCTATTCTGGGTACGCCAACGGGACCGAACGCGCCCATGTTGATCTCCGTGGGCGTGGCCATTTTCCTGTTGCTCTCGGGCCTGTTCTACTTCCGGCGCATGGAAAAAATCTTCGCGGATATGATTTAAAGATGACCACCGTCATTCGGGTAAACGATCTTGGCAAACGTTATCGCATTGGTTTGATGCCGCAAAAGTATCAAACGCTCAGCGAAAAAATCAGCCTGACGCTCAGCGCCCCCTGGCGCGCGCTTCGACGCGTCCAGGCGCCGCTCGCGGATGCCGCCGATACGATCTGGGCCTTGCGTCAGGTCAGTTTCGAGGTTGAGGAAGGGCAAGTGCTGGGCATCATCGGGCGCAACGGCGCCGGAAAAAGCACATTGCTCAAAATCCTCTCCCGCATCACCGAACCGACAGAAGGCGAGGTCATGATTCGGGGACGCGTTGGCTCGTTGCTGGAGGTCGGCACCGGCTTTCATCCTGAATTGACCGGTCGTGAGAACATTTACCTCAACGGCGCCATTCTTGGCATGAAGCGCGCCGAGATAGACCGCAAGTTTGACGAAATCGTTGCCTTTTCGGAAGTCGAGCAATTCATTGATACGCCGGTCAAGCGCTATTCCTCAGGCATGTACCTGCGTCTGGCATTTGCGGTGGCGGCTCATCTGGAACCGGAGATCCTGGTGGTGGATGAGGTGTTAGCCGTAGGCGATGCCGAGTTTCAGAAAAAGTGCCTGGGCAAGATGGGTGATGTGGCCCGGCAGGGGCGCACGGTGCTCTTTGTCAGTCATAACATGTCGGCCATCCTGCGGTTGACTCAGGAAAGCATTGTGCTGGATAAGGGTCATCTGGTATTGCGCGCGCCGTCGGCGGAGGCCGTGGATTATTACCTTTCCGCCGGCAATGCGCGCGCCGGCGAGCGTTACTGGGAGGCCGGGGAAGTACCTGCCGACGCCGCGCCGTTCCGTCCGCTGGCGCTGCGCGTGCGCGATGCAAAGGGCAACGTGGCCGATACTGTGCGCTCTACCGAGCCGTGCACGATTGAGGTGGAATACAGCCTGAGCGCGCCCTTGAGCGGTTTGCGGATTGGCATCTACCTCAGCACTGCACGCGGCGAGTACGCTTTCACCTCGTTCGACACCGACGACCCGATGCTTTTCGAACGCTATGCTTCGCGGCCAGCCGGTCATTATCTCAGCCGTTGCACCCTGCCGGCGGATTTACTCAACAGTGGCCGCTACACCATTGGCGTCAACGCCAGTTCCTACGGCGTGCGCCGTTATTTTATGGACGAACAGGCATTGACCTTCCACGTTGACCCGGCCGGCGCGCCGGGCATGCAATGGTCAGAACCCCGACCGGGCGTGATTCGCCCGCGTCTGCGCTGGAGTATTGAACGACAATGAACCGTGCGGAATTTCTTTTACGGGATTGGGTTGGGTATATCCGCCCTTTGGGTGAGCAATATGTGCGCTGGCGCGGTTCCCGGCGCGGGCGCACGCTTTACCGCTGTCCCCTCCTCGAAGAACTGCTCCCCGAAAGTGTTGCTGTGGCCGAACAAGCGGCCCGCCGCGCCCCAACCGGCAAAGACATCTTTCTCTTCAGCGTCTGGCATCATTGGGTAGAATACAGCGCCCTGCTTGGTCTGGCGCTGGCCGGCCAGGGTCACCGCGTGACGCTGGCTTTCCTCCCCTACGAAAAATGGGGCCGCCCGCTGGACTGGCTCACTCTGCGTCAGAACGCCGCCTATACGCGCCGTCTCCTGACGCCGGCCGCGCATTTGCTAAACCCGGTCTCGGTCATTGACCTTGACAGGCCCCCCTTGCCAGAGAAACTGGAGCGCGCCGTGGCGCAGGTAGCCCTGTACGATACCCAATACCTGCTCCAGATCGAGGAAGTTGATCGGCGCCATCCGCTCTACCAGATGCGTTACCAGCGTGACTGTCTGGCCGCGCGCACCGCCCTGGCCTGGCTGGAACAGCATCGCCCCCAAATCGTCATCGTGCCCAACGGCCTGATCTTCGAGTTCGGCGCCGTGTACGAGACAGCGCGCTATCTGGATATTCCTGTGGTCACGTATGAATTCGGCGAGCAGAATGAGCGCATCTGGTTAGCCCAAAACGAACCGATTATCCAGCACAAGACCGATGCCCTCTGGCAGGCCCGACGGCACATCCCCCTCACAGCCGAACAACGCGCCTGGCTGGAAGGGTTTTTGCGCTCCCGTCAAACCACCCAACGCAGCGACAGTTTTGCGCGCCTCTGGCAGGAGGCCGAACGCCAGGGTAGCCAACAGGCGCGCGCCGCCCTCGGCCTGGACAGGCGCCCCGTCGTTCTTTACACGACCAACGTGCTCGGCGATAGCCTGACCCTGGGCCGCCAGCTGCTCGGTCCAACCATGAGCGATTGGATTCGACGCCTGATGCGTTACTTCGCCGCGCGCCCCGATGTTCAACTCGTCGTTCGCATTCACCCCGGCGAGAATCTGACCGACGGCCCATCGGTAGCCAATGTCATTTACCAGACATTGCCCACCCTGCCGTCCCATATTCACGTCATCGGGCCCAAAGAAAAGATAAACACCTATGATTTGATGGACTTTGCCGATGTTGGACTGGTGTACACCACCACCAGCGGCCTGGAGATGGCGTTGCGCGGCATCCCGGTGCTGGTGGCCGGCAAGACTCACTATCGTGGCCGGGGTTTTACGCTCGATACAGATACCTACGAGGAATACTTTGCCCGTCTGGACGAGGTGCTGGCCAACCCGGCAGCACATCGCCTGAACGAAGAACGGCTCGAACTGGCCTGGAACTACGCCTACCGCTTCTTCGCCGAATTCCCCCGCCCCTTCCCCTGGCATATCCTGCACAAGGACGAGGACATGCACCGCCATCCGCTGCAGGAAGTCTTGGGCGAGGCCGGACGGATAAACTACGCCTCAACTTTCCGTTACCTGACCGGCGAGCCGCTGGATTGGGAACACCTTGACTGAGCCAGCCATGATTCGGCACCTGTTGATCTGTGGCCTGGGTTCAATTGGAAGAAGGCATCTGCGTCACTTCCGCGCGCTGGGCGTGGAACGGATTGACGCCTACCGCAGCGGCAAAGCCACTCTGCCCGATGAAGGCCAGCCTGCGCCCGATCAGGTCTATGCTTCTCTGGACGAAGCCCTGGCGCAGCACCCCGAAGCCGTGGTGATTGCCAATCCCACGGCCCTGCATCTGGAAACGGCGCTGGCCGCCGTACAGGCAGGCGCCCACGTCCTGGTCGAAAAACCTGTCGCCCATACCACGCGCGGGTTGGAGGCGCTGGCACAACAGGCCGCCGCGCGCCGGCGACACGTGTTCGTCGCCTACAACCTGCGTTTCCATCCGGCCTTGCAGGCCGTGCGCGATCTGCTGCGTCAGCCCAGTGAGGTAGGGAAAGCGGTGCTGGTCCGCGCCCACTTCGGCGCCTTTCTCCCTGACTGGCATCCCTGGGAAGATTACCGCGCTTCCTACGCCGCGCGCCGCGATTTAGGCGGCGGCGCCCTGCTGACCAGTTCCCACGAGATAGATTACCTGCTCTGGCTGCTGGGGCCGGCGGAACATGCCACCGGACTCACCGCCGCCCGCCGACCACTGGGCACCAACGTGGACGAGGCCTCCGCGGTCATCCTGCGCCACGCTGACGGGACACTTTCTGTCGTCACTTTAAGCCTGGCGCAAAAGCCCCCCTCACGCTCGCTGGAAATTGCCTGTGAGCGCGGCGTTATCTTCCTCGACCTGCTGCAGGGCATTTGGACGGTACGGCACGCCGACGGACAGACGAGCGAAGGCCGTGTCCCTGCTGATTTTCAAATCGACGCCACCTACCGGGCGCAGGATTGGGCTTTCCTGCAAGCCCTGGAAGGCGCGACAACGGAACTCGCCACACTGGAGGAGGCCCAAGCCAGTGTAGCGATTGCAGAACAAATTCTGGAGGCAGACTATGGACCCCTTGTTTGATATTCGCGGGCGCGTGGTTGTCCTGACCGGCGCCTGTGGCCTGATCGGACGCAAAATCGCCACCGAGTTTCTGGCGCGTGGGGCAAACCTGATGCTGGTGGACCTCGAGGCGGCGCAGCCAGCCGAATTTGCCGCCTCACTGTTGGGCAAGCCAGACAGCGGGCGCGCCAGCGGCATGGCCTGTGATGTTTCCCGTTCTCAGGAAGTAGCCGCGCTGGTCGAGCGCACCTTACAAACCTACGGGCGCGTGGACGTGCTCATCAATGCTCACCAGTACAAACCTCAGGGATTCCTCACCGCTCAAGCCGAGAACTTCCCGGAAGAACTCTGGGATGCCGTCATCAACGCCAACCTGAAAGGCACTTTCCTCACCTGCCGCGATTTCGGACGCCTCATGCTGCAACAGGGCAAAGGCTCGATCATCAACTTTGCTTCCACCTATGGCGTAGTCTCCTCCAATCCAGCCCTGTATGAGGGCAACAGTCTGGGCAATCCACTGGCCTACTCGGCCAGCAAAGGCGGCGTGATCATGCTGACCAGGTACCTCGGCGTCTATTGGGCCAGGCGTGGCGTGCGCGTCAACTGCCTGACGCCGCATGGCGTCTGGAACAATCACGAGCCGGGCTTCGTGGAACGCTTCAGCAAAATGTCGCCGATGGGACGCCTGATGCAGGTGGAGGAGGTGGTCGGCGCGGCCTTGTTCCTGGCCTCTGACGCTTCCAGTTACGTGACCGGCAGTAATCTGCTCGTCGAGGGGGGCTGGACAGCGTGGTAAGATGGGAGACAGCGATGAAAGTCAGTATTGTCATCACCTGTTACAACCGCGAAAAATTTATTGGACGCGCCATCCGCAGCGCCCTCTCCCAACACTTTCCGCGCCAGGATTTTGAGGTCGTGGTTGTGGACGACGGCTCAACCGACAATTCGCCCAAGATCATCCGCGATTTTGGCGATGAAATCGTGCCGATTTTCTTCCACAAAAATCGCGGCCTGCCGGCCGCGCGCAACATGGGGATTCGCCGGTCACGAGGGCGCTTCGTGGTCCATCTGGACTCGGACGATTACATGCACGAGGATTTGATTTACATCGAATACCTGCATCTGGCCATGAATCTGGACTGGGGCGCAGTGGCTTGCGATTACTACGAAGTGGACGCCAATGAGCAACACCTCCAGCGCCACGACGCCGAGAAAGAGCCGATTGCCTGCGGCATCATGTTCCGCAAAGAGAATCTCATCGAAATTGGCCTCTACGATGAAAGCATGCGCCTGTGCGAGGATGAGGAACTGCGCCGCCGTTATGAGGCGCGTTACAAAATCGGCTACGTTCACCTGCCGCTATACCGTTACACACGTCATGATGGTAATCTTACCAATGACAAAGAGGCGCTGGCTCGCTACCGGCAACGTCTGTGCGCCCTGGAAGCGGAGCGGGAGCGCGCCGCGTCCGAACAGGAGACAAAACCATGAAACGGGAAGATATCGTCTTTGGGACCATCACCTTGCGCGCCGACCGGCCTTTCCTGATTGCCGAAGCCGGCGTCAACTACGAGAACGACTTGTCCACGGCCTTACGGATGATTGAGGAGGCCGCGGCTGCCGGGGCCGACGCCATCAAGTTCCAGAGTTACAAAGCCGAAACCCTGGCCTCGCGCTTCAGCCCGGCCTACTGGGATACCACCAAAGAACCTACCCGCAGCCAGTACGAATTGTTTAAAAAGTACGACCACTTCGATGTGGACGATTACCGTCGTCTGGCAGAACAGGCCCAGGCCTGTGGGATTCACTTCATTTCAACGCCCTTCGATACCCGCTTCGTGGACGCTCTGGCCCCGTTGATGCCGGTAATCAAAGTGGCCTCGGCTGACCTGACCAACCATCCTTTGCTGCGCCATATTGCCCGCCAGGGCAAACCGGTCCTGCTTTCCACCGGCGCCGCCACGCTGGGCGAAATCGAAGAGGCGGTCGCTCTCTTGCGCGCGGCAGGTGTTCCGCAGATTGCTCTGCTCCATTGTGTGCTCAGTTATCCCTGTCGGCCAGAGGATGCCAATCTCGGCGTCATTACTCACCTCCAGGCCGTCTTCCCCGACCTGATTATCGGTTACAGCGACCACGTGCCGCCGGCCTTTGGCTGCGCGGCGCTGACCACCGCCTGGTTGCTGGGGGCGCGCATTCTGGAAAAGCACTTTACGCTGGATAAGAGCAAGCCCGGCAATGACCACTACCATGCCATGGACCCGCAGGATATCCGTGATTTTCGCGCCCAATGCGCCTATGTCACCACCCTGCTGGGCGAGACGCAGAAGCGCGTCTTCCCCTGCGAGGCCGAAGCACGCCGTCAGGCCCGCCGTAGCCTGGTCGCGGCCCGCGCTATTCCGGCCGGCAAACGCTTGAGCGCCGACGATGTTCTCATCAAGCGCCCTGGCAGCGGGATTGACCCCCGCTTCCTGGAGGTTGTGGTCGGCGCGGTTGCCCGGCGCGATATTCAGGAAGATGAACCGTTGCAATGGGATATGTTCCTGCAACGCGCCTGATCTCCGGGACCAAGCATGACTCCAGCGCATCGCCCACGAACAGTTGCCATCGTTCAGGCGCGCACCGGCTCCGTGCGCCTGCCCGCCAAGGTGTTGCTGGACCTGGGCGGACAACCGGTGCTGGTCCGCGTGGTAGAGCGAACGCGGCGCGCCAGCCTTGTGGATGAAGTCGTGGTCGCAACCACGCTGGAGCCTGAAGATGAAGCCATCGAGGCGCTGTGCCGCCAGCGCAATTATCCCTGTTTCCGCGGCAGCCTGCATGATGTGCTGGACCGCTACTATCAGGCCGCCAGGCATTTCGACGCCGGGGTCATCGTGCGCATTACTGCCGATTGTCCTTTGATTGATCCCACGTTGATCGATGAGGCGGTTGACAAATTCCGCCAACGAGAGGTTGACTTTGCCGCCAACCGCCTGCCGCCGCCTTTTCACCGCACCTATCCGATTGGCCTGGATGTCGAGGTCTGCACCTTTGCCGCGCTGGCGCGCGCCTGGCGCGAAGCAGATCAACCCTTTCAGCGCGAGCATGTCATGCCCTATTTGTACGAAGGTCTGCCCACCGCGAGCAGCCACGCGACGGAAGACGTGTTCGCGCAGTCGCCGCGTGGTTTTCGCCTCCTGCTCCTCAACCATGCGGTGGATTATGGAACATTCCGTTGGGCTGTGGACACGCCGCAAGACCTGGAAGCCATGCGCCAGGTCTATGCCCATTTCCACAACCGGGATGATTTCTCCTGGCAGGATGTCCTGCGGCTCTATCAGCAAAAGCCAGAACTGGCGCGCATCAACGCCGATGTGGTCCACAAATCTCTCTACGACGTGGAGACGCGCCAGGGTACGCTTCGCCGGTAAAGACATCATGGCTCGTATCCTGTATTTTTCGCTCGATTACACCCCGCACGACTATCGCTTTCTCGCGGCGCTGGCCGAAAGCGAGCACGAAGTGTTCTATGTGCGCCTGCAGCGCGGCCCGCGCCAGACAGAAGACCGTCCTGTGCCGGCCGCGATTCGGCAGGTGCGCTGGAGCGGTGGGCGGAGCGAGTTTCGCTGGTCACAATTACCGCCTCTGACGCTGGCTTTCCGACGCCTGACACGCCGCCTGCGCCCGGCTTTGATACACGCCGGCCCCATTCAAACCTGCGCCTTTATCGCCGCCTTGAGCGGTTTCCATCCGCTCCTGACCATGTCCTGGGGCTTT
Source organism: Anaerolineales bacterium (assembly GCA_034436275.1). GTDB lineage: Bacteria > Chloroflexota > Anaerolineae > Anaerolineales > Villigracilaceae > DAOTVX01. The sequence goes on along the minus strand of DAOTVX010000060.1, from coordinate 11,382 downwards.
GACCTGATGCAAGATGCCGAACGCGACCGCTGGCAACGCTGGATCACGCGTTACGTCTTGCGCTCCAGTGATTATTTCATCAGCGATGCCGAGGTCACTCGCCAGAAGGCTATCGCCTTTGGCATGCCGGCGGAGCGCACCCGGGTCTTTCCCTGGGGCGTTGATCTCGACCACTTTCGCCCCGAATCCCCACGCCGTTCTGCCGGCGCGTCCCCTTCGACCTTTACGCTGTTCTGCAATCGCGCCTGGGAACCGCGCTATGGAGTAGATATTCTGGCGCGCGCCTTTGGCAAAGTGGCGCAGCAACGCGCCAGCGTTTCGTTGCTGCTGTTGAACGGCGGTTCTCAGGCGGCGCTGCTGCGTCAGATTTTCGAACGGGATGGCGTGAGCGAGCGCGTGACCTTCGCTGGTCAGGTCAGTCAGCGCCAGCTGCCGCGTTACTATCATCTGGCGGATCTATTCATCAGCCCCTCGTACGTTGATGGCTCCTCGGTCTCTCTGCTGGAGGCTCTGGCCTGTGGCCTGCCCTGTCTGGTCTCCGATATTCCGGCGAATCGCGAATGGATTCAGGATGGCGTCAATGGCTGGCTCTTCCCGGCAGGCGATGTGGAAGCCCTGGCGGCCAGAATCCTGCAACTGATGGACGACCGTGCGGCGCTGGAACGAGTCCGTCCAGCAGCGCGCGCTACCGCCGAGGCCCGAGCCGACTGGAAAGATAATTCCCGCAAACTGCTCGACACCTATGCCCATGTTTTGACCGTTCCCTGGCGATATTGACGTTCCAATTCAGGAGGTTTTGATATGTCCCCAACCAAAGTCCTCGTAACCGGCGCCGGTGGTTTCATCGGGCATCATCTGGTTACCTATCTGAAGCGCAAAGGCTACTGGGTGCGCGGCGTGGACCTCAAATACCCGGAATTCAGTGAGGTAGACGCCGATGAGTTTGAGATTCTCGACCTGCGGCGTTGGGATAATTGTTTGCAGGCGACGCGCGGCGTTGAGGAAGTGTATGGCCTGGCTGCCGACATGGGCGGCATGGGCTTCATCTCCTCCCATCACGCCCAGATTCTGCACAACAACTCGCTCATTAACATTCACACCCTCGAAGCAGCGCGTCTCAACGGCGCCAAACGTTACTTTTACACTTCCTCGGCCTGCGTCTATCCCGAATACCGCCAGACTGACGCCAATGTCACTCCACTCAAGGAGGAGGATGCTTACCCGGCGCAGCCCCAGGATGCCTATGGCTGGGAAAAACTGGTCATGGAACGCCTGTGCATGCACTACCGCGAAGAATACGGCCTCGAAACGCGCATCGTACGCTTCCATAACATTTACGGTCCAGAAGGCACCTGGGAAGGCGGACGCGAGAAGGCGCCAGCGGCACTGTGCCGTAAAATCGCCATCGCCAAACTGACCGGCAACCACGAAATCGAAGTCTGGGGCGATGGCGAACAAACCCGTTCTTTCTGCTATATTGACGACTGTGTCGAGGGCATTTACCGCCTGATGCGTTCAGATTATCCCCATCCGCTCAATCTGGGTTCGGACCGATTGATCACCATCAACCAGCTGGCGTACCTGATTGCCGACATTGCCGGCATCAAAATCACCATCAACCATGTAGCGGGGCCGCAAGGTGTGCGGGGACGCAACTCCGACAACACCCGCCTGCGTCAGGTGCTGGGCTGGGAACCGCAAATTTCCCTCGAGGAAGGTCTGGCGCGTACGTATGCCTGGATTGAGCAACAGGTCGCTCGCAAACTGGGGCTGGCTACAGCGGCCTGAGAAGAGCAGAGGTGCACTGCCTATGGCATTCCTGACGATCTTCACCGCTCCCAAACCGTTTACGAATCCCCATATTCGCCTGATTCAGCGCAATGCCATCCAGTCCTGGCTCCACTTGCCCGACGTGGAGGTGCTCTTGATTGGCGATGAGGAAGGCATCCCTGAAACGGCTGCCGAGTTCGGAGTCCGCAACGTGAAGCAGGTGGCGCGTGACGAAAAAGGCGTTCCAACCGTCAGCGGGGTGATGGAAATCGGCCACACTTACAGCGATAGCCCTCTATTGTGCTACGCCAACGCCGATATGATTCTGATGTCCGATCTGGTCGTCGCTGCGCGTCAGGTCGCGGCACAGGTCAATGATTTCCTGCTGGTAGGTCAGCGCTGGAATCTGGACGTGACCGAACCCATAGACTTTGAAGGCGATTGGGAAACCCGTCTGCGGCGCGAGGTGGAGCAACGCGGTGAATTTTACAACCCTTGGGGCATTGACTTCTTCGTTTTTCCGCGCCACCTTTACACGGAGGTACCCGACTTTACCATTGGCCGTCCTGCCTGGGATAACTGGATGGTGTACCATGCACTCAAAACCTGGGGGCTGGCCATTGACGTGACGCGTTCGGTAATGGTGATTCATCAGAATCACGATTACAGCCACCTGCCCGGCAACAAGCCGCCCTATGGCTCTGAGGTTGCCCGGCGTAACCTGGCCAGGGCTGGGGGGCGGCGTTGTGTATACCATGTTCTGGATACCAATCGCGAACTGATTGACGGCAAGATCCGCCGTCCAAAATTTTATCTGGCGCGCCTGCTGCGCCGTCTGGAACGTTGCTTCCTGACCGATGACCTCGGCAGTCTCAAAGCCAGAATTGGATTTCGCATCAAGCGACTGGAAAGCCGCTATTACGCCATTCCAAGGAGATAGTATGCGCGTTGGACAGAATCCCGCCAAATTCGTCAAGCAGGTCGCACAACCAGCAGAAGTTACCGTGACGGTTGTCTCGTGCATTCCCTTTCTGAGCGGTTTTTACGAACAAAGTTTGGAGGTGCTCCGCGCCTGCCTGAACAGCATTCACGAAAACACATCGCTGCCGCATGACTTGCTGGTGTTCGACAATCGCTCCTGCCGCGAGGTGCGTGATTACCTGCGCCAGGCCTACGAACAAGGGCTGATTCAATACCTGGTGCTCTCTGATAAGAACATTGGCAAGATTGGCGCCTGGAATTTCATGTTTGGCGCGGCGCAGGGCAAATACATCGCTTTCGCCGATAGCGATATTTACTTTCGCCCCGGCTGGCTGGAGGCTTCGCTGGAACTTTTCGAGACCTTTCCCAACGTTGGCATGGTCACCGCGCGGCCATTGCGGACGCCCCTGGAATTCTCCTCGGCCACCCTCGACTGGGCGCGCCGCCAGCCGGAGGGCACGCTGGAGGAAGGTTCCTTTCTCGACTGGGAAACATACTGGGAACACGTTCAGAGCCTGGGGCACAGCGAGGCCAGAGCCCGGCAGGAATATCCTGCCGGCAAAGATTACCGCCTCTCCGTTCAGGGTAAAATCGCTTTCGTGGGTGCGGCTCACTTCCAGTTCCTGGCGCGGCGCGAGATTTTGAAGGAAATCTTCCCCTTGCCCTCCAAATATCCCATGCGCGGCGAAGGAGCGCTGGATATTACCATCAACGCGCGGGGACTGCTGCGGCTGACCACTGCCCGGCCGCTGGTCTGGCACATGGGCAACCGTCTGAGCGAGGCTCTGCCGCGTCCCAAAGCAACGCGCCCAGCCGCGCTCTGGACGCGTTTCCTGAATCTGTCCCTCGTTCGGCGGACACTGCTCTGGCTGTACGGCCGTATTTTCCGCCTGTATTTCTTCCACGTGGACTGACCTTATGCCTGAAGATGTGCTCCGTTGCCCCTTGTGCGGCAGCAACCACAGCCGGCTTTTCGATCGCCGTGATTTTCGCGGCCGGCCTGTCGTCAATCGCCTCTGTGGTGAGTGTGGGCTGGTGTATCAGTCGCCGCGTATGACTGCTGCCGAAAGTGAAGCATTTTACGCGCAAGAGTACCGTCTGGTGTACGGAGGCAGTGCGGAGCCAACCGCGCGAGACCGGCGCGTGCAGCAGGCACGCGCGGAATGGTTACTGACCTTTGCCCGCCCCCTGGTGCCGGCAATCACCGTTCACCTGGACATTGGTTGTTCACTGGGAATCCTGCTTCAACGCTTCGCCGCCGCCTATCATTGCCGCTCCGCAGGCATCGAACCGGGGGAAGCGCATCGCGCCTGCGCCCGGCAGGCGGGTTTGTCGGTCTATGCTTCGCTGGAAGCGCTGGAACAGGCAGAGGAGCCTCTCTTCGATTTAATCAGTCTGGCGCATGTGCTGGAGCATTTGCCGGCGCCGGTGGAGTATCTGGCTCATCTGCGAACCAGTCTGCTATCCCCGCAGGGTTGGTTGTTGCTGGAAGTCCCCAATCTCTATGCTCACGATTGCTTTGAGGTTGCCCATCTGGTTTCGTTCAGCGCACACACCTTGCGCCAAACCCTGCTCCGGGCCGGTTACGAAATCGTACGGTTGAAACGGCATGGCCATCCCCGGTCAATGCTCGTGCCTTACTATATTACCGTGCTGGCCCGTCCGCATACGCGGCCGGATAGCAACCCTGCCGTTCGCCCAGAACGAGGGGTGGGGATCAAGCGGAAAGCGGGGCTTCTTCGCCGTCGTTTGCTCCACCGCCTCTTCCCCAAAAAAGCCTGGCAGGAACTGGAGTGAGGTCATGGCATCGAAGAAGCGCCTATTCATCAGCGCCGATCACGGCCTGGCACTGATTTACTTCCTGCAAAGCGATGTGGTCGCGACGCTGCTTCAAAGGGGGTGGAAGTCGTGTTGCTGACCGAGGACAGCGCGCGGGCGGCTTTGGAGCAACGTTTTCACCAGCCGGGCCTGATCTTCGAAGGGTTACGTCTGGACCAATGTCAGCACTACTACCGCACAGTCAAGCCATCGCAGCAGCGCTGGTTATACCTGCTCCGCTGGGCCGGCGGTTCGCGGCGCATCAATACCACTGCCATTGAAGGCAACTATCATCTATCCGTCCATGGCGTTAGGGGACGCACACGGTTCATCATTCCTTTCATCCGCGCCCTGATTCTCTTGATGCGTCTCTCTCGACCTGTTCGTCAGGCTGTGGTCAACTATCAAAACCGCTTCACGCCGTCCATTTACGCGGATCTCTTTGAGAAATACCAGCCGGCTCTGGTGGTTGCCAGTACCCCTGGCTGGCGCTTTGACCGTTACCTGCTCCGTGAAGCCGCCGCACGCCATATCCCCACCGCGTCCGTCATTGTTGGCTGGGACAATCCCTCTTCCTATCGCCTTTGCGGCGCGCCGGTGAACTGGATTACCTGCTGGTCAGAAATCCAGAAAGAAGAACTGGTGCTGGGCGCGGACTGGAAGCCAGAACAGGTCCACATCGGAGGCATTCCCTCCTACGATGGCTATTTCCGCAAATCCTGGTTAATTCCCCGTGAGGAATATTTTCGTCTGCATGGCCTGGACCCTCAGCGGAAACTGCTTTCGTACGCGGCGAGTTTCGTCACGTTTGCCCCTAATTTCCCCAACATGTCCACGCTGGCGGAACTCGTCGCCAGCGACGCGCTGGACGAGCCGTGTCAGCTGCTGATTCGGCTTCATCCCAACCATTTCCGCCAGGGTTCGATTTATGAGGCAGAAGCGCAACGCATACGCGCCTTTGTTCGGGACATGCCCCACGTCCATATCGTTGAGCCGGTTCCACTGAGCGGCGGGTTGGGGCACTATTCGGGAGAAGATATGCCCGAAAAGGCCTCGATGATGGCCTACTCCGATGTATTCCTGACCGTTTATTCAACCATGGTGGTAGAGACCGCCATTCATGATCGGCCAATTGTCAGTGTATGTATTGATGCCCCCCATGGCTGGAATTCGCCCAAAGTCTACTCCCTGCCGCTGACCGCGATTGGCGAATGGCCCACCCATAAACGCTTCCGTCAATCTGGCGCCGGACGCGTGGCTACCAATCGCGCAGAACTACGGGAGCAGATTAACTTTTACCTGAAACATCCTCAAGCCGATGCAGCAGCACGTCGCCGATTCGTGCAAGAAGAATGTACCTTCACCGACGGCAGCGCCGGTCGCCGAACTGGCGAATATCTACTGTCCCTGTTGGAGCGAAGACCATGAAGTTCCTCATTGCTGGCCTTGGGTCCATCGGTCGCCGCCATCTGCGCAATCTGCGCGCCCTGGGCGAGAACGACATCATTCTTTACCGCACCCATCGTTCAACCCTGCCGGAGGAGGAGTTGAGCGGTTTGCCGGTCGAGACTGATTTACAGGCCGCGCTGGCGCACAAGCCGGACGCGGTCATCGTCGCCAATCCGACGGCGTTGCATCTCGAAGTAGCCATTCCGGCGGCGCAGGCCGGCTGTCACATCCTGCTCGAAAAGCCGATTTCGCATTCGCTGGCGAGAGTGGACGAACTGGAAAGAGCCGCTCAAGGGAGCGGAAGCCGTATTCTGGTTGGCTTCCAGTTTCGCTTTCACCCTACCCTGCGCCAGGCCGCCGCACTGTTACAAGAGGGACGTATTGGTCGCGTGCTTTCGGTGCGCGCCCATTGGGGCGAGTACCTTCCAAACTGGCACCCCTGGGAAGATTTCCGTCAGGGTTACGCCGCGCGTCCCGACCTGGGTGGTGGCGTGGTGCTCACGCTCTGTCACCCGCTGGATTACCTGCACTGGCTGGTAGGCAAAGTGGAAACGCTCTGGGCGATGACCGCCGCGCTTCATCTGAACCTGCCGGTAGAAGATACCGCCGAGATCGGCCTGCGCTTTGCGAACGGCGCCCTGGGGAGCGTTCACCTGGATTATAATCAGCGTCCGCCAACGCACTCGCTGGAGATCATCGGAACCGAGGGAACCCTGCGCTGGGATAACCGCGATGGCATCCTGCATGAATACCGCGCGGCAGAGAATGAGTGGAAAATATACTCTCCGCCGCCAGCCTTTGAACGCAACGAAATGTTCATCGAGGAAATGCGGCATTTTCTGGAGGTAGTTCGCGGCGCGCCGCCGGTCTGTACGCTGGCCGATGGCAGGTACGCGCTGCAAATAGCCCTGGCGGCTCATGAATCCAACCGCCGGGGGTGTGCTGTGAGGCTAACCCTATGAGCATCTTGCAACGAGGCCTGCGTCGTCTGGCACGCTGGCTCCTGGCCGAGCCCGACGGCGTGCGCCGGGCAATTCAAGGAAGGAATAATCAACTGGAGGCTCAGGGCGCCACGCTGGTCAACGTCGAACTGGATATCATCGGCAATGACAACCGCATTGTTCTGGGCGAAGGCGGCGTGTTTCACAACGTTCGCTTCCGCCTGCGCGGAGATGGTCACCGCATCGAATTTGGGCCGAACTGCCGCATCAGCCGTGGCGCCTTGCTCTGGTTCGAAGACGACCATTGCCTGCTGCAAGTCGGGGCCGGGACCACAATGGTGGAAGTTCACATCGCCGTTACCGAACCCGGTTCACAGGTCATCATTGGCGAGGATTGCATGTTTGCCAACGACATTGACATTCGCAGCGGAGACAGTCACGCGATCATCGACGTCGCCAGCGGTCAACGCCTCAACCCGGCCGCGAACGTAGTCATTGGTCATCACGTCTGGATTGCGCCACATGTGGTCGTGCTGAAGGGCGTGCAGGTTGGCGACCATTCCGTCGTGGCGACCGGAGCGATTGTCACCAAATCTTGCCCGCCGCACTCGCTCATCGCCGGCAATCCGGCGCGCGTGGTACGGACGGGAATTTCATGGAAAAGGGATCGTAGTTACCATGTCGAAACAAGCCACGACAACCGCTAAAAGTACAACCCTGATTTCGCCCTACGGCGGGAAACTGGTCAATCTGATGGTGGAGGGACCCGAACGGGAAGAGCTGCTGACGCGCGCCGCCAGACTCCCCTCCATCAAAATCAGTATGCGTAACCTGTGCGATCTGGAACTGCTCGCCACAGGCGGTTTCTCGCCCCTGACAACGTTCATGGACAAAGCCGACTACATGCGCGTGCTGCACGATATGCGTCTGACGAGCGGTTTGCTCTGGCCTTTGCCCGTTACCCTCACCGCCGACCCGAAAGAACTACCCACGGTGGGCAGTGAACTGGTGCTGCGCAACGCCACGAACGACATTATCGCCATCATGACGTTGGAGGAGGTTTACCACTGGGACCCCGAAGTCGAGGCCGCGCTGGCATATGGCACCACCGATGCCAAACATCCGATGGTTTCGGAGATGGCGCGTTGGGGCAAGGTATGTATTTCGGGGCCGCTGCGGGTGCTCAACCTGCCCAAATATTACGACTTCGTTGATTTGCGCCTGACGCCAGCACAGGTACGCGCCCGGCTGGAGGCCATGGGGAACGCGAACGTGGTTGCCTTTCAAACGCGCAACCCCCTGCATCGCATTCACGAGGAATTAACCAAGCGGGCCGCTCAGGCCGTGAACGGGTCATTGCTGATTCACCCCGTCGTTGGAATGACCAAACCCGGTGATGTGGATCACTACACGCGGGTGCGCATTTACCGCATTCTGGTTGAAAAGTACTATGACAAGAGCAGAACGTTGCTCAGCCTGCTGCCGCTTGCCATGCGGCTGGCAGGGCCAAAGGAAGCGTTACTCCATGCCATCATCCGCCGTAACTACGGCGCCAACCATTTCATCGTCGGTCGTGACCACGCCGGCCCTGGCAAGGATTCCAGCGGTCGTCCTTTCTATGGTCCCTACGAAGCCCAGGAGTTGATGAAGCAATATGAAGAGGAGCTGGGCGTGCACATGATTCCTTTCGAGGAACTGGTATACTTACCTGACGAAGACCGCTACGTGGAGGCCAGCGAAGTTCCACCCGGCGCGCGCGTGTTGAATATTTCCGGCACGCAGGTACGCGATGAGTATCTGGCGAAAGGGAAACTCCTCCCCGCCTGGTTCACCCGACCGGAAACAGCCGAAATCTTGCAGCAAATGTATCCGCCGCGCCACAAGCAGGGGTTCTGCATCTGGTTCACCGGCCTGAGCGGCGCGGGTAAGTCGGCTACGGCTCAGATCCTGGCCGAACTCTTGCTCGAATACGGACGCCAGGCGACCGTTCTGGATGGCGACGTGGTGCGCACCCACCTTTCCAAAGGCCTGGGCTTCAGCAAGGAAGACCGCGATACCAACATTTTGCGTATCGGCTTTGTCGCCGGCGAAATCGTCCGTCACGGGGGCGTGGTCATCTGCGCCGCGATCAGCCCCTATCGCGCGGCACGCGAGGAAGCCCGGAAAATGGTCGGCGAGAACTTCATCATGGTGTACATGGATACCCCCATTGAAATCTGTGAGCAGCGCGATGTGAAAGGATTGTACGCCAAAGCACGGCAGGCACTGGCAGAGGGCAAACCAATGGGCTTTACCGGCGTGGATGACCCCTATGAACCGCCTGTTGACCCCGAACTGACTTTGCAGGGTTACGGAGCCACGCCGGAAGACAACGCGCGTAAAATTATTGACTATCTCAAGGCGCAGGGCTACCTGGAACCCCTGCCATGAGTTCACCACGAGGACTTTATGGGCAAGATTCAGGAAAAATTTGACTTAAGCGGGCGGGTCGCGGTGGTGACAGGCGGCGCCGGACTCCTCGGCGCCGAATTCTGCCGTACCCTGGCCGAGGCCGGCGCGGCAGTCGCCATCGTGGACCTGAACGAGGCCGCCGCCCGGAAAGTGGAAAACGACCTCCTCCAGCACGGCTATCGCGTCCGCTGCCTCATGACTGACATTACCCGGCCGGATTCCGTCGCGGACATGGTAAACGCGGTGCTGGAAGCCTTTGGCCGTTTGGACATTCTGGTTAACAGCGCCGCGCTCGACCCGAAGTTCGATCCGCAGGCGCTGGCACAAGGCATCGCCCCCGGCGCCTTTGAGGACTATCCGCTTGAGCAGTGGAATCAGGCTCTGGCGGTCAATCTGACCGGCGCCTTCCTGGTCACTCAGGCCTGTGTACGTCCCATGCTGGCGCAAGGGAAACGCGGCAGCATCATCAATATTTGCTCGACCTACGGGCTGAATGGGCCCGACCAGCGCATTTATATTCGGAACGGTCAGCGCGTGGCCTATAAACCGGTCTATTACAGCGTGACCAAGGCGGGCATTCTGGGCCTGACGAAGTATCTGGCCGCCTATTACGCCGGCACGGAGATTCGCGTCAACGCTCTGACGCCCGGCGGGGTTTACAACAACCATGACGAGGATTTCGTGCGCAACTATTCGGCCAGGACTGTTCTCGGACGCATGGCGCGCAAAGACGAAATGAACGGCGCCTTGCTGTTCCTGGCCTCGGATGCCTCTTCCTACATGACCGGCGCGAACCTGATTGTGGATGGAGGCTGGACAGCATGGTGAGGACTGTCAGGACAGGGACAACCATGGAAGTACTGGCGGTTATCCCGGCGCGCGGCGGCTCGAAAGGCATTCCGCGCAAGAACATCCGTCCCTTTGCCGGTTATCCGCTTATTGCCTGGAGCATTGCCGCGGCACGTCAGGCTGGCTGTGTCACGCGCACGGTTGTCAGCACGGATGACGAGGAAATAGCCGCTGTGGCCCGTCACTATGGCGCAGAGGTGCCCTTCCTGCGCCCTGCGGAACTGGCACAGGATACCACCACCGATTGGCCAGTGTTTGTCCATGCCCTGCGCTGGTTAGAAGAGAACGAGGGGTATCGTCCCGACGTGGTGGTACAGTTACGCCCCACATCGCCTTTGCGGCCACCCGATTGCGTGGAGCGTGCGGTGCGACTGCTGCTGGAGCATCCGGAGGCGGATTGCGTGCGCGGTGTGGTGCCAGCCGGGCAAAACCCCTATAAGATGTGGCAGATTGATGCACAAACTGGTTGTTTGAAGCCCCTGCTCCAGGTACCGGGGCTACCAGAACCGTATAATGCACCACGCCAGGCCCTCCCGCCCGTTTACTGGCAAACCGGTCACATTGACGCCATTCGTCCGGCCACAATCCTCGAGAAGAACTCCATGACAGGCGAGATCATCTATCCCCTTCTGATTGATCCCCGCTATACCGTGGATATTGACACCCTGGCCGATTGGGCGCGCTATGAGCATTTAATCACGACCACGGCGCTGGAAATCGTCTGGCCAGGGCGACCGCGTCGATCGTTTCCCTCGCGCGTCGCGGCGCTGATCCTGGACTTTGATGGCGTTTTGACCGACAATCGTGTCTGGACGGATGAGCGCGGACGCGAGGCGGTGGCTTCCAACCGCAGCGACAGCGAGGGGCTATCTCACCTGCGTCGCCGAGGGATACAGGTCTGGGTAATTTCCAAAGAAACCAATCCGGTGGTAGCCGCGCGCTGCAATAAACTCAACATTCCTTTCCTGCAGGGTATTGCCGACAAAGCCAGCGCGTTGCAACGACTGCTCGCCGAACAAAAACTGGAAGCGGAGCAGGTGATCTATCTCGGCAACGACACCAACGACTTACCCTGCTTTCCCCTGGTTGGTTGGGCTGTTGCCGTAGCCGATGCGCATCCGCA
>DAOTVX010000059.1:0-6684 GCA_034436275.1 Anaerolineales bacterium | reverse complement strand
GCAGAGGTGCGGGAGGTGGCAGATACTTTAATCACATTCATGGTGATCTCCCTGTGAATCGGATGAACCTGATAAGGGGCTATATCATCATTGTACAATGTTTCAGGCAGACATTCAAGCGCATGACAAAAAACCGCTTCCCCTTGCCGCGTGGAAGTGACTTCTGACGTGGCGGTAGTGGAATTCTCCGGCTGCTGCGGCCTTGGTTCTATGGATGCCCCTCTATCACCTGCGCGCCGGCTGCCGCCTGGCAGATGTAAATTTCGGGCTTCAGGCCGGTCCGCGCCTGATAGCGCGTGCTCAAGGCGCGGGCGAAGGCCTCGGCAGAATCTCGCGCCACCAGATTGACCGTGCAACCGCCGAAGCCGGCGCCGGTTAGCCGTGCTCCGTAGCAACCTGGCAGGGAGCAAGCGATCTCTACCATCGCATCCAGTTCCGGCGTGGAAACCTCGTACAGGTCTCGCAGGCTGTGGTGACACTCCACCATCAATTCCCCGAAAGCGGCAACGTCACCGTTCTCCAGCAAAGGAACGGCGCGCCGGCAGCGTTCAATCTCTTCGACCACGTGCCGGGCGCGCCTGGCTATCTGCGGCGGCAGGTGGTGGCTGAGACGGTAGAAGTCGTCCGGGGCCACGTCGCGCAAGGCGCGCACCTGAGGCAGGTGCTGGCGCAGAATCTCCACTGCCTGTTCGCAGGCCTGACGGCGCTCATTGTAGCCGCTGGCGCTCAAACGGCGCCGGACCGTTGTATCGGCAATGACAATCGCAACTTCTGACGGCAAAGGGAGTGGTCGCCATTCGAGCGAGCGGCAGTCCAGCAGCAGGAGATGGTCGGCTACGCCACAGGCAGAGGCGAACTGGTCCATGATGCCGCAACGAACCCCCACATACTCATTTTCGGCCTTTTGAGCCAGCAAAGCCAGACGCATCGGCGGCAACGTCCAACCGCCCAGCGCAGCCCAGGCGACGGCGAAGGTCATTTCGACGGAGGCCGAGGAACTCAGGCCAGCGCCGCGCGGCACAGTGGAGCGGAAAACGCCCCGCATGGGCGGCGTCTGCAAGCCGGCGGCGATCAACGCCCAGGCCACGCCGGCCGGGTAACGCGCCCATTCCACCAGCGGCGTCCCATACCTGTCGGCCTTATCGCTCAGGCTGGAGGTGGTGAAGGTGGTTTCCTCCCCGAAATCGGCGGCGAGCAGGGTGGAATAGTCAGCCTCCGCAGGCGAGAATGCCAGACAGGTTGTCCGGTCAATGGCAGCCGGCATGACGAAACCCTCGTTGTAGTCCACATGCTCGCCTAACAGGTTAACGCGGCCCGGAGCCAGCGCCAGACAGGCCGGCGGAACGCCAAAGCGTTCTCGGAAGGCTTGTGTGACGGTATCGCGCAGGGTCATCTCGTCCTCTCTACAGGAAAGACTTCATCTGCCTCGCGTCAGAGGCGTGACCGGGTACGTGCCAGGCTTGCTGCGCGGTTGCGAACAAACCCGCCTGACATAATTTTAGCCGCTCAGGTGGCTGATCAGGATGCGGATTCCGAGGCAAATCAGGATCATTCCGCCCAGAATCTCCGCGCGCTGGCCCAGTCGTTTGCTTAAGCGATTCCCAATGCGCATGCCTGCCCAGGACATCAGACTGGTGACGAGACCGATGATCAGCACCGGCAGCCAGATGCTCACATCCAGAAAGGCCAGACTCAGGCCGATGGCGAACGCATCAATGCTGACGGCTATGGCGAGCGTAACCAGCAGCCAGCCGCGCGAAATGTCCCGATGGTGCGCCTCGCCATTGGGATTCAAGCCCGAGTGAAGCATGCGGATACCTACGAATGCCAGCAGTCCGAAAGCGATCCAGTGATCGAATGCCGCAATGAGGCCGGCGATGGTGACCCCGGCCAGCCAGCCGAGGACGGGCATGAGAGATTGGAACAGGCCAAAATGGAAGGCCAGACGGAAGACCGGACGATGACCGTTGAGGTAGGGCGAGGCGCCGGCGCCCAGGCAAACCGCAAAGGCGTCCATGGCCAGGCTCAACGCCACAAGGAGAATCTCAAGAAAGGACATGCGATGGTATCAGATGCCTGGGCCTGTCTGGCCAACTGTGGCTCATCCTTTCCATAACTGGAATTCTGCCAGAATAGACCTGCCGATGAACTCACGCAGGATGGAATCGTCAGGGACCAGATCGGTTTCGAGGGGCAGGAACCATTCAAGGAAGGCCAGCAAACGCTTGGCTTCGATGTGCTCCGGCGTGCCCGGCGGGACCTGACGCAGGAGCGGCTCGACCAGTGGTTTGAGCGCCGAGACTTCATAAGCCAGCGCCGAGTTGAACAGGACATCGGCGTTTTCCTGATAGGGGAAGATGTGCCGCTTTTCCCCGCGCGTGACCGATTCCCAGCGCGCGATGGTCTGTTGGGCAGTGTAGCCGCGCTCGCGCGCATCGCGGACGATACGGCGCAGGAGACGCGTGTCCGTGGTAGAAACGCGGTTATGCCGGTCGAGGTTGAGCTGCGTCAGACAGGAAATGTAAATCCGCATCGCGCGCGCGGACAAATGTCCGGGCAGCAGGCGTGGGTTGAGGCCGTGAATCCCTTCCAGCAAGATGATCTGATCGGGGCGAAGCCGGACCTCTTCGCCCGTTTCCCGCTTGCCGGCCTTGAAGTTGTAACGCGGCACAGTCACGGGTTTGCCGTCCAGCAGGGCCTGTAACTGCTCGGCCAGCAACGGCAGATCAACCGCCTCCAGGGCTTCGAAATCATACTGGCCATGTTCGTCGCGCGGCGTCTGTTCGCGATCGACGAAGTAGTTATCCAGTTCGAGAGCGTAAGGGGACAGGCCGAGAGCCAGCAACTGAATCGCCAGCCGGCGCGCAAAGGTAGTCTTGCCGGAAGAGGACGGCCCGGCCATCAGCACCAGGCGCGTCTCGCCCTGCCGTTCGGCAATTTGCCGGGCAATGGCGGCAATGTGCTGTTCATGGAGCGCTTCCGAGACGAGAATCACCTCGCGGGCGCGGTTACTTTGCAGCGCCTCATTGAGCGCGCCGACCGAGTCGATGCCCAGTCGCTCCAGCCATTCGCCATATTGACGGAAGGCGAGCAGGAGTTTGGGATAATCGGGCATGACCGATAACTGCGTTGGAGAGCGGCGACGCGGAAAACGGAGCACGAAGCCATCGCGGGTGGGGGATAGTTCGAACCAGCGCAGGTAACCGCTGGAAGGCACCATATAACCGTGATGGTAATCCAGATAGTCGCCAAAGCGATACACGGTCACATATTCTTTCTGACGGAAGCGCAGCAGGCGCACTTTGTCCCAGACGCCGCGAGCCTGAAAATACGCCAGCGCCTGTTCGAGAGCGATTTCCTCGCGCTGGAAGGGCAAATCCTGTTCGACCCAGAGACGCATTTGCTCCTGTAAGGCGCTCAATTCCGCATTCGTCAACGGGGGGCGGCCGCGCACCTGACAGAAATAGCCGCCGGCGGAGACCGAATGGTCAATGGTCAGCCAGCCGTTCGGATACAGGCGATCAAATGCCGCGCCGAGGAGGAAGGTCAACGAGCGGCGATAGATACGCGCCCCGTCCTCATCGGCCATGGTGACCGGAGCGAGGTGAACGTCCATATCCAGCGGAAAGGTCAACTCGCGCAGTTCGCCGTTGACAATGGCGCCGGTGAGCGGGGCCGGCAGGTCTTTTTCGATGGCCTTGAGGAATTCGCCGGCGCTGGCCCCGCGCGGGCCGCGCAGCACACGGCCATCGGGCAGATGAGCCTCAATATCCGGGCGTGGAGAGACAATTTGCACCGACGGTTTCATAAGGGCTGGGGAAGATGGGCGAGCAATTTTTCTGGCTGGCGGGCGTATGTCTCCAGCGGGAGTGCGCCGCGTGTCAGGGCAAGGAGCGTGTCGGTCAGGAAACGGTTCACCGGCGCGGCCACGCCCAGGCGTTCACCATGCCGCACTACCGCGCCATTGAGCCATTCGACTTCAGAACGACCGCGGCCGGCGTGTAAATCAATGTGAAAGGACGGCATTTTACCACCGCGTCCGCCGCCGATAGCCTGCCGCATCAGCGGCTGTGCCAGGCGTTCGGGCAAACGCGCGGCCAGAGCCAGCAACCGCACCGGCGCGCCGGGCAGGTTGACGACGGTCAGCCCCAGGGCATTCATGACGCTCAAGGCTTCGCGCAACATGCGCATTTCGAGACGGTAGAGTCCCCGATGGGCGAAAATTTCTGCCGGCGTCATATCGAGGATGGCGGAGGTGGCGTTGGCGAGCAGGTTGGTGAGCATCTTCGACCATTTCATCGCCGCGGCCTGCGGATAAAGGCGAACGTTCAGACCGGCGGCCCGGAAAGCGGCCATCAGGGATACGGCCAGCGGATGGTCGGCTGCGAGGCCGAGGCCGCGCGAACGTTCGAGGACCACATCGCCCGGCGCGCGCCGACCGACCGCCGAGGTGACGCTGCCGGCGATGACGCGTTCATGGCCCAGCAGGGCGGCCAGCGCAGGTTCGTTGTCTACGCCGTTGGAGAGGCACAGAATCGGCGGTAGCGAAGCCGCGTGCGGTTTCATTTGTTCCAACGCGGCGGCGGTGTCGAACGATTTGAGGGCGAAAATGGCCACGTCAAAAGGACCGTGCGATAGCGCCTCTGCCAGGGAAGGGTAAACCTGAAAGGCGGTGGGGGCTATGGCAAAGGACTGGTTGGGGCCAGGTTCCAGCCGCAGACCGCGCTCACGCAGCATGGTCACGATGGGTGGCTGTTCAAGGAAGACGACGCGCTGGCCCTGATGCGCCAGAGAGCCGCCAATGTACGTGCCAATGGCGCCGGCCCCGAAAACGAGGAAGTTCATGCTGCTCCTCCTGATGGATCATCAGGCGGTTGCTGAAACGCCGTTAACCGCCAGGTATGGCGATAGGGCTCGTAGATCAGCGTCGCGAAGGTGGTGTTGTTGAACTGGAAACGAGGCCCCTGGACATTGGCTTGCGGGGCAATGCCCAGCATGGCATAGAGCGCCATGTTCAGGATGCCACCGTGGGCGACAATCAAGTAACGACCTGCCGGCCGATCGAGCAGTGCCTGAATGCCGCGACCGGCGCGCAGATACAATTCCCAGCGGCTTTCACCGGTCTGGCCAGTGCGGTGGTAAGGAGTGGAAAAAGCCGGAGGCGGTGCTACCTGTGCCGCCTGCTCCTCTGCCAGCCCGCTGACCAGGCCCACGTCAATTTCCATCCAGGAAGAATCAAATTCCAGCGGGATGCTCAACGCCGCGCACAGGATTTCGGCGGTTTGACGGGCGCGCAGCAAAGGACTGGCCAGGCAAAGGTCAAAAGCGCGCCCCTCGGCTTTCCAGCGTTCGGCCAGCGCGCGTGCCTGTGCCTGACCGCGCGCGGTCAGCGGAAAATCGGCCCGACCCTGATGGCGGTTTTCCGCATTCCCAACCGATTCGCCGTGGCGTACCAGAGTAACGAAGTAACAGGATGCGGCGTCCATGGAAAGAACATTTTACCATCACTCGCTCGCTTCTCGCGCTGCGAGGCCCAACGCTTCGTAGATTTTCAGTGTTGGTCGCGAGCGATTCAGGGTGTAAAAATGGATGCCGGCTACTTTGCGGTCGTACAGGTCGAAGACCTGACGGGTTGCCCAGTGAATCCCGATATTCTCCACTTCGGCATCGCTTTTCGCGCGCCAGACGGCGCGCAACAAGGGGGCCGGGATGTTGGCGCCAGCCGCCAGTTCGGCCATGCGCCATAATCCTTTGCGGCTGGTAATGGGCATGATGCCGGCCAGAATGGGCACCCGGATGCCGGCGATCTCGCAGCGCTCGCAAAAATCGTAGAAAACGTGATTGTCGAAGAACAATTGCGTGCAAATATAATCGGCGCCAGCCTCAACTTTCGCTTTCAGATATTCCAGTTCTTTCAGGCGGTTGCGCGTTTCGGGATGCCCTTCAGGGAAGCCGGCTACGCCGATGCCCAGTTGTGGAAAGTGCTTTTTAATGAAGGTCACCAGTTCGGCGGCGTAACGGAAGCCGTCCGGCGGAGGCGCGTAGTCGGGCTGATCGCGCGGTGGATCGCCGCGCAGCGCCAGGACGTTCTCGATGCCGCTGGCGACGTAACTTTCCAGCAGGCGCAGGATTTCTTCCCGCGTGGCGCCGATGGTGGTCAGATGAGCGACGACCGTCAGGTGGGTCTCGCGTTGCAGGCGGATGACCAGCTCGCGGGTCAGTTCGCGCGTCGAACCGCCCGCGCCGTATGTCACGCTGACGAAGGACGGCGCCAGAGGCACCAGGTCGCGGATGGCCTCGAACAGGGCTTGCGCCGCTTCCTCTGTTTTCGGCGGGAAGAACTCGAAACTGAAGTGAGGGCCTGGGCGTTTTAAAATCTCGGCGATGTGCATGAGGAACTCCGCTGGTGGCTGGGGATAAGGTGTGAAGCGTAAGACATGAAGGGTACGCTGTGATGTGCGCTGGAGACAGGGAGCGGTGTTGCTGGCGATTATACTGCGTTCTGGTGGGCAAAGAGGGGCTGGCCTGGGGTGGAACTGGATTTTGGCCGCAGCGCCTTTTCTGCTATACTTGTAATGTAACTACCTCGACAATGTTAGATTACCTGTCCCTTGTCATTGCGAGGCGGCGATAGGGCCACGCCGAGGCTCGCCCGAGGCGCCGCCGAAGCAATCTCCTTGCGAG